>JAZSAB010000029.1:0-3107 GCA_045601675.1 Faecousia sp.
TCTGTATATCCCTGAGATAAAACCTGATATTGCGCATCCGGAATACGACCCAGAACATTATCCTCATAGAGGCGCTTAAATAAGGCCATTAATTCACCTTGGCGCCTGTTTAACGCATCAATTTCTTTGCGAAGCCGTCTCATCTCTCGCTGTGACTCAGCCTTACATTTTTGCCCAATATGTTCTGCAAACAACGCTTCATTCTGTCGTGCAAAATGGGTTACACGGCGCAGATCATCGAGAAGAACAGCCTCTAAAGTCGCCCGCCGAATCAAATGCACCGAGCAGGTTGCTTTTCCTTTTTGCCGATAAGCTGAGCAAATAAATTCCTCTTTCTCCGGCCCTTTCGCCCGTGAACGAAATAACGTCATTTTGGCTCCACAATCTGCGCAGTATACCAAACCGGAATAGAAATTTTCTTCTTCTATGTTTGATCTGCGCCGTTTATGCTTACGCGCCTCCTGGACGATATCCCAGGTCTGCTGGTCGATCAATGGCTCGTGTGTATTTTCAAAGCGAATGTGCTCCGATTCCGGTCGCTCAATCCGCTTCTTATTTTTATAAGAAAGGCTAGTTGTTTTCATGTTCACGGTATGACCCAAATACACTTCATTCTCAAGTATATTCGCAACAGTTCTTTGATTCCAGGAAAACGGATCGTCCATGTTTGCACGACCGGGCAAAACTCCATGATGATAGTAGTAAAATGCTGTTGGTGTCGGTACTTGTTCCTCACGCAAACAATTTGCAATTTGCAGTGGTCCCTTTCCCCACACACATAATTGGAAAATATATTTTACAATGTGCATAGTATCTGGGTCAGGAATAATCTTCCGCTTGGGATCCTGCGGGTCCTTGATGTAGCCGAAAGGTTCCTTTGTTCCAAGCCTCGCTCCGCTTTCTGCTTTCAGCTTAAATATACTTCCTCGCTTTCTGTAGTTTGATCATTAGTTCGTTGATTACATCCGGGTATCTGCCATTCCGGATCAGCTTGTTTCGGAATTGGAGCAGACCCATAAACATTAACTGATACTCGGCTGGAGTAAGAACAAGTCTTCTTTTGGGCGTCCTCATTCGTAGATCAACTCCCCCATGACTGCGGCTTCTGCCTCATTGCGAATTGCATTCATCCGTCGCACCCACTCCATTTGTTGCTGTGCTTTCAGTTCCTCGGTAATGCCATCCCGCGCCTTTAGCTGCTCTAGCACCCGGTCGAACATCTTAGCCGCCACCCGGTCGATCTCCTCTATGTGAGCAGCCAACTTACCGCTGATAAACAGCGCAGTATAGAGGGCGTGCTGGTGCTCCAACAAGTACTTATGTCGCCGTTGACCCCAAAAGCCCAGTTGCGGAATTTCAGGAATTTCAATGTTGGGTAGCAGATAGTCTCCCTCTTGCCGATATGTACCACCCAGTGTTTCAAAAAATGTTACCATGTGCTTTTCCTCCTTAAGTTTCATTCCAATCTTATTTTAAAGAGAAATCACCGTTTCTTCCAATGTGTGGATAAACAGAAGAATCCCCACAGCTATCTCATAGGGAGCTGGCTGTGGGGATTCATCTTAAGTGATTTATAGTTCAGGGGGAATACCTTGGGCAGACCAACCACGGGCTGCGAAATATTCGCTGGGGGTACAGATTCTTTCTTTAGCAAGCATCTTTGGCAGCTTTTCTGCATCACCGCCAAAGCGGAGCGACAGCAACTGTTCCAGCGCAAAACACCGCTCACCTACCCGGATCAACTGTCCCGGTGTCAGTTTCAACCCAGAAACAGCATATAAAATCTTCGTCTGCCAGAAAAGAGGCAGCGGAATACTCAGAGTTTCCGGTTTGCGGACAATCCGATGCAGGAACCGGTCAGCGCGGAGCGATACGATACGGCGGATAAGCTTGCTGCGTAAGGAAACCGGTTTTGTCAGCAGTATTCCAGAGCAGAATGCGTTGACGGTGAACATACACAGGCCGGATGCGGAGAGCGCCTCGCACAGATCTAAATACAGTAGCATGCAATTCAGACGGATTTCGTCTGACATAGCATCCGGATCAAAGCCCCAGCCCCGTAACAGTGCGAGATAGCTGTCATCTCGGTTGTGGCTGTCATGGGCCGATCCTTTTTCCTTTGGTAATTTGAAGTCGTATTTCCCGGAGAGATATTTTGCGCCTTCAGCCAGTTCTTTGCCTGCGCCACGGCGAAAAGCAATATCCTCATATAGCTGTTCCCGGGTCGGAAGATTCCAATCAAAAACGCCCTGCGCGGAGGCTGCATATGCCCAATTGGCGGCATCTAGTGAGGAACCGGAATCCATACCCAGCCGGTTGAACAGATCTGTTTGACGATCTGCTCCTTTGGTGAACTGCCGCCGGCATAAAATGGGGCATCCGGAACAGGGTTTTGAGGTAGGTGTTCCACTGCGGCTGTTTTTGCCGGTCAAAGGGTGTGCGTGCAGCATTTGGAAGTATTTCTTGTTCAGTAAGGAAGCTTTATTCGGGTTGCGGATCGGTAGAGCCTTTGTTCCTGTAACCGTGATAGCTTTTAGGTTTTTCCACCCGAAAACGGCACCGATACCCGTTCGTCCGGATGTATGGGTTCCATCCATGATGGATGCAAACCGGACACCGTTTTCTCCGGCAGGCCCAATATACAGACTTCCGTGTTGACCGTCGCCCATAAAGCAGCCCAGCTGCTGACGGCAGTCATCGCAGTAAGTACCCCAAAGGCCGGCTGCATCATGGAAAATAAATTGGTCATCCCGAATCTCAAGCCAGTGGGGAGTGCTGCACCGGCCGGCAAGGATCAGCGCATCGAAACCTGCCCGCTTGAGCCAAAGACCGAACTCGCCGCCGCAGTTGGAGGATACCGGTGTGTTGGTAAGAGGTGATATGGTCGTTATGTCATAACGGGAAGAACTGGGAGTGCCGGTGAGAGTTAGCGGACCGGTTGAGATTATTATCCAGTTCTCTTCCGAAAAAGCATGTTCTTTTCCTGTCAGATGATCGTAAAGGAGCTTATAGGCCATGGGTTTTCCACCAAGGTATTGTTTCCGTTCGGCGTCGCTCCAAGGATAATCCTGGACGGTTTCATCCGATAGATTAACCAGCATTACCCT
>JAZSAB010000030.1:0-25024 GCA_045601675.1 Faecousia sp.
TTCATGGCAGCGTTGATCTCTTCCTTGGTGACTTCCTTAGCGACAACAGCGTTCAGGATGGTGGTGGAACCGGTGGGAGTGGGGATACGCTGAGCAGCGCCGATCAGCTTGCCGTTCAGCTCGGGGATGACCAGGCCGATAGCCTTGGCAGCGCCGGTGGAGTTGGGAACGATGTTCACAGCACCAGCTCTGGAGCGGCGCAGGTCGCCCTTTCTCTGGGGGCCGTCCAGGATCATCTGGTCGCCGGTGTAAGCGTGGATGGTGCACATGATACCGGACTCGATGGAAGCCAGGTCGTTCAGAGCCTTAGCCATGGGAGCCAGGCAGTTGGTGGTGCAGGAAGCAGCGGAGATGATGTTGTCTTCCTTGGTCAGGGTAGCGTGGTTGACATTGTAAACGATGGTGGGCAGATCGTTGCCTGCGGGAGCAGAGATAATGACCTTCTTAGCGCCGGCGTCGATGTGTGCCTGTGCCTTAGCCTTAGAGGTGTAGAAGCCGGTGCACTCCAGCACTACGTCGACACCCAGCTCGCCCCAGGGCAGCTCAGCAGCGTTAGCCTTAGCGTAGATGGTGATCTTCTTGCCGTCGACAACGATGTGGTCCTCGCCAGCGGTAACAACATGACCCATAGCAGCGTAATTGCCCTGGGTGGAGTCGTACTTCAGCAGGTGAGCCAGCATCTCGGGAGAGGTCAGGTCGTTGATGGCAACAACTTCAAAACCCTCAGCGCCGAACATCTGACGGAAAGCCAGACGGCCGATACGGCCAAAACCATTGATAGCAACTTTTACGGACATGGTATATTCCTCCATTTTTTCATTGCCGCGTATGCGGCATAATAGACTTTTTTGCAAGTTGGAAGCGCAATTCTCCCAAATCTCGCACGATAGCATTATACAACAAGAAACTCTCATTGTAAAGTATCATTGATGTAAAAAAACAGCAATTTTTTCAATTTTTTATAGGCAAAGACCACAATTTCCTCAGTTTCCAAATGCCTGGAGCGCCAATTTGAAGGCGCCGTATGCGCCGGCATCGTTTCCCAGGGTCGCCAGCCGGAACTGGGCGCCGCGGACCGCGTGGAAGGCATACTTATCAAAGTGGGGACGGATTCCCTCGGTAAGGGTCTTGCCCGCCTTGCTGACGCCGCCGCCGATGACCACCGCCTGGGGATTGACCACCGCGCAGATATCCGCGATGAACTTACCCATATAATCGTAGACCGTTTCCAGGATCTTACCCGCAAGCGCGTCGCCTGCCGCAGCTGCGTCGAACACATCCTTGCAGGTCATATTCTCCAGCTCCCGGAGGCTGGAGGGAGCATTGCTTTCGCTTAATGTCTTCTTTGCCACCCGGACGATGCCGGTTGCGGAGCAATACTGCTCTGCGCAGCCCTTTTTGCCGCAGCCGCAGGTTTCCGTTTCGTCGGGATTTAAGACCATGTGACCGATCTCGCCGGCAGCGCCGAAGGAACCGTGGAGCACCTGACCGTCTAAGATAATACCGCCGCCGACGCCGGTACCCAGGGTGACCATCACTAAGTTTTCGTAGCCCTTGCCGCCACCCATCCAGTATTCGCCCAGGGCTGCCACATTGGCATCGTTGCCCGCCTTTACAGGAAAACCGGTGAGCTTATGGAGCGCTTCGTGGATATTGAAAACACCCCAGCCTAAGTTTACGCAGCGATTAATGACGCCCTCCGCGTTGACAGGTCCCGGCACGCCCATGCCGATGCCGATGATGTCCCCATTGGGGATATTCTTTTCCTGCAGGAAGCTTTTCACAGACGCGGCGATATCCGGCAGGATATGCTTGCCATCATCCTCTTTGTTTGTGGGGATCTCCCACTTGTGGAGGAGCGTTCCCTCCCGGTCAAAAAAGGCGAGCTTTACCGTTGTGCCGCCAAGATCGATACCAAAACCGTATTTCATAGTAGTTCTCCCTTCACGCCGTCCCGGAAAAGACCGGTCACGGTGACAGTTTTTACTTCGTTATGCAGGGTTTCCCCCTGGACATATACCTTTATATAATTGGGGGCGTGTCCCACAAAATAGCCTTGCTCCGGCTCTTCGAACAGAACCTCCAGGGTGCTGCCGATCAAGGCTTCCCGGTAGGCTTCGTTCATCCTATCCGCCACTTTTATGGCAGCGGCGCTGCGTGCCTCTTTCACATCGTTTTGATGCTGACCGGGCATTTTATCCGCCGGAGTGCCGGGTCTGCGGGAATAGGGGAAGATGTGCATATCCGCAAAGGCGCATTTTTCGATGAAGGAAAGGCTTGCCGCAAATTCCTCCTCGGTTTCGCCGGGGAACGCTACGATCATATCCGTAGTGACGGCGCAGCCGGGGAAATACTTCCGCAGCAGCGTTACGCTTTCAAAATACCGGGCGGTATCGTACTTCCGGTTCATTCTTTTAAGTACCGTGTCGCAGCCGGACTGCATGGAAAGATGGAACTGGGGGCAGATGTTGGGCAGAGTCCTCAGAATTTCGCAAAATTCCTCCGTGATGATCCGGGGCTCCAAAGAGCCAAGGCGGATCCGCATTTCCGGCACCGCATTGCACACTTCCCGCAACAGCGTTCCAAGGCCCGGCTTTCCCGGCAGGTCTGCGCCCCAGGAGGCGATCTCGATACCTGTGACCACGATCTCCCGGTAGCCCTGATTCTGCAACGCTCTGGCGTCCTTTACCGCCTGCTCTACGCTTGCGGATCGGATGGGTCCCCGGAGATAGGGGATGATGCAGTAGGTGCAGAAATTGACGCAGCCGTCCTGCACTTTTAACATCGCTCGGGTGCGACCCTCCAAGCCGCCGGCGGGGAGATATTCAAAGGTTCTTCTCTTTAAGGCTTCGTCTAAGACCCGGGCGCTTTGACGGTTTTCGGCAGCTTGCAAAAACGCCTGGAGAAACTCCTCCCGACGAGCACTGCCGCCGATCACATCCACGCCCAAGCCCTCCAGCGCCTCCGCCGCGTGCTGACCGTAGCAGCCGCAGACGCCGAGCACCGCGTCGGGATTTTCCCTGCGGCAACGGCGGATCACATTTCGGTTCTTCTTGTCCGCCACGGCGGTTACGGAGCAGGTGTTGACGATATAGCCGTCACATTCCTCCCGGAAATCGGCGATCTCGTGCCCCATTTCCCGCAGGATCTGCTCCATTGCCTGGGTCTCATATTGATTTACCTTGCAGCCAAGGGTGTAGAATCCTATTTTCATCGTCATTTTCACCAAATTTATGGGTTAGTTTTTGTTAATATCGTTGAGCCTGCCTATTGTAATTTTTTGTCGGTTCTCCTATAATAAAGATGCCGCTTGCCGTCCCTTTTCAGCGGCCTGCGGCATCTCCTTATGGCTCTTCGAGCATCGTCCCGGGAATACCCGGGGCGGTTTTTTTATCCGTTTCCGGAAATGCGGCTCTCAATTCTGCCGAGAGCATACTGCATTGCCGCGTAGGTTTCCGGGGAGACCCGGTCTACATACCCCTGCTCGTAAGCATCCATCGCCTCATGGATGCGAAGCACCCGCAGGGGTTTATTTTTTTCCGCCACCGTGAAGATGGGCGTGTAGGAATAGCCTGTGATGGCAGCGATACCGCTGCGCAGGTCCTTGGTGATCTCCAAATCCAGCACCACAGAATACTCGGAGCCGGAGCGCTGGGCATCTCCGAAGAAGTCACCTAAGCAGTAGGCAACGAATGTGCCCTTCTCCTCGTCAAAGACCATCTTCTGCACATAGTGAGAATGGGTGCCAATGATGGCATTGACGCCGTTTTCCTGCAGGAGCTTTACGATCTCCTCCTGGCTTTCGCTGACGGTGTCGTTAAACTCGCTGCCCCAGTGGAGGAGCGCAATGGTAATATCCGGTTTTTCGTTCTTTACGGCGGTCAGCACAGAGGTAATGGTCTCGGTGTCCACCTCCTGGTAGGTGCTGTCGTAATCGGTGTAGAGCACATTTACACAGCCCTCGCTGCCGGAGGGCAGCCGGGTGCCGCCCATACCCTTGGTAAAGGCAACCAGTGCGATCTCCACACCATTTACGGTGCGAATGGTATAACCCCGACCTTGTCTGCGGGCGTTTTGGTCTTCATACACGCCCAAAGGCTCGATGCCCGCGCCGCGGACGGCGTTTATGGTATCGGTAAGACCGGACATACCCCGGTGGACGGAATAGGAATTGGCAAGCTGCAGCATATCCACACCGGCTCTGCGCAGAGCCTGGACCAGGGACACGGGGGCAGAGGCGTTGATGTTTCCGTAGGGCACGCCGTAAAGACCGCCCTCGAAATTAAGCGTCGTCAGGTCGCCCTGGGCAAGCAGCGGCGCCACATCCATAAAAGTCTGGGTATAATCGTAATTGTTATCTCCGGCAGACACCACCGCGTCGTTTACATTCAAGTCGCCGCCGGCAACGAAATGCACCACAGAAACGGGAGGCTGGGTCTCCTCCGTAGCCGTCATATCAGAGGGATCGGTCTGGGGTTTTTTATCCGCCAGGGTCACGATCAAAATGCCACAAACAGCTAAGATCACGACCGCCGCTGCCACACGGAAAAAGAGCTTCTTCCGCTTCGCCTGCGCCTCTGCCCTTTTGCGGGCACGCTCCTGACGCTGACGCTTTCTCTCTTCGGGATCGAAGTTCATACCGCTCCCTCCTTTCACATTCTTTCTCAATTATATAGTGTACACCAAATTAACCTTTTTCTCAACCCTATTTTTCTTCCTTTGCGAGAAAAACCAGTAGGGCGGGTCTTGACCCGCCCCTACATAGATTGCCACGCCAGGCTGTGGACTGGCACGCAATGACAACCATAATTGTCAATTGAATAAAAAAAGAGAGGTCTTGCGACCTCTCCTTTTTATTATCTTTCAAAAGTAAATGCTTCCCAGGGGATGTTGACTTCCTTTTTCTCGGTGAGGATCTCGTCGATGTGCATCAGCAGGGGGAATTCCTCGATATTGCAAAGACCACGCTGTGCCTTGACGCGGATAGCCTGCGCCACACGACCGGCAACCACCAGGGACTCCAAGGTCACGCCCGCAAGCTCCGCCTTGGCCTCGTCGATGTTCAGTCCTCTGCCCAGCAGGATGCCAACCAGTCTGGTTCTGCCGCCATAAACGGTAACATACAGATCGCCTGCGCCCAGCACTAAGTTGTCGAAATCCTCAGCATTCTGCAGCAGCAGGAGCTTACGCATCTCCCGGACAGCCTGTCCGAACACAGCTGCCTGGGAGTTATAGTGCAGCTCGCTGTCGATGCCGAAAGCCTTCTGGTTCAGACCGATGGTCAGGGCAATGCCCAGGGCGTAGCCGTTTTTCAGGGCAACGGCGCTTTCCACGCCGATCACGTCACGGGAAAGGCTGATGTGGTAGTAATCGGTAGCCATAGCGCTCTTGATCATCCGCAGCACCTCCATATCGGTACCGCAGAAGGTGACCTCGGTCTGGTCGTGGGCGACCAGCTCATAGCTGGTGCAGGGACCGCCGATGGCGCACAGGGGGATGTTCTTCTTAAGCTCGTCGAGCTTTGCCTGCCACAGGTCTACGTAGCACAAAAGTGTGCCGTCCTCGGTATTCATAAGGCCCTTGGTGACGGAGATCACAGGGACATTTTCCTGCAGGCGGGGCAGGATCTCATCCCGGAACCAATCCACGCCGAAGCTGCTGACGCCGCAGATGATGAAATCCGCGCCCTCGATGGCGGTTTCCAGCTCCTCAATGTGATAATAGGTGATACCTGCGGGGAAATCCTTTACAAACTTGGGATGGCGACCGGTGGCACGGCTGGTGTCGATAATATCCCGGTCTAAGTGGGTGCCCACGATGCGGACCTCATTGCCGTTTTCTCTTGCGGGGAACGCCAGGGCAGAGCCCATCATACCCGCGCCGATAATGGTGATCGTCTTCATAGTCTACGATCTCCTTTCGCCTCATTTATTATATTGTATATACTACACCCCGCCCCGGGTTTTTTCAAGGCTTTTTTTCACAATATATGCCGTGTCCGAAAACGAAAAACACCATATTTGCATATTGACAAATTTTAGCACGCGTGCTAAAATTTGAATATAGTCAAATACTAAAATGCATTTGGTGTCTAATCACCCCGAAAGGAGTGTATGCCTTTGGCGAAAATACACAGAGCGGATCTTACCGAAATGAAGATCCTCCAAACCGCGGCCCGACGATTTTTGGAAAACGGTTACTCCAATACATCCATAAAAGCCATCAGCGATGACCTGGGGATCAGCACCGGCAATCTGACCTTCTACTACCCCACCAAGGAGCATCTGCTGGCGGCACTGACCCAGCTTCTTTGCTCCTTCCAGGAGCAGATGCTGGAGGAGACCGTCAACGAGGGCAAGACCTCGGTGCTGGCAGTGTGCCAGGAGCTGACCGCCATGGCGGCGATGTGCGATGAGCACGAGCACATAAAGGATCTGTTCCTCTCCGCTTACTGCCATCCCCTGTCTTTGGAGATCATACGGCGAAACGACAGCAGCCGGGCAAAGGAAATATTCCGGGAGTACTGTCCTAACTGGACAGACGAGCAGTTCAACGCCGCGGAGACCATCGTCTCCGGCATCGAATACGCCACCTTGATGACAACCGGAGACTCCGCCCCTCTGGAGACCCGAATCCGGGAGGCCATCGTAAATGTATTGACCGTTTATCAGGTCCCGGAGGATATCCGGAACACGAAGATCAGTAAAGTCCTTTCCTTAAATTATCAAAAACACGGAAATCACTTTATGGACGAATTTCTCAACTATGTAGAGCAAACCACCGACCAGGCTATGGAGGATCTGATCAACTCCTGGCTTGGACGCGCATGACCCTATACGGAGGTAATTCTTATGAAACACAACATTTGGAAAAAGATTTTGAGTATCGCCCTTGCGCTGGTGCTTGTGGCTACTTACCTGCCCATTGTTCCCGGCGAAGCCGCTACCGGCAGCGCGTACAACCAGGTAGGCAACAAGATTTCCGACGCGCCTTCCGTCAACGAATGGAAGAAATTCTTTGCAAACGACAGCACCGCCTACGCCGGCGGCGTTTGGACAGACAAGTCCGTCTTCAATTCCGCAGCGGAGTACATCGCCGCCACCGACGAAGATGACGACGGCATCTCCCTGTCCGTAAATCCCAATAACTTCTTGGTTGCCCTTTCCGCCATTGCCTCCAACAAGGAGATCAAGGGCTACTCCACCATCCCCACCGACACCGTGCTGGTGCTTGACCTGTCCAGCTCTATGCAGAGCGCCGGTGCGGGCAGCGGCATCGGCACCAACAACTCCGCCGTGGACGACCTGGCTGTTGCCGCTAACGACGCCATCTCCCGGCTTTTGGAGCTGAATAACAACAACCGGATCGCCGTTGTGGCTTACGCCGGCAACGATAACAAGACCTTCTCCTCTGCCGACGGCAATGTTCAGGTCATTCTGCCCCTGGACCGCTACACCGCAACGGGCGGCCGCTTCCTGCAGGGCGCAAGAGACGCAAACGGCAACACCGACTACCGTCTGCAGATCTGCTCCGGTGTAAGAAACTCCGGTGGCGGAACCGTCTCCGGGTATATGGACTCCGCAAGATCCACCTATACCCAGGACGGCGTGTATGAAGCCATGAATCTGCTCCTTGGCGCTGACACCCAGATTACCGAGGGCGTTCAGGCAGGCATGGAGCGTATGCCCATCATGGTGCTGATGACCGACGGCGAGCCCACCCTGGCAAACCCCAACTACGCAGGCACATCCGCCACGGAGCTGGGCAACAGCACTATGTACGACTATGAAGGCACGCTAAACGGAAACCAGGGGGGCATTTACAGCAGTCTCTCCCACCGCAAGACCATCGCCTTCGTAACCTCCCTTACCATGGCCTACGCAAAGAAGATGCTGGACAGCCATTACGCAGCCACAACACCTTTGCTGTACACCCTGGCATACGGCACCGCCGTTGTCACCCGTGAGGAAGCGTTGGATATGCTGAACCCCGCCGGCGCCCGCACCAACCACACCACTATGTGGAACGATTTCCTTGCAGGAAACCGGGTCCCCGTCTACCGCTCCGGCAACCAAACCACCTATATTGCAAACGCTGACGCCTCTGAAGGCAACAAACACCTGACCGCTGAAGACCGCATCTATGTCGACAAGTACTTCTCCGCACAGTCCGGCGGTCTGGGCTCCGCATTCCAGGACATCGTGGACGAGATCGTGATCCAGTCCAAGTACTACCCCACCTTCGTAACAGGCAGCGCCATCGATAACGACGGCTACCTGGAATTCGACGACTATATCGGCAAGAATATGGAAGTCAAGTCCGACAAGGGCATCCAGCTGGGCGAAAAGCTCTACACCGGCGCGACCTTTGCCGAGATGGTCTATACCGGCGGTATGGGTACTGTGCAGAACCCCACCGACGTTGGTAACAACTTGGTTTGGTCCCTGCAGAAGCGCCTGGGCATCGCAAGCGTAGAGGATGTCCGCACTCTGATCGGAAATGCCTACGCTAACGGTCAGCTCTCTTATAATCCCGACACGGGCGCATACTCCAACTACATCGGCTGGTACGCAGACCAGAACGAAAACTTCATCTCCTTCTGGGACGGCAAGGAAAGCTCCTTCGCCTCTGCCCCCAGCGGCGCCTACTACGCCATCAAGTCCTATATGTACTACGATGCCGTGGGCGAAGGTCACCGCAAGACCGATATGATGTACGCCACCATCCGGGTATCCACCTGCATTAAGGACGACCCCAACCGGGCCGTCGAGGTAGGCGATGTCCGTGTGCTGGGCAGACTTCCCGCATCCCTCATCCCTCTCATTGAATATGAGGTGGAGCTGAACGGCACCGATGTCCTTGACCCCAATGCTCTGACGGTTACCGGTGCAACCGCTCCCAGCCGTCTGCTGTACGAGGTAGGTCTGCACAGTGACATTGACCTGCTGGACATCGCGAACACCGCTCCCGAGAAGAACGCTTTGGAGAAAGACACCAACGGCAACTACGTCTTCTATACCAACCAGTGGAATGCCCGCCATCAAGTCACGGGTACCGATTTCTCCTACGCAAATAACCACAACACCATCAGCTTCTTCGAGCCCTCTCTGGAGAACGAGCGTTACTACTATACCTACGATACCCCCATCTACGCAGACGAAAACGGCACGCTCTACACCGGAGCAAACGCTCCCACCGGCACGGTTTACCACCGCACCGTTTCCTATCATAAGAACGGCAACGCCGTCACCGCAAACTACGACTACGAGCCCATTTCCCAGCACGTGCTTACCGGCACCGGCGCGCACAGCCACCTGACAAAGCTGGCAGATAACACCTGGGTGGTCAATCGTGGCACACTGCACCACTACTTTGCCGACTATCAGAAGAACAAGCAGAACAATGAGACCGGCACTTTGGATGTTGCCTTCATGCCCTTCGTTCACGACAATCTGGACGACAGCGCCCTGCACCGCTTCCATGTGGACTTCTACTTAGGCAACAACGGCAAGCTGACCATCGATCCTCCCGAGGGCATCAAGATCAGCAAGATCACCGATGACACCATCACCGACAAATCTACCGACTACACCTTCACGGTTCGTACCAACTACGCCTTCAATGAAGAATTGCAGTTTGTGAAGGAGGACGTAAGCGGCGTCCGTACGGAAAGCACCATCACCTTCACAGACGGCTCTGCAAGCTTCACCCTGAAGCACGGCGAAACCGCCTGGATTCTGGGCGACGCAATGGAAAACCATGCCTTCGCCGTTACGGAAAGTACCGGCACAGGCTATGTCCTCAAGTCCGTGGATGGTGACACCACCAGATCCAGCGCAGACCTTGCGGTCACCGCAGACACCATCCTCTCTACTGTCTTTGAGAACACCGCGATGCCCGTAGGCTCTGTGGTCATCGGCAAGGATGTGGTCAGCGATTTTGCCGACCACCAGAACAAGGAATTCGAATTCACCGTCTCCATTTCCGGTAACCGTTTGGTTGCTGGCCGCGCCTACACCATTACCCGCTCCGACGGACAATCCTTTACTGTTGTCCCCGGTCTGCGGGGCACGGACATCACCCTGAAGCATAATCAGTATGTGTCCCTCTCCGGTCTGCCTGCAGGCACTACGGTCACCGCCACCGAATCTCCCGGTTACAGCAGAGAGGGCTTCACAGTCAATCAGCAGACCCAGACCGCAACGGTAGAGGCAGATACCACCAAGTATCTGAACTTCCAGAACACCTACAAGGCTGACCCTGTCCGCGCTGACGCTGCCGTCTTCCTGCGGATCGTGAAGCGCTTCCGGTCCGACACCAACTGGGATGCCACCTTTAACTTCAAGCTCCAGCGGTATATTTGGGCAAGTGAAAGCTACGAAGATGTGCTTGGTAGCATCGCACACGTCACCTACACAAACGAAAAGGACATCAAGGTCACCGTCATTGACTTTGCCAACGAAACGTTCACCGCCCCCGGCACTTACTACTATCGCATTGTGGAAATCGTGGACAGCGATTTGGAAGAACAGGGCATCCTCTTCGATTCCACCCCTGTCTACTTCCGCGTTGAGGTAGCAGATGACGGCCAGGGTCAGCTTTACATCTCCGATGTTGCCAGCACGGATGCCCTTGTCGACGGCAATGCTCAGAGCGGCTGGATGGTAGAGAGCTCCTTTACCAACAGCTACAACGTAAATGGCGCTGCGGAAGTCGTGCTCAATATGAAAAAGACCGTAACGAGCGATTATGGCGTTACCATTCCGCCCGCAGGCTTTAAGTTCGAGCTGTATGCATCAAACGCTGCATGGGATCTCACCCTCGACCCGATTAGGACCTCCTCCATCACCGGCGCAGGCGGTCTTGCAGACATCCAGCTGGTCTATGACGACCCTGCAACCGATTTGGGTACCCACTATTATGTGCTGAAAGAGCACCACCCCGCGGATGCTGACAAGCGGGAAGGCGTGACCTACACCAACGCTAAGTACGGCATCAAGGTAGACGTGGGTCACAGCAGCGGTCACTTCACCGTTTCCGCAACCACCTATGACTTAAGCGGTACAACCCCCGCCGTAATCAAGACCTACACCGGCACCGGCGGCACGGCAACCAACAGTATTATCACCGCTACTACGGAAAATCTGGAGTTTAGAAACTATTATGAGCCTAAGGCCGAGAGTGTCTCCGTGGATGTTCACAAGACCCTGCTTGGCGCAGATCCCAACCGGACGTTCCGCTTCCGGACCCGTCAGGTATACTACAAGGCAGACGGCACTGTGGATAGTTACGGCCCTGAGTTTTCCCCCGACCTGAGCGTCAACGGAACTGTCTCCTTTACGGTCACCGGTATCATCTCTTTGGGAACCACCTACTTTGAGATCTCCGAAGTGATCCCCAGCGGGGCGGTAAACAATGTCTACCAGGGCGTTACCTACGATCCCTCCGTGTTTATCGTGAAGATCGAGAAGACTGCCGACAATATTAACGGCGTGCTCATCCCCTCTGTGACCATTACCAAGGACGGTCAGCCGGTCACCGCCATCGTCTTTGAAAACAGCTACAAGGCCGCTCCCGTAGAAGTTACGCTGGAGGCCAACAAGCACCTGGACGGTGACATCCGCAAGCTGCAGGTCGGCGCTTACGAGTTTGAGCTTGTCAACAGAAACGGCTCTTCCTCCGATGTGATCCAGACCGTTGCAAACGGCATCCCCACCGGCGATTACGATGCCCCCGTCACCTTCGACAAGCTGACCTTCACCGAGCCCGGAACCTACCGCTACTCTATCCGTGAGGCGATTCCGCAGGCTGCCAAGGATAACAACAATGAACTCCACGGTGTTAAGTACGATACCACCGAGTACCCTGTTGTTGTCACGGTCACCGATCCCGGCGACGGTCAGCTGGTAGCGAATGTAGACTATGGCAACAACTCCAGCCAGGTTCCCCAGTTTGTAAACACCTACACCGTATCCCCCACCTCTGTGGACCTCTCCGCAAAGAAGATCCTCTCCGGTGACAGCCTGGCAAACCGCGGCGCCTTCAGCTTCATACTGCGCGAGGCAGATTGGGATACCGCTACCCAGAGTGTTGTGGAAACCCGAGTCCTGGCAGGAAGGGAGAACGATGCAAACGGCAACGTTCTCTTCAGCCACAACGATATCCCCGAGCTGAACTTCGAGCACATCGGCGCATACCGCTTTACCATCCGGGAAGCCTCTCCCCCCGACCCGGGCGATATGATCTACGACACTAACTACTACCTCATCGAAGTAGATGTCACCGATGACCTGCAGGGTGGCTTGAAGACCGAGACCATCGTCACCCGCTACGACCTTTTGGGCAATGCCACCTCCGTGGAGATGAATGGTCCCACCACCGGCATCGTCTTCCAAAACATCCTGCCTCCCAAGCCCATCACCATCGATTTGAGCGGCATGAAGTACTACACCAAGGATCTGAAGGACGGCGATTTCACCTTCGATATGTACGAAGCCGAGAAGGACGCTGCAGGCAACCTCAATGCAATCGGCGATCCCATCCTCTCCGCTACCAACAAGGCAGACGGCAGCTTCGTCTTCAAGGATATCACCTACACGGATCCGGACACCACCTTAGAGGTCTCTACCAACTACCTGACCTACCACCTGCCCGGCACCCACTACTTTGTGATCAAGGAGCGGATGCCCGATGGCGTGGATCACAACCACGTGCTCAACGGCATCAAGTATGACCCCACCCTCTATGCCATTGAGATCACCGTCAGCCTGGAAAACCAGAACGGCAGAGACACCCTGGTTGCGGATATGACCGTGGACGGTCTCATCGACAATCCGCTGAGATTCGAAAACGAGTATAATGCATCCGGTGATAAAGGCATCGTCATCAGCGGCACCAAGGTTATGACCGGCAAGGAGCTGGTAAGCGGTGAGTTCAACTTCGGTCTGTACAGCGCCCACATCGACCAAAACGGCATACTGATCCACGACGATCTGATCGAATCGGTGGAGAACGAGGGAGATACCTTCACCTTTAAGGAGATCACCTATCCCAGCTTCTCCAACGTAGGTCTGTATCATTATGTGGTCAAGGAAATGATTCCCGTCGACATAGACGAAAATCTGACGCTGGACGGCATCACCTATGACGACACCGTCTATATGATCATGGTAAACGTTGAGGACAACGGCGACGGCACTATGAAGGTCACCGGTCCCTCCATCCAGATCGTGAACGAGGACGGCAGCTTCTCCGAGCTCCTCGACGAGATCACCTTCAAGAACATCTTCACTCCCGAGCCTGAGGAGCCCGAGGAGACCCACCCCGGCGAGCCTGTACCTGGAGAGCCGGAGCCTGAGGAGACCGAACCCGAGGAGACCGAACCCGAGGAGACTGAACCCGAGGAAACCGAACCCGAGGAAACCGAACCCGAGGAAACCGAGCCTGAGGAGACCGAGCCTGAGGAGACCGAACCTGAGGAGACCGAGCCTGAGGAGACCGAGCCTGAGGAGACCGAGCCTGAGGAGACCGAACCCGAGGAAACCGAGCCTGAGGAGACCGAGCCTAAGGAACCGGAAGTTCCCGATACCGGCGACGACGGTCGCCTGGCTCTGTGGGTTGCACTGCTCACAGTAAGCAGTCTGGCTCTCGCGGCAATGCTCATCGCAGGCAAGAAAAAAGCCTAACCCCAAATAAAAAGACCACCCTCCCCGGGTGGTCTTTTTTAGGTAACAGTGATGAAGTAGGGGCGATTCACGAATCGCCCGCGGGCGGTTAATAACCGCCCCTACGAATTCTGTCGAATATCTCCTGCAAACCGGCGCCCCTTGCCTTTTGGGAAGATCTTTGCTATAATGATGTCCCACCCCAAGGAAAGGAGCTTCCCAAATGAAGGAATTTTTGTACGGCGCCGTGGGTCTGGTCGCCGAACTCCACGACCACATTATGATGCTAAACGACACCTTTGAGACCAGCTTTTCCGATAAGGACCTGCATTTCCTGATCATCGGTCTGCTGGGTCTCGGTATGGTTTTTGTGATCTATCCCCTGTTCAAAGCCCTGGCAAAAAAGAACCGGCTGATGGTCATTTCCTGGATCTATGTCTTTACGGTGATCTTAGTGATCACCTTTGCCATCGAGATTGGCCAGAAGATCACAAACACCGGTCACATGGAATTTGCGGATATTATGTACGGTCTTGTGGGCTTTATGGCCATGTTCTTCGCCTTCTGCCTGATCCGGGGAATCTACCACGGCATCCTGCGGCTTGTGAATCGCGCAAAGGACAAGAAGCGCCTGCAGGAGCTTCGTGAGACCACCGGCGACTTCGACGAAACTGAATTTAAGTTCTGAAAAAGCGAGGGTTTTCCCTCGCTTTTTTCTTTTCCGCGTGGTATGATAAGAAAAAGGAGGGATGGCAATGAAGCGCTTGCTGGCACTAACTGTGTGCGCCGCCCTGCTTCTTTGCGCCCTCTGCGCCTGCCGCGTGCCGCCCAACACCAAAAAGGAGAAAGACACCATGAAGCTGCTCATCATCGGCAACAGCCACTCCATAGACGCCTTCCATTTTCTCTACGATGCCTTTCAGGATCAGCTGCCGGAGCAAAAGATCACCCTGGGCGTGCTCCACTTTAGCGGCTGCGCCATCTCCACCCACCTGCAGTTTGCCACCCACAACAAGCCGATGTACACCTATTTTCTGAACACCGACGGAAACTGGGTCATTACCGAGGAGAACAAAATGTCCCGGGTGCTTAAGGATCAGCGCTGGGATATGGTTATGTTCCAGGCGGCAAAATCCGACCTGGACGAGACCCTCAACGAGGCGGGTCGCCGTGGTTTGGAGGAATATGTCCGCAAGTATACCGCCGAAGACGTTCGGTTCCTGTGGCATACCTCCTGGCCCAGCCCCAATGACGAGACCTTTTTCCTCTCCGCCCCGGAGGGCTACAAGGAAAATCTGCAAAAGCTTTACGGCTTCGATCCTGTCAACCAGTTCGCGGTGCTTACCGATATGGCAAAAAAGCACATCCTCACCGACAGCCATTACGAAAAAACCGTCTGCACCGGCGCTGCCATTATGCACGCCCACAAGGATTTGGGTGTTCCCCAGTCCCAGCTTTACCGGGACCACACCCACCTTTCCGATTTCGGGCGGCTGACGGTTGCCTACGCGATGTACGCCCAGCTTACGGGAAATGCCGTGAAAAGCGTGGGCATCCACCTGATCCCGGCGGCAAAACGGCACTTCATGTTCCAGGAAAGCGGCGATCTTCCCATCACCGAGGAAATGCAGCAGACCATTTTGAAAGCCGCAAACCATTCCCTTTCCGATCCCTGGTCCGTCCCGGGAAAATAAGATTGTTATTTAGAAATCGTAAGGGCGGGTCAGCTATGCACTAAGATCTCTAAGGCGCTATCGCGCCAAGAGTTCTTTAGAAGACCCGCCCCTACATTACATAATTGTCAACTGTCCATTAAAAAAGACCACCCGGTGGGTGGTCTTTTTTCTTATTTCTTTTTCTTCTCGGTGGTCAGCGCTTTTTCGCCGCCCAGATACATTGCCACCAGACCGAACAGGATCAGGCAGGTAGTTGCGTAAATGATAATGGGGAAAATCTGCTTGTAGATGAATACGCAGATGGCAGTAGCGGTCTCGCCGCCGATGAACAGCGCTGCCAGGTAGCCGAAGAAGGTCAGGCCGCCGGCAAACAGAGTGATCATAATACCATAGCCAAAAATCATCTTGCAAACTTCAGAAATTTTCTTCATAGTTTCCTTCATTGTTTTGCCCTCCTTACAGACCCAGGATCGGCAGCCAGCCCATCAGCACAACGATCTGCATCACAAACTGACCGGCAACCCACCACATATTGTTCTTAAATGTCTTATCAAAGTCGGACTCTGCAATGGTCATACCGGCATACATACCCAGACCCAGAGGGGGAGTGATGCCGCACATAACACCGCAGATGCAGGGCAGCATAGCCGCAGCCAGCACGGGGTTTACGCCCACAGCAGCCAGGGTTGCGATGAACGCGCTGCCGAAGATGACTACCTGGGAAGAGCCGGGAACAACCATGCCCAGGAAGCAGGTCAGGACGCTGAGAAGCACCACGGTGGCGAACTTGCCCATCTTCATGCCTTCGATGAAGACCTGCATCTCCTCGGCAACATTCAGTTCAGCAAACATTGCGCCGATCATATAGCCGATGACACAGACGCCGATGGAGGGCGCGATGGTCTTAACGCCGTTTGCGAACATCTTTGCGATCTTGTGGGGAGTGACGGACTTCTTGTCCTTGGTGATCAGCACAGTGTAGATAGATGCGATACCGCCGATGAACAGCAGCAGGCTGCTGGAGAAGTGCTTAGCGCCGGTTGCGCCCAGGCGGGCAGTAAAGAAGTTGTCCTTCAGCAGGGAGTCCAGAATGAAAGGTACCAGAATGATGAAGGGCAGCAGCATACCCTGCCAGTTCTCCTTAAAGGACTGCTTCAGGCTGGGGATGTCTTCCTTTGCCATGGGACGGATCTTGTAGACCTTAACAAAGGCAAAGATGGTCAGCATACGCTGCAGGATGAACCAAATGGAGCAGCCCCACAGAACGATCCAGAAGGTACCGGTGGACATTTCCAGGTTGGGGTACAGAGCGGTCAGCGCGCCCAGAGCGGCAACGATGTTGCCGGAGGGGGGGATCATATTGCCCAGGTAGCTGGCGTTGCTCTCAACGTTGCCGGCAAGCTCAGCGGGGAAGCCGGACTTCTTCATAGCGGGGATGGTGATAACACCGGTTGCCATGACGTTGCCGGGACCGGAGCCGGACAGAGCGCCCATAAAGGAGCTGGCAATGACAGAAACATAGCCTGCGCCGCCAGGGATGCGACCCAGCAGAGCAAGAATAATGTTGATACATCCGTCAATGACCTTGGTCTTGGTCAGGATGATGGACATAGCAACGAATGCGGTCATAGAGTAAAGAAGAGAGGTAGAAAGCGCAGCATCGATGTATTCGCCTACGTTCTGCCAGGTACCGGTCACGAACAGCAGCACCACAAACGCAATGGCGATGGCTTCGTAGACAGGACGCTTCAGCAGCATAAACCATACAACGATGACACCCAGCAGGATCGCCAGGTACAGAAATACAGAAGGCATGGGAAGTATCTCCTTTCAGTTTCCATTTCTTGAATGGTTTTTATTCCAACAATGGAATAATACCGCGAAAGCTGCCGTTTGTCAAGGAAAATTTTGAATAAATTAAGAACGGACTTGCTTTTTTATTGGAATAGCGTTATTCTATTGTGGAATAACGAAGTGGAAAGGCGGTGGGCAGATGAATGTCCGTCAGCTGAAATATGCCATTACCCTCTCCGAGACCCGGAATTTTTCCCAGGCAGCGGAGCAGCTGGGTGTATCCCAGCCTACCTTAAGCAAGCAGATCATCGCTTTGGAGCACGAACTGAATCTGAAGCTTTTTGACCGCAACAAGACCCCCCTGGAGCTGACCCCCGCCGGTGAGTTTTTTGTGGGCAAGGCACGGGAGCTTGTTTACGCAGAAGACCAGCTGGAAAAGACCCTGGCGCAGTTCCGGACCGGTGAAAACGGCAAGCTTACCATCGGCGTGACGCCTTTTCGCAGTATGAGCATGATGCCGGAGCTCGTTAAGAAAATCAAGCTCCGCTACCCCGGTGTAAAGGTGGTGCTGCACGAGGCCGGCGCTTCGCAGCTGCGCAAGGACGCGGTGGAGGGAAAGTTCGATTTCGCGGTTTTGAATCTGCCCGTAGACGACGCCCTTTTGGAGGCGACCCCCATTGGGCAGGATACCCTGGTGCTGGCTGTTCCCAATGAGCTTATTTCCAAACTGGAAAAGACCGCGGACAAGGATTCCTCCATCGATTTGAAAGCGGCAAAGGATCTGCCTTTTGTCACCCTGGGTCAGGGACAGGAGCTGCGTCAGCTTTTGGATGAGCTTTGCGCCGCTGCCGGTTTCTATCCCAACATTGCCGCGGAAGTGGTAAGCATCACCTCCGCCTGGGCCATGGCCCGTGCCGGTGTGGGCGCAGTGCTTCTGCCCATGCAGCTGGTGGGCATGGAGAATTTCGACGACAATCTCACCCTTTACCCCCTTAACAAGGATGTGTATTCCCGTATTCCCGCGGTGGTCACCCGCCGGGGTCAGTTTGTTTCGGAATACGCCGCCTACGCCATGAATCTCCTGCAAAACAAATAAAGAAAGGACGTGTAGCGTTTTTGCTACACGTCCTCATTTTTTACTTTGCTGCCTTTTTTGCGGCGTCTTTTTCGTACTTTGCGATGGTCTTTTTGATGTTATCGTAGATGCCATCCCAGTCTTCCTTTACCTTTTCCTCCTGGCGATGGTCGGGGAAATCGTAGTTTTCGTCCAGGTACTTGGCAAGGTGAGTGGTGAACTTCTCAGCGCCGTAGTAGTTGGTGTGACCGGAGTTATAGAAATCGGTCTCACGACTCAGCTCGGGGATCATGGTGAAATTGCCTTCTGCATCGGTCAGACAGTAGTTGAGGTAGGGCTGACCCTTCTCCTCCAGGATCTTTGCGATGGTATTGGCTGTGGCGACCTGGTGCTCGTCCTTCTGCTGAGGCGTATCCACAAACAGAAGCTGCAGATCATTCTCCGCCGCATAGTCGATCAGGTCGTAGAGAGCATCCTGGTAGATTGTGCCCAGCTCTGTAGTTGCCTGGGTATCGTAAGGCACGGCCTTGTGGGCCTTCTGGCGGATACTCAAAGTGGGGCTCATGCAGAAGCCGCCAAACTCATTCTGATCGAGGCTGAGGTTCGCGTGGATGCTGTAATCGTCCTCTTCCCACTTGGTGTGGTACTTCACAAAGGGCAGCAGCAGGGAGATCTTAAACTTGTCTTCCTTGGGATGCTCCGTATGGATCACATCCATGGCGGTAAATGCCGCCTCCAGATATCTTGCGGAGAAGAAAGGCATGGAATCCAGCACACGGCGGGCCTGGACTTCCATCTTGGAGGCCTTGGTGGGGGCCTGGCCAAAGGCGCGGGCATCCACAATGATCAGCTTGGGATCGTGGCGGGCGCAGATGTCCTTGACCTGGTTCACAAACAACCAGGCGGGCATACCGTCGGACGCCAGGGGATAGACGGTCATACCGTATTCTTCATAAGCTTTGGCGCCGATCCAGTAACGGTCCACGCCGCTGGTGCCGATCCAAACGGCATCCAAAGTGTTCTTATTCAGCCGGTAAAACGCCTTGTACCGGAGAGAGATGTGGTTGGTATTCTCCTGCTCAAAGAGGTCGCAAAGCAGGACCAAAGTACAGCAGGCTGCCAGGATAAATGCAACCAGGCGAATGATCTGTTTTTTCGTCATAGGTACTCCTAATATATCTACAAAAATGTGTTGGTGTTTCTAACAATAGTCCGCCTACATTATAGCAAACCGCCGTCCTCTTGTCAACCACAGCGCCGCGTGCAAAACAGGGCGCCGGGAGCAAACCCCCGTTCTACATCACCTCTTCCCTTTTCACGAAACACGCTTTCCCGCCGTTTTGCGGGCGATTCGTGAATCGCCCCTACTGCGTCATTCCGAGCAAAGCCGAGGAATCCGTTCCCCGCGTTTTTACATTTCTGTAGGGGTCGGCCCCCGGACGACCCGAAATGAAAGCGTCCCTCAATGGGGCGTTTTCGTTTTACGGGACAATGGATTTTGCCTAATTGTCCATTGTCAATTGTCAATTAAAAAAGACCGCCTGGCGGCGGTCTTTTTAATTACTGATATTTTGCGATCATCTGCTTGCGGTCGATCTTACCGTTGAAGGTGCGGATGATCTCGTCGATCACAACGATCTGCTTGGGGTTCTTATAGGGCTCCAAGTTTTCAGTGATCAGCTTGCGGATGGCAGCCTCGTCCAGGTCCTTGCCTTCCTTCAGCACCACCAGCAGCTTCAGCGCGGAGATGGCGCCGCCCTTGATAACGGGGATCAGCAGGCACTCGTCCACGCAATCGGCGCGCATAACCAGCTCCTCAACCTCCAGGGGAGCGACCTTCAGACCGCCCAGGTTGATGGTATCGTTGGCACGGCCAACCAGGATCAGCTCGCCGTTATCGGCAAAGTAGCCCAGGTCGGACATAATGAGCATACCGTCCCGGAATGCCTTTGCAGTCTGCTCGGGCTCGTTCCAGTAGCCCTTGGTGACGGACTTGCTGCGGATGCCGATGAGGCCGAACTTTGCGGGAGAGGAGTCCTTGATCTCGTTGTAGTCCTCGTCCAGGATCACGATCTCGCAAAGAGAATTGGGCTTACCAACGCTGCCGGCATACTGGGAGCCGCCGGAAACGCAGAACTCGTCGGTACAGGCAACGCCCACCTCGGAGCCGCCGAAGCAGTTGTACATATAGACATTGGGCAGGATCTTGCGCATCTTTTCCTTGTCCGTCTCGGGGTATGCGGCAGAGCTGGAGTAGATGAAGCGCAGCTGACCGGCAAGAGCCTCCAAGTTCTTGGAAGCCACCGCCAGCAGCAGATGGATGGCGGAGGGGGGCAGATACAGAGAGGTGACCTTGTGGTCATCGATGGTCTTGAAGTACTGCTTAAAGTTACGGAAGCCCTCCATCAGGGACACGGTGCTGCCCACAGCCATAGCGATGTGGACCTTACGCAGACCGGCTGCGTGGTTCATGGGGGTGGGGATCAGCCAGACGTTGTCGGACTGAATATTGGTGGTTTCGATGCCTGCCAGGGCGATGTTGACCTGGTTTGCGTAGGAGACCATAACGCCCTTGGACTTGCCGGTGGTGCCGGTGGTGAAGAGGATCTCGGAGAGCCACTCAGGGTCAACCTCGGGAGCCTCGAAAGCGTCCTCAGTTGCCATAATTTCGGGCATCATATCCTGCAGATTCCATGCGCCCTCGCAGTCCTCGCGGGGGGTCAGGGTCACGATGGCAGCTGCATCCAGCTCATTTGCGATCTCACGGATACGGGCGCTGGGGGTGTTCTTTTCCACGGGCACGAAGGTGCCGCCCAGCAGCTGGATGCCGTACCAGAAATAGACGTAATCCAGAATGTGGTCTGCTTCCACCACGACGCGCTCGTTTGCCTTGATGCCCTTGCGGGTCAGGTACGCAGCAGCTTTGCGGTTATTTTCCGCCAGGGTGGCGTAGGTGCACTTTTCGTCGCCAACGTAAATGGCGATCTTCTCGGGATGCTCTCCAGCCTTCTGCTGGATCATCAGTGCGATAGAACCAAGCATAGTTGTTCCTCCATTAAATAATAAGCTTAAAATATGCTGTGTTCCTTTCCGGGGAAACAAACACAGCATATTTATTGTAGTGTTCAGGCTGCCAGGTCGGCGGTCTCCTCCGGGACATCGTCCTGCGCATCCGGCGCAGCTTCCGTCGGCTGACCGTTATTGGCATCTTCCACCGGTTTTGTTTCTTCCGGCTTGTCTGCCTGGGCGCCCTGGTCGGTATCTGCCGGCTGACCGTTTTCCAGGTCATCCTCTGCCAGCAGATCATCTTCCATCAGGTCGTCCTCTTCTTCAACATCTGCCTCGTCGCCCTCTACGCGGTCGTACTCATCCGCATAGTTGTAGCCTTCCTCGGCATCGTCCTTTGCCTGATCCTCCGCGTCCAGCTGGGCGTCGTCCTTCTCAGGTTTCTTCTTGGATGCCTTGATCTCTTCGTAGCTTGCGACCTTAGCAAGGATGTTTTCGTACCAGGGATCCCAGTCTTCCTTCACCGCTTCCTCATTTCTGTGGTCGGGGAAGTCATAGTTTTCATCCAGGTACTTGGCAAAAATGTCGGTGAACTTCACCGCGCCGTAGTAGTTCACGTGACCCTGGCTGTAGAAGTCGGTCTCGTGGCTGATCTCCGGGCAGTAAAGGAACTTGTTGTCGTTATTCTTGTCCACCAGGCAGTAGTTGATGTACTTCATGCCCTCCTCGTCCAGGATCTGATAGACCCGGTTGGAGCGGCGGTTCTGCTTGACGGTCTTATACTGGGGCGTGTCCACAAACAGCAGCTCGATGTTATTCTCTCTTGCGTAGTTGATCACATCGTACAGGCAGCGCTCCGTGGTTGTATCCAGGGGGATCGCCTTCTTAATGCTGTAGGGGATCAGCTCCTGGGGACGCTCACGAACGATATCGTAAGAGATATAGTAGCCGCCGTACCGGCTCTCCTTATCGCCCAGGTGGTTTGCGAAGGAGTAGTCTTTCTCTGCCCACATGGTATGGTACTTTACAAAGGAAAGCAGCAGGGAGATCCGGAACCAACCCTGGTCCGGCTCTTCCTCATGAAGGACATTCATGGTGGTGAAGGCGTTCTCCAGGAATTCCCGGGACATAAAGGGCTGGGTATCCAGGATGCGGCGGGCACGGGCCTGCATCACGTTTGCGTTGGTGTTACTCTGGGTAAAGGGACGAACGTCCAGGATAATGAGTTCCGGACTCTGCTTGCGGTAGACCTCCTTGATCCGGTTCAGGATCAGCCAGGCAGGCATAGCGTCGGAAGAATAAGGATATACGGTCATGCCGTACTCCTCGTAGGCCTTGGCGCCGATCCAGTAGCGGTCTACACCGCTGGTGCCGATCCAAACGGCATCCAGGGTGTTCTTATTGAGGTTCCGGAAAGTCGTCGCGCTTCTTGCGAAGCTGGAACTATTGTCCCGCTCGAACAGATCGCAAAGCAGCACCAGAATACAGCAAACAACCAAAACAAACGCAACCATGCGAATGATTTGTCTCTTTGTCATCTATCTTACTCTCCTCTTGCCTTAGAACTGACCGTAGATAAACTCACTTGCGGAGTAGCTAGGACCGTACATGCCGAAGATCAGCACGAACACCAAAAGTGCCAGGACCAAGCCCCAACGGAAGATCAGATTCTGCTTTGCAAGGGTCTCCCGGATCTTCATGCCGCTCTCCCGGAGGATGCCAACAACAGCCAGGATCGCAATGGAAACGATCAGAACGCCCATCTGCTTTTCGTTGACGCCGAAGGAGTAGAGGTCGCCGTTCTTGCCCAGGAAGAAGTCCAGGTCAATATCGGTGAACATCCGCTTGATCATACGCAGGCCCTGGTACAGACTGGGAGCCTTAACGATGATACGGGAAATGCACAAAAGTCCAAATGTACGCAGGATCTGGAACAGCCGGAAGCTGAAGGCTTCGGTATTGACCTTGAGCTTTACCTTGAGCCAGTCATACACCGGCGTCAGCGCAACGCTGGCGGAGATCAAAATGGCATTATACAGGCCGTTTACGATGTACTGAGAGGTGACGTCGTGCCAAATGCCGATGAGGAAGAACACCACCATCGGAGCGGCGACGGAGGGAACCAGCTTGCCTGCGTAGGCACCGTAGCGCTTTCTTGCCTTCTTGGCGACCGCGGTAACGGGCTTGCTGAGCATTACGGGGTAGAACACGAATTCACGCATCCATGCGCCCAGGGACATATGCCATCTGCGCCAGAAGTCCGCCATAGAGTTGGCGAAGAAGGGCTGGTTGAAGTTTTCCGGCAGGTTGATACCCAGCATCTGGGCTGCGCCGCGGGTGATGTCCGTGCCACCGGAGAAGTCGCCGTAGATCTGGAAGGAGTATGCCAGAACACCGAAGAACACCTCGGTGCCGGAGAAGTCGCCGGAGACGAAATCCATAGAGAAGATCGCCCGGGCAATGATAGCAGCACGGTCTGCGATGACCAGCTTCTTAAAGCAGCCCCACAGGATCAGCTGGGCGCCGTACTTTAAGTTGTTGTAATCCAGGTCGTGATGCTCCTGCAGCTGCTTGCCCACGTCGTTGTAGCGGAACAGCGGTCCCTGTACGATGGAGGGGAAGAAGGATACAAACAGCGCAAACTTGCCAATGTGGCGCTCTGCATCGTGCTTGCCTCGGCCCACATCGATCAGGTAGCCGATGGAATTGAAGGTGTAGTAGGAAAGGCCCAGAGGGGCAATGATGTTCACCATGGGTACGGAAGCGTCCCAGTGGAACATACCAAACAGGTCGTTGATGCCTGCCGTGACGTTATCCGCACACTTGATGACGATCAGCACGCCCAGGTTTACAAGGGCAGTGACGATCTGGATGGTGTGGACCTTGCCGGCAATGGATTTCTTCAGCTCACGCTTCTGCTCTTTGGTAGCGTCCTCACCCAGAGCAAGGATGTCCTCACGGTTCTTGTCCCGGATCTTCTGCATCCACATACCGGAACCGTAGGTAAAGAGGGTGGTAAAGAGAATGTAGAACACATTCTCAAGACCTGTGCTCAGGTAAAAGCCGTAGCTGGCAACCAAAAGAACCGCCCACTGCAGCTTCTTGGGCACCAGGTAGTAGACAACGACCACCGCTACCAGGAACGCCAGAAAACTAAAAGAAGTAAAAGACATTTTTTATATCATCCGTTCTTTTTATTTTGGTTTTTGGGGATTACTCCTCGTCCAGGATGGAGTTTACCAGCTTCTCGATAGCGGCAACGCTGTTGAAGTTCTCGGGCTCCAGCTGGTCTGCGGTGATGGTGATGTCAAACTCTTCGCACAGCTCGGCAACAACGGTAACGATGTCAAAGCTGTCCAGAATGCCATTGTCGATGAGGGCGGTCTCGTTCTCGAAGTCAACGTCGCTGCGGATACCCTTGAGGATTTCTAAGATTTTTTCCATGATAAAATTCTCCTATAAAATAAATTTTGTAAACAACTTTACTTTCGCTCATACGAAATCACGGTAATTATAGCAGAAAAACCAATGGTAGTCAACAAGAAATACGCAGCTGACCCACCCCGGAATTGCCGGATGCGTTCGTTGGATATTGTAGAGGCAACCAAGGGTGTCCCTACGAGAATGTAGGGGGGCGGGTTCCCCGTCCCGCGGGCGGCGGATCGCCGCCCCTACAAACACGCACCAGTATTTATGTTTGCAGGGGACGATGTGGACCCCGCCCCTGCAGTGTCCTCGGGTGTCCGCGGACACCGCAGGAGCGGTGTCCCTACGGGAAAAGGAGAAAGATATATGAAAGCGACTGGTAT
>JAZSAB010000031.1:0-4248 GCA_045601675.1 Faecousia sp.
GGGAGGGAGAATCGCGGCGGCAGGTTTGGCGTTGTCGCACCGGGGGAGGTTTTACGCCTATCTAAAGACTATCCTTTTTCTTTTGAAAGATTCAAGGGGAATGTGTCGAAGGAAGAAGTTTTTCTCCCTTGCAAGAAATGGGAGAAGGTGGTATACTATTTGGTAGCTTATGAAAGAAAGGTGTACGATTTATGACTGTTATTGATATTTATTCCGGCTTTTTAGGTGCAGGAAAGACTACCCTGATCAAGAAAATGATCGCCGAAAGCTACGCAGGTCAGAAGCTGGTGCTCATCGAAAATGAATTTGGTGAAATTGGCATTGACGGCGGTTTCCTGCAGG
The DNA here is from genome assembly GCA_045601675.1 of Faecousia sp. Lineage (GTDB taxonomy): Bacteria > Bacillota > Clostridia > Oscillospirales > Oscillospiraceae > Faecousia. Next base: position 343 of record JAZSAB010000031.1, read on the forward strand.
ACGCAGGTATTACCGTTACCGAGATGAACTCCGGCTGCATCTGCTGCAGCCTGGTAGGTGATTTCGGTAAGGCACTTACGCAGGTGATCTCCGAGTATCACCCCGACCGCATTCTCATTGAGCCCTCTGGCGTCGGCAAGCTCTCTGATGTTGTGGCCGCTGTGGAAAAGGTCACCGGCGAGGATGTAAAGCTCGGCTACACCGTGGCTGTGGTGGACGCAGGCAAGGTTAAGGTCTATATGAAGAACTTCGGCGAGTTCTACAACAACCAGGTAGAAACCGCCTCCACCATCGTCCTCTCCCGGACTCAGATGATCCCCGAAGAAAAGCTGCACAACGCTGTGGCGCTGCTGCGTCAGCATAACGATTCCGCCACTCTCATCACCACCCCCTGGGATGAGCTCACCGGCGCCCAGCTGCTGGAAGCTATGGAAGGCAGCACCTCTGTCGCCCACGATTTGAAGCAGATGGAAGAAGAGCATCACTGCTGTGGTCACCACGACCATCATCACCACGAGGAAGAAGAACACCACTGCTGCGATCACCACGGTGAGCATCACCATCACGAAGAGGGCGAGCACCACTGCTGCGGTCACCACGGCGAGCATCACCACCACGAAGAAGGCGAGCACCACTGCTGTGGTCACCACGGCGAGCATCATCACCACGAAGAGGGCGAGCATCACTGCTGCGGTCATCACGGCGAGCATCACCACCACGAAGAGGGCGAGCACCACTGCTGTGGCCACCACGGCGAGCATCACCATCACGAAGAGGGTGAGCACCACTGCTGCTGCGGTCACCACGACCACCATCACGATCACCATCACGCCGATGAGGTCTTCACCTCATGGGGCGTAGAGACCGCCAAGAAATTCTCTTCCCAGGACATCAAAAACGCTCTGGAAGCACTGAACTCCGGTAAGTTCGGCATTGTCCTGCGTGCAAAGGGCATCGTTCCCTGCACCGATGGCGGATGGATCCACTTTGACTTCGTCCCCGGCGAGGGTGAGATCCGCAGCGGCTCTTCCGCAGTCATCGGTAAGCTCTGCGTTATCGGCGCGGAACTGGATGAAGCCGGTGTTGCCGCGGTATTTGGAGTATAAGTATGGTTCAGATCCCTGTTTATGTATTCACCGGTTTTTTAGATGCCGGTAAGACAAAATTCATCCAGGAGACCCTGGAAGATCCCCGCTTTAATGCCGGGGAGCGCACCCTGCTTCTGGTTTTTGAAGAGGGTGAAGAGGAATATGATTTCTCCGCTTATCCTCATCCCAATGTGTTTTTAGAGGTGTTGGATCAGCAGACCGTTACGGAAAAAGAGCTGCGGGCGCTGGCGAAAAAGCACAAGGCCCAGCGGGTGGTAGCTGAGCTGAACGGTATGCAGCTGGTAGGCGATATCTACAGCCGGTTCCCCGAGGAGTGGGCCATTGCCCAGGAAGTGATGTTTGCCGACGCAAACACCATTATGGCCTATAATGCCAATATGCGAAACTTGGTAATGGACAAGCTCTCCGGCGGTCAGATGGTGGTATTCAACCGCCTTGCCCCCGGCGCGGACACTCTGCCGCTGCACAAGCTCGTCCGGGCAGCCAACCGCCGTATGGACATCCTCTACGACTACACCGACGGCACCACGGTTTTTGACGAACTGGAAGATCCCCTGCCCTTCGATATAAACGCCCCCACCATCGTCATTAAGGACGAGGACTACGCCCTTTGGTATCGGGATGTGACTGAAGAACCGGAAAAGTATAACGGCAAGACCGTGTGCTTCAAGGGTCAGGTGGCGCTGCTGCGACGCAATAAGGACTCTATGTTTGCCCCCGGTCGGTTTGTGATGACCTGCTGTGAGGACGACATCCAGTTCTGCGGAATTCCATGCGAATTTGCCGGCAGCAAGAACTTGACTCCCCGGAGCTGGGTAATGGTCAAGGCTTCCATCCGTGCCGAACGGCACGACCTCTACCAGGGAGAGCTTGGACCTGTGCTCACCGCTGAAACGGTGATGCCCGCAGATCCCGCCTACCCCGATGTAGCGACCTTTTAATAAAAACGCTCCCAACCGGTTGGTTGGGAGCGTTTCTTTACAAAATGAGGCAAATAAGTCCCGTTGCGCCTTCGTTGACCACACGGGTCAGGCAGCCACGGAATTTCGCCCGCACATCGTCTGGGGTGCGGATCAGTTTTCCCGTAAGTCCCTCCTGCACCAGATCGTACACGGACTTTCCGAAAATATTGCTCTGCCAAAGCTTTTCCGGATCCTCCCCGGTGAGGTAATCCACAAGATCCCGGGACTGCTGCTCATCGCCCACCATGGGGCTGATCTCCGTGTCAATGTCCACCCGGATCATATGGATGGACGGCGCGCCGGCTCTCAGCTTTACCCCAAAGTTTCCGCCTTTTCGCACTGGCTCCGGGGTCTGTAGCGTCATCTCCTCCGCAGAGGGCATCACAACGCCGTAGCCCGTTGCTTTCACAGAAGAAAGGGCATCGGCGATCTTATCGTACTCCTGCTTTGCTTTCGTCAGCTCCGTCAGCAACGCGAACAGCTGGGCATCGTCGGAGATCTCCATCCCCGCCTTATCTGAGAGGATCTCATAGAAGAGCTTTTCCGGGAAGGTCAGGCTGCAGGACACCGTTCCGGTTGCCAGATCCACATCCCGGATGGCAAAATCCAGCACCTCCTGCATCTGCCCCAGCTGGGAAAGTGTCGCCTCCGCCTGCCCTAAGTGGGCGATCTCCTCCGCCCTGCGCACAAGCGCCTCGTAAAGGGCGGCTTTCACCGGGTGCTCCGGCTCTAAGGAGTCCATCCACCGGGGCATAAATACCTGGAGCTGCCGCATTGGAAATGCATAGAGCAGCTTTTCCAGGAGCTTACCGATGCCGTCGCTATCCAGGATCTGACAGTCCGCGATCACCGCATCCACCCCAAACTCCCGGAGCAGGTACTGCTGCACCTCCCGGGCAGCCGTCCCCGCCGGTTCGCAGGAGTTAATGACCACAAGGAAGGGTTTTCCCGTCGCCTGCATATCCGAGATTGCCCGACGCTCCGCCTCCACATAGTCCTCCCGGGGAATATCCGTCACCGTACCGTCGGTGGTCACCACCAAGCCGATGCTGCAGTGCTCTTCCATCACCTTTTTCGTCCCCAGCTCCGCCGCCTGGGTCATAGGGATCTCATAGTCATACCAGGGGGTGGTGACCATACGGGGCTGCCCCTCTTCCTCTGCCCCCACTGCCCCGTCTACCATATAGCCAACGGAGTCGATCATCCGCACACGCATCTTCGCCGTGCCGTCCGGGGAGATCTCCACCGCCTCCTCCGGCACGGACTTGGGCTCACTTGTCATAATGGTCCTGCCGGAACCGCTTTGGGGCAATTCATCTCTCGCCCGCTGGGCGCGGAACGGCTCCTCGATGTTCGGGATCACCAGTTCCTCCATTACCCGCTTGATCAGGGTGGACTTGCCGGTCCGCACCGGTCCTACCACGCCTATGTAGATATTGCCCCCCGTCCGGGCAGCAATGCTTCCATAAATATTTTCCATAGCCAGCCTCCTTATTCCCAATCTAAGAAAGCCTATGATTGTCCCCCGGAAAAAAGAACCGCAAACCGGGAAATAGACCTTGACAGGAAGCCGCAGGAATGGTATAATGACTCCCGCAGCGAACGATGTTCGCCCTTATGGGCCCTTAGCTCAGTTGGTCAGAGCCTCCGGCTCATAACCGGATAGTCCCGGGTTCAAGTCCCTGAGGGCCCACCAGTTCACTCGACCAACCGGTCTTTATATATAGGGGTATAGCTCAATTGGTAGAGCGGCGGTCTCCAAAACCGTAGGCTCAGGGTTCAAGTCCTTGTGCCCCTGCCAAGAAACAGTCAGTAAATCTTACGATTACTGACTG
>JAZSAB010000032.1:0-3919 GCA_045601675.1 Faecousia sp.
TCTATGGCCGCTATCAAGGACGGCGCTTGCCAGGATACCACCATGGGCCTGAGCCCCCTGGCCGGTGTCCCCATGGGCACCCGCTCCGGCGACATCGACGCCTGCGTGGTCCAGTTCATCTGCAATAAGTACGGCATGAGCGTTGACGAGTGCCTGAACATGCTCAACAAGAAGTCCGGTATGCTGGCTATGTCCGGCATCTCCTCCGACTTCCGTGACCTGGAAGACGGCGCTAAGAATGGCGATGAGAACTGCGCTCTGGCCCGTGACAAGTTCTGCTACGAGGTTGCTAAGTATGTTGGCGCTTACGCAGCTGCTCTGAACGGCATCGACGTTCTGACCTTCACCGCAGGTGTCGGCGAGAACGACTGCAATGTCCGCGCCGCTGTCTGCGAGTACCTGGGCTTCATGGGTGTTAAGATCGATCCCGAGCTGAATGCTAAGCGCGGCAAGGAAATGATGATCTCCACTCCCGACTCCAAGGTTCAGGTTTGGGTCGTTCCCACCAACGAAGAGCTGATGATCGCAAAGGATACCGCTGATCTGGTAAACGCTGCGAAGTAATTTCTTTCAAACCGAAATCCCCACACGGATGTGTGGGGATTTTTGTTGACTATGGCGGCAGAAATGGTATAATAGCAAAATCAAAGAAAAGAGGTTACCGCTATGGCAGTAGAAACGAAAAAGACATACCGCAACCAGGTGCTTTACAGCATCTTTGTCCGAAATTACTCGGAAGAGGGAACTTTTGAGGCAGTGCGCCGGGATCTTGACCGGATCAAGAGCCTGGGCGTGGATATTATTTGGCTGATGCCCATCCATCCTATTGGCGAAAAGGCAAGAAAGGGCACGGTCGGCAGCCCCTATGCCGCAAAGGATTACCGGGCCATTACTCCGGATTTCGGCACTGTGGAGGATCTGCAGCGGCTGGTGGACGATGTTCATGCCCACGGAATGAAGTGCATCATCGATGTGGTGTATAACCACACATCTCCCGACTCCGTGCTGTCCGTAGAGCATCCCGAGTGGTTCTACCATAAGATGGACGGCAGCTTCGGCAACCGGGTAGGGGACTGGTATGACATCATCGACCTGGACTATAACAATAAGGATCTTTGGGACTATCAGATCGACACCTTAAAAATGTGGGCGAGGATCGTGGACGGCTTCCGCTGCGATGCTGCAACGCTGATTCCCATGGAGTTTTGGCAGCGCGCCCGCCAGGAGGTGGAGCAGGTACGTCCCGGCTGCATTTGGGTGTGCGAGACGGTGGAGCCGGAGTTTACTGTGCTGCTCCGTTCCAAAGGTATGGTCGGTCATTCCGATTGTGAAGCGTTCCATGTCTTCGACATGAGCTACGACTATGATATCTACGGCATCTTCCGGGACTACCTGGAGGGCAAGCTCCCCCTCAGCGCTTACGCCGAGGCAGTAAACCGCCAGGAGCAGATCTATCCCGACAACTATGTAAAGCTCCGCTTCCTGGAAAACCACGACCGTCCCAGAGCCGCCCACCACATCCCGGACAGCAAGGCGCTCCGGAACTGGACCGCGTTCCTCTATTTCCAGAAGGGCATGACCATGATCTTTAACGGTCAGGAAGCAAGCTGCGCCCATCTGCCCCGTCTGTTCGAAAAGGACCCGGTGGACTGGCAGGCAGGAGAGGATATTTCCTCTATGCTGCGTAAGCTCTATGATATCAAGCAGGACGCCCTCTTTGCGGACAGTACCTATCATGTGCAGGCACTGCCCAGAGATATTCTCCTTGCCACCCACGAAAAGAACGGTGAGAAGCTCATCGGTATCTTCTGCGTCCAGGGTACAAGCTCCCTTGTGCGTCTGGGTCTGCCCGACGGCACTTACGAGAATCTGCTTGGCGGCACTGTGGACATCAACGAAGGAAGGGTCGGCGTCTGCGGAGAGCCGGTAATCATCCGGGTATGATGGAATACAACGACATTTACGATAAAAAACGGAACCTCACCGGCAGAGTACACCTCCGGGGCACACCCTGGAAACGGGGGCAGTACGGCCTGGTGGTCTGCGTTTGGGTCTATGACGGGAAAGGAAAGATCCTTATGACCCGCAGAGCACCCCAGAAGTCCTTCCCCGGCACCTGGGAGAATTCCGGCGGCGCCGCAAGAGCGGGGGAGGACAGCCTTACCGCCATGGTTCGGGAGCTTTCCGAGGAGACCGGCATCCGGGCAAAAGCGGAAGATTTCGAGCTGTTGGAATCCCTCCGGGAGGGCAATGCCTTTTATGACCACTACTGCCTCCGTGCGGATGTACCGCTGGATAGAATCGTGCTGATGCCCGGGGAAACTGACGATGTAAAGTGGGTCACGTTCCCGGAAATTCACCAGATGATCGAAAAGAGGCAGATCTGTAGAGTCATCGCCAAGCAGTTCCTGCGACTGGAATCCGAACTGCTTGCCCGGCAAACTGCACAATAAATCCGCTTTCTATTTAGCGGGATCGTCAAACACTTTTTTCTTGCAATTATCCTGTGCCTTAGGATATAATGAAAAAAAGCGTTTTTCAGAGTTCCGGCGAAAACGCTGCTGCCGGAAACTGAAAAACGCTTTTTTAGTTATAGGAGGAAAGATATGATCGAGATCAAAGAATTGCCCATCACAAGAGGAAATGTACCTCTTCGCTACGCCAAGGGACACTTTGCAACCAATCACAGCCACATCAACTATTATATTGATATTACATATCAAAAGACGGATTTGATGGAGGCAAAGTCCATCGCCCGTCAGCTGGTACAGGAGCTGCGCTATACGCAGGTGGATACGGTCCTCTGCCTGGACGGTATGGCGGTGGTGGGTACCTGCCTGGCAAACGAGCTGATCAAGACCGGCGTCCGTACCGTCAACGAAGGTCACGATATCTACGTTTTAGAGCCGGAGTATAACGCAAATTCCCAGATCGTCTTCCGGGATAACATTAAGCCTATGATCCGGGGTAAGCATATTTTGGTGCTGATGGCAAGTATGACCACCGGCTATACCGCTAAGCGCAGCATTGAGGCCATCGGCTATTACGGCGGCTATGTTGCCGGCGTTGCGGCACTATACAGCGCGGTCCGGGAGGCCGGCGGCTACCCTGTGGCGGCGGTCTACACCCTCAGTGACCTGCCTGGTTACCAGAGCTACGATTACCGGGAATGCCCCTACTGCAAGCAGGGACAAAAACTGGACGCTTTGGTCAACAGTTTTGGCTATTCCGAGCTGTAATTTTTCCTATAAATACATGTGTTTTCGGGAGCGCTCCATTGGGGCGCTCCCGCTAAATTTTCCTAACAAAAAATAGAAATAAATTGCTAATTTTTGTTGACATTCTTGAAAAAATGCGTATAATATGAACCTGTATGGAAATATGTAAAAGCAAAACTATGGCTATCGGTGAAGCGAGAGACATTTTACAGGGCAAGACCCTGGTGGTGGGTGCCAAGCAGCTTAGAAAAGCGCTGCAAAACGGCAAAGCCCGCTATGTGCTTCTGGCTCAGAATGCCGACCCTGCCATAACGGAGCCCCTTGCGGCTCTGAGCCAGCAAAACAACGTGCCCTTTGCCTGGGTCGCCTCTATGGCGGAGCTTGGCAAGCTGTGCGGTATCGAGGTTGGCGCTGCGGCAGCCGCCGCTATCGAAAAAGTTTGATTCTTACGGGTCTTCCCGTGGAATATATACAGCCGAAAGGCGAGTTTTCAAGAAAGGAGAACAATAATGCCTACTTTTAATCAGCTCGTTAGAAATGGTCGTAAGCAGGTCACCTTCAAGTCCACCGCTCCCGCTCTGCAGAGAGGTCTGAACACTCTGGAGAACAAGGCTACCACCCTGCCTTCCCCCCAGAAGCGTGGTGTTTGCACCGCTGTTCGTACCACCAGCCCCAAGAAGCCCAACTCCGCACTGCGTAAG
>JAZSAB010000033.1:0-4082 GCA_045601675.1 Faecousia sp.
AAGGATACCCGCGGCATCATCGACGCCATCCTGGACGGCTCCATCCTGAAGGCCGAGACCAAGACCATCCCCTACTTCGGCTTCGAGGTTCCCACCAGCCTTCCCGGCGTGGACAGCGGCATCCTGGATCCCAGAGATACCTACGCTGACGCTTCCGAGTGGGACGCAAAGGCTAAAGACCTGGCTGCCCGTTTCGAGAAGAACTTCGTTAAGTACACCGGCAACGAAGCCGGCAAGGCTCTGGTGGCTGCAGGCCCCAAGGCTGAGTAATTAAAGATTCTACCTGGCCGGGGGAGCTTTCCCCCGGCTCTTGGTGCAATTTACTGACCGGAAAAGGGGCAGTGCTGCTTCCCAGCCGGAAGCAGTAGTGCCCCTTTTCTGATTTTGTAATCTATATTTCCATTCAATACGGAGGTTTTTTATAATGGCAAGAAAAGTTCAGTTTGTGGAGACCGTTCTGCGTGACGCAAACCAGTCTCTCATTGCTACCCGTCTGCCCTACGAGAAGTTCGAACCCATGCTGGAGACCATCGACAAGGCTGGCTACTACGCAGCTGAGTGCTGGGGCGGCGCTACCTTTGACGTATGTCTGCGTTACCTGAACGAAGATCCCTGGGAGCGTCTGCGCAAGATCCGCGCAAAGATGCCCAACACCAAGCTGCAGATGCTGCTGCGCGGTCAGAACGTTCTGGGTTACTCCCACTACCCCGATGATTTCGTAAAGCTCTTCGTCCGCAAGGCTGTTGAAAACGGCATGGACGTTCTGCGTATCTTCGACGCTCTCAACGACGTTAAGAACATGAAGGTCGCCATGGAGGCAACCGTGGAGGCCGGCGCTATCGCATCCGGCGCTATCTCCTACACCACCTCCCCTGTCCACACCCACGCAAATTATGTGAAGATGGTCAAGGAGCTGAAAGAAATGGGCGCTTCCACCATCTGCATCAAGGATATGGCCGGTATTATGGGTCCCCAGGAGGCATACGACCTGGTTTCCGCTATCAAGGACGCTGTGGATCTGCCCATTGACCTGCACACCCACTCCACCACCGGTCTTGCATTCATGCCCTACCTGAAGGCTGTAGAAGCCGGCGTTGATATCATCGACACCGCTATCTCCCCCTTCTCCGGCGGCACCAGCCAGCCCGCTACCGAGACCATGGCTTACGCTCTGCGTCAGCTGGGTTACGAAGTGGAGCTCAACGACGAGTGCACCACCAAGATGTCCGACTACTTCAAGGGCATCCGCGACGAGTTCGTTGCCGACGGCACTCTGATGCCCAAGTCCATGGCTACCGACACCCAGTGCCTGACCTACCAGGTCCCCGGCGGTATGCTGTCTAACCTCCTCAGCCAGCTGAAGCAGATGAACGCCCTCGACAAGTTCGAAGAGGCTCTGGCTGAGGCCCCCAAGGTCCGCGCAGACCTGGGCTATCCTCCCCTGGTTACTCCCACCTCCCAGATGGTCGGCGTACAGGCAGTCCGCAATGTGCTGGACGGCGAGCGTTACAAGACCGTTTCCAAGGAGATCAAGGCTTACTGCCGCGGCGAGTACGGCACTACCCCCGCTCCCATCGATGCTGACATCCAGAAGCAGATCCTGGGCGACGAGCAGCCTCTGACCGGCCGCTACGCTGATACCCTGGAGCCCGTTGTGGAAGCTACCCGCGAAAAGCTGGGTGATATGGCCCGCTGCGACGAGGATGTGCTCAGCTACATTGCATTCCCCAACCTGGCCGAGAAGTTCTTCGAGGACCGTAAGGCTAAGGAAGAGAACGAAGTGACCTACACCATCGTTGAAGCCTAAGGAGGGACGGCATGGAAACCGAAACTCTGACTACCATCGGTGCTGCTGACGGTCCCACTGCCATTGTCGTTGCTTCCCCCACCCAGCTCGATAACATCCTGACCCTGGGTCTTGTGGGGCTGCTGGCGCTTGTGGTCATCATCGCTGTGATCCGCAAGGCAATTTCCAACCGGAAAGCTGCGGATGTGGTCGTAGAAGAAGTAGCCGCTCCCGTAGAGGCTCCCGCCGCTCCCGGCAGCGCCGGGAAGCTGAAGCTCTACGACACCGAGCCCAAGGCCGCTGCCATGCTTATGGCAATCGTTGCCGACAAGTTAGGCAAACCCATCAACGAACTTCGCTTTATTTCCATCAAGGAGGTCAAATAATCATGAAATACAAGGTAACTCTTAACGGCCGTACATATGAGGTCGAAGTCGAAGCTGGCAAGGCTATGCTGCTCGACGAATACGAAGCCATCGCTCCCGCTCCCGTTGCTGCACCCGTAGCCGCTGCTCCCGTAGCTGCTGCTCCCGTAGCTGCTGCTCCTGCTGCCGCTCCCGCAGCACCCGCTGCTCCCGCCGCCGTTACCGGTGCAGGCGAAGTGGTCGCCGCTCCCATGCCCGGCTCCATCATCAAGGTCAATGTCACCGCCGGTCAGGCAGTGAAATCCGGTGATGTACTGTGCGTTCTGGAAGCTATGAAGATGGAAAATGACATCACCGCTCCCAAGGACGGCACTATCACCCAGGTTGTTACCTCTAAGGGCGCTTCCGTTTCCACCGGTGATCCCCTGGTCGTTATCGGCTAAGGAGGTCCTTGATGGAAATCTTATACGAGAATCTGCTGCAGTTCCAGTGGCAGGACATCGTAATGATCCTGCTGGGCTGCCTGCTGATCTATATGGCCATCGTGAAGGAAATGGAGCCTTCTCTGCTGCTGCCTATGGGCTTGGGCACCATTTTGGTGAACATTCCCGGCTCTACTGCGCTGATCGGTCCTATCCAGGAACTGTACCACGCAGGTATTGCCAATGAGCTGTTCCCCCTGCTGCTGTTTATCGGCATCGGCGCCATGATCGACTTTGGTCCGTTGCTTACGAACCCCAAGCTGATGCTCTTTGGCGCAGCCGCACAGTTTGGTATCTTCTTCACCCTTTCCATGGCAAGCATTTTCTTCCCCGAGGCAAAGGATGCCGCCTCCATCGCCATCATCGGCGCTGCGGACGGTCCTACCTCCATCGCCGTTGCAAACACCCTGGGCTCCAACTATGTGGGCGCCATCACCGTTGCCGCTTTCTCCTATATGGCTCTGGTGCCCGTGATCCAGCCCCCGGTCATTAAGCTGCTGACCACCAAGAAAGAGCGTATGATCCGTATGCCCTACGAGCAGAAGTCTGTCAGCAAGACCACCCGCATCATGTTCCCCATCATCATCACCGTGGTCGCTTCCGCCATCGTCCCCGATGCGACAGCGCTGATCGGTTTCTTGATGTTCGGTAACCTGATCCGCGAGTGCGGCGTACTGGACAGCCTGTCCGACACCGCCCAGAATGTGCTGGCAAACCTCATTACCATTTTCTTAGGCATTTCCGTTGCCTTCAATATGGTTGCGGACAAGTTCCTCCGGGTAGACACCCTGCTCATTATGGGCCTGGGTCTTATCGCCTTCATCGTGGACACCGCCGGCGGCGTGCTGTTTGCAAAGCTCATCAACGTCTTCTCCAAGAAGAAGATCAACCCCATGATCGGCGCAGCAGGCATCTCCGCATTCCCTATGTCCGGTCGTATTGTCCACAAGATGGCTCTGGCGGAAGATCCCCAGAACCATCTGCTGATGCACTCCATCGGTGTCAATGTTTCCGGTCAGATCGCATCCGTTATCGCCGGCGGCATCATTTTGAGCATGTTTGGAGGTTAAGTTATGGACTTTTACTTTAATCCCGCAGGCTTTGTAAGCCGTCTGAGCAATATGGGCGTAGGCATGCTGGTGATCTTCGTTGTTATCGGTCTGATCATCCTCACCACCATGCTCATTAACTGGCTGTTCTCCAAAAAAGAAAAGTAAGCGTATTTACAACCTATTCCCCAAGGAGGGATCCTATGAACGATATTACATTGGGTCAAGCGGGCCTGTATGCCGCGCTGGGCTATGCAGTCGTTTTCTTTGGTCTGATCCTATTGATGATTGTGACCATTGTTTTGGGAAAGTGCTTTGCCGCAAAGTCCCGGAAGCAGGCTGCTGCCCCCCCCCCCGCCTCTCCTCCCCCACCGTCCGCGCCCGCTCCCCCCGGCAGCGC
>JAZSAB010000034.1:0-4032 GCA_045601675.1 Faecousia sp.
GGTGCAACCCAGTTTTTATCAAAGGCCTCCTGCACAAAGTGCAGTTCCTCCCCATGCATGGTGGGGGAAGACAGCCAAACGCGTTCCTTTTCCATCCCAGAGATCCCACACTTTCTTTCACATTGTAAAAATGGAGCGAACATCCGCGCTGGGTCGCTCCATTTTACGATATTTGCTTAGTGAAGCAAACCGGCCAATTCGTCCGCACAGCGCACCAACTCATCCGCAAACCAGTCGCCCAGCTTACGGCGAACCATCCGCATCCCCTCTCCAACGTTGGGGGCACGGTCGGTGCAGTTGTGACAGTCGGAGGCCAGAATATGCGCCCGCCGTTCTTCAAACAGCTTCAGCACTCTTCCGCGAATCAAGGGCCGTTGCAACATCTCCGCGCTGATTTGAACAGGAACACCCAGTTCAAAAATCTCCGCAATCTGTCTTGGCCGCTGGCCCCATATATAGCGTTCCAGATGAGCGATCACCGGAGTCAGGCCAGTCTGCCCGATCAAATCATAAATCTGATTGAACATTTGGGTGTTCCACGGTGTAAACGGCAGTTCCAGCAAAAAGTTCTTTGTTTTGCCAATGCAAAGCTGCGGCAGCTCCTGGCAATCTGCCAAAGCGGAATTCCACGCCACCTCTGCCCCCAGAATCAGTTTGGGCAGCTCGTCCCGTTCCTCTTTCGGCAGCTTAGCCAGTTCAGCAGTCAACTTCTGTACGGATGCGTCACGCCGGCAGAGGAATTCCTCTGCCCGCTCCCGCGTCCCGTAGAAATGAGGGGTCAACACAACCGCGGCTACCCCTTGCGCTCTCTCCAACCGGAGTATGGCAAGGCTTTCTTCCGTACTGTGCGCCCCATCATCCATCCCGGGCAAGATGTGTGTATGCAGATCTGTCATTGTTCTTCTCTCGGTTTACTCTCTTGAGAATGAGCCGCCGCCATAAAGCTGTTATATCCATAACTGCTGTAACCATGTCTGCCGTAGCCATAACCATATTTGCCGTAACCGTAACCATAACCATATCGGCTAAAGCGGAAGTAGCGACTATATCTGTATTTTTTGTCCCCGTAATGTGTCTTTTCCATATCCACACCATTCAGAACAAAGCCCAAGATCTTGGTCTGGCTGTATTCAAGCTGCTTCACTGCGTGGGCAACCGCTCCGCGCTCAGACTTGTTGGCGCGGACAAGGAACAGCACGCCATCACTTTCCGGTGCAAGGACCACCGCATCCGTAACCATGTTGACGGGGGGGGAATCCAGGAAAATGTAGTCGTAGTCCTCCCGAAGTTCCTGCAGCAACTCCTGCATCCGGGGAGATCCAAGCAGCTCAGAGGGGTTGGGAGGAATACTGCCTGACAGAAGAACATCCAAATTATCAATACCCGAGGGAATAATCGCTTCTTTCTTCAATCTAGGGTCCATGAGCAGGTTGCTCAATCCCGTCTTGGCGTTCAACTGCATCAGGCGTGCGATCTTTGGGCGGCGCAGATCGCAGTCAACGACCAGAACCTTGCGGTCCGTCATGGCATAGGAGATGGCCATATTGACCGCGGTAATACTTTTACCTTCCCCCTGCAAAGAGGAGGTGACAACAATCACCTTGCATTTATCATCCCCACCAAGCGCAAAGGAAGCATTGGTACGCAATGTCTTATACGCTTCGCGAATAAAGAAGTCACTTCTGAGAGAGAGCAGATTTTTGCGGTCATCCTGAATAGAGCGGCTTTCCTGTCGTTTCCCGCTCCTCTTTTCCTTCTTTTGGTGAAATAAACTCATTTGGCCTCCCCTCCATTCTCCTTTGCATAAATATTCTTCTTTTCATAGGCACTGCGAACCTTGCTTCCCTCAGGAAGGAAGGTAGGGATTTGACCCAATACAGGAATATCGAACAGAGCCACCAGTTCTTCTTCGTCCTTGATGCGCACGTCAAGCAGGAATCGGATCATTACATAAACCGCCGCAACCACAATACCGATCAAACAACCAAACATTACATTTTTTATCAAATTGGGAGAAGAAGGTGCCTCGGCCACTTTGGCATAATCAATGATTTTTGTGGAACTACCCTCTACAAATCGTTCAATCTCACCGGGAGCCACTTCCGCCACAGCATTGGCAATGCGGGCCGCCTTCACCGGATCAGGATGGGTAATTGTCACTCGAAAGATTTCTGTTGTGCCTCTTTGCGCAGCTTCCATACAGGAACGGATTTCAAGGGCACTCATACCCAGATTAGCCTCGTGAGCCACCTTCTCCAGCACACTGTCACTACCGATGATATAAATGTAGGTATTGACCAATCGCTGGGAGGTCTGCAGGTTGCTGTTGGTAATATAATCCACCTTTTGATCGCGCCCGGCATTGTTCACGTAAATCGTCACAGTGGACTTATACAACGGTGTTATAAAATTAGCGGTGAAGCCACCGGCAATAATTCCTGCCAAAATGATGCAGATCACAAAGATCCACCACTTGTTTAGATAGGCAAGAAGTAACTTTCGAATATCAAGCTCTACTACGTCACGAATTTCGTTTTCCATGTTCCTCAAACCTCTCTTGCTTTGAACCCCATCTATGGTATTATGTCAACAGAAACCTGTATATTATATAACAAGCATTGACACCTTATTATATTACAGGTTAAAATGTAATGCAAGTCTTATTGCAAAATATATAAAAGATTCCCAAGAAAGGATTGCTGTTATGTCAGTTTTAGTCACTGGCGGTGCCGGCTATATCGGCAGCCATACCTGCGTGGAGCTTCTCCAGTCCGGGTATGATATCGTAGTTGTGGACAATCTCTCCAACTCCAGCTCAGAGGCCCTTCACCGAGTGGAAAAAATCACTGAAAAAACCATTCCGTTTATCCGGGTCGACGTCTGCGATGCCGAAATGATGGATACCATCTTCACCCAATACCCCGAAATCGACTCGGTAATTCACTTTGCCGGACTCAAGGCCGTGGGGGAAAGTGTACGCAAGCCGTTGGAATACTACACCAACAACCTGGTCAGTACCCTCACCCTGCTCAACACCATGAGACGCCACGGAGTGAAGAACATCGTCTTTTCCTCCTCCGCCACGGTATACGGCGACCCCGCAAGCTTCCCCATTCGCGAAGACTTCCCCACCGGCGGCACCACCAATCCATACGGCACGACCAAGTTCTTTCTGGAGCAGATCCTCAAGGACTACTGCGCCGCCGATCCGGACCTGAATGTGGCTCTGCTGCGCTATTTCAACCCCGTTGGTGCCCACGAAAGCGGCCTAATCGGAGAGGATCCCAGCGGTATTCCCAACAACCTGACTCCCTACATTGCTCAGGTTGCCGTGGGCAAGCTGGAAAAACTCCACGTTTACGGAAATGATTATCCCACTGTGGACGGTACCGGAGTGCGTGACTATATTCACGTTGTAGATCTGGCCCGCGGTCATGTGGCAGCGCTGAAAAAGTTGGAGAGCAAGTGCGGTCTTTTTATTGTCAATCTCGGCACCGGCAAGGGTTACAGCGTTCTGGACGTTTTGCATGCTTATGAAAAAGCCTGCGGCAAAACGCTACCCTACGTTATCGATCCCCGCCGCCCCGGTGACATCGCCCAGTGCTATGCCGACCCCAAAAAAGCCTTTGATGAGATGGGCTGGCAGGCAGAGCTCGGCATTGACGAGATGTGCGCTTCCAGCTGGAAGTGGCAGTCCATGAACCCCAACGGCTATCGGGATTAAACCCAGAAAATATGACGGCTCACCGAGTACTCGGTGACCCTTCATTTTACAGCTTGGCCGCCACGATCATGGTGGCCACTTCTTCTCTTGTTGCAAAGCTCTGGGGCCGCGTGCCGTCCGTGATCCCGGCACGCATGGCCTCAGCCATCCTGCCCCAGGGGCTCTCCGGCCGCTCACTCTGGCGGGCCAGCCAGTTGGCCATAAGATTATCAAACTGCAGCTGCGTCATTTCTTCTTCCTCCCTGTAAGCGGGGCGGTACGCCCCCACGATATACTTTTTGTTTCTTGTGCGGCGCATGGCCGCGCCG
>JAZSAB010000035.1:0-12501 GCA_045601675.1 Faecousia sp.
GCCGTTGATAGAGGTTTCCAACAGAGGACTTGCAACAGCAGCCAGAGCAGCCTGCTCAGCCTTCTCGCGACCGCTTGCTACACCAACGCCCATATGCGCGCGGCCGGCATCCTTCATAATCGCGGATACGTCAGCAAAGTCCAGGTTGATGATCACGCGCTCGGAGTAACCAACCAGCTCGGAAATGGAGGTAACAGCCTGCTTCAGAACATCGTCTGCGATGCCGAATGCGTTTGCAAAGGTGATCTTCTGATCGGTAACGTACTTCAGACGGTCGTTGGGGATGATGATCAGGGAGTCGACCTTCTCAGACAGGGCAGCGATGCCGCTCTCAGCCTGACGCATACGGTTTGCACCCTCAAACTTGAAGGGCTTGGTGACAACGCCAACGGTCAGGCAGCCAGCCTCACGGGCCAGGTCTGCAACGATGGGTGCTGCGCCGGTGCCGGTGCCGCCGCCCATGCCGGCGGTGATAAATACCATATCGGTGTTCTCCAGGATCTTAGCGATCTGAGCTCTGCTCTCCTCAGCGGACTTCTGGCCGATCTCAGGCTTGGAACCTGCGCCCATACCGCCGGTGAGCTTCTCACCGATCTGAACCTTATTCTTACAAACGGACTTGTTGAGGTCCTGCTTATCGGTGTTGATAACCACGAAATCGACGCCCTGAACACCGGCTTCGATCATCCGGTTAATGACGTTATTACCGGCGCCACCAACACCGATTACCTTAATTTTAACAACGCGCTCCTGCATATCAGACATGTGCTTTCCTCCTATGTATCCTTTGACCGTGCGATTTGGGCACACGGACAGAAATTATAATCCTACCTCTGTATTCTACCCCAAAAAACTCATTCGGTCAATAGAAAATCTTATTTTTTTGTCAAGAATTTTGCATTTTTCTCAAGGATTCTTACTGAAACGGCGTAAAGCCCACCTGATCGGGCCAGGTGGTGAAGCTTACATCCAGCTCGCCGCTCTGGTAATCGTTCATTTGCCCGACCGCTGCCTTCATGGAAGCCAGCTTATAGTCCAACCGGCTGGTATCTCCGATGAACACCTGGTACTGCTGACCATACCACAGTTCGATGCCGGTCAGGTCCTCCACATTCACGCTGGCTGCCTTGCCGATGATGCCGTTTGTTTCCAAACTTTTCAGCAAGCTCACCGCAGCCTGGAGCCGCTCACTGCCCTTGACGGTAACAGGAACCGTTTCTCCGTCTTCCAATGTTTCTTCCGGTACAGGTTCTGCGGCAACCGCTTGTTTTCCGGGTTCGGGAGTCGTAAGAAGCACACCCTGCACGCGGGTATTTTCCAAGCTCTTTGCCTCTGTGGTCTTCTCCAGGATCTTGCCGTCAGCAGCCATCAGCCACCAATCGCCAGCTTCATCCTGAATGCTATAGAACACATCCAGCTCCTCGATCTGCAGGTTTACCGTATCGGGAAGGGTGATGCCCACGCGGACTTTCTTAACATAAGGAAGTGCCGTAGTAATCTTGCCGCTGATCTTCGCTCTGCTGACGGTCAGCAGGTTCTCACCCGTTTGGATGCCGGATGCCTGGGCCACATCCCACTGGGAATACTTTTCAGATCCGACCACAGTTATATTTTGCACCTTAAAGAAGATCGTCATTCCAAAAACAAGTGCCAGTACCACAGCGACCACCGTGGCAAGGTGCAGCAGAAATCTGCCGCGCTGAAAGGGCTTCGGCTGGGTATAGACCACATCCGATTGGCGTCTTGCGCCTGATCTTCCCCTGGTTTTCTCTTTTGTTGCCATACTGTTCTCCTTACTTGCTCGCGATTGCTTCCATGGTGTCGCACACGCGCTCCGCGCAATCCGGGATCACCATATCCTGCAAGGATCTTGCCATGCGGTTGTATCTTTCCTTGTCCTCCAGGATCCACCGAATCTGATCCATCACCGCCTGGGCGGTACAATCCTTTTCAAGCATCAATACCGCTCCACCGGTCTGGCTAAGAGCTCTTGCGTTCTTTTCCTGGTGGTTATCCGTAACATTGGGGGACGGGATCAAAATACAGGGCGTACCGGAGGCTGCGATCTCATTGCAGCTGCCTGCGCCTGCCCGGCTGATCACCACATCCGCCGCTGCCATCACATCGGGCATATTGTAGATATACTCTTTCATCTGGATGGCGTCCGCTTTTTGGAGGTCCACACCCGCCTGCCGGACAGCATCCGGCATCCACTCCCAGCCGTAGCTGCCAACACCATGGATGTGCTGGTACGGGAATCCCGCATCCTGCTCCAGGCGGAAGAGCTCCGCGGTCATTTCATTCATCGCCTTAGCGCCCTGGCTACCGAAGGTAGATACGATCAGAGGGCGACTATCCAGCTGAAGCTCCTTACGGGCATCTTCCTTTTTGGTGTAGATGAACTCCCGGCGCACCGGCATACCGACCACCTCTACCCTCTCCGGGTGACGGTAGTGCTTTGCGCTTTCCGGGAAACAGACGAGGACTTTGCTGACCCGGTCTGCGATCAAGCGAGTGGTAAGACCGGGCATTGCGTTTGCTTCGTGGACGCAGGTGGGAATGCCCATCAGAGAACCTGCCATCAGCGCCGGGAAGCTCGCGTAGCCGCCGGTGCCTACGATCACGCCGGGCTTAAAGTCCCGGATGATCTTCTTGCAGCGGCTTACGGTATAGATGGTGTTTAGCACCACCTTGATGTTTTTAAGGATCGCCTTGGGGGACTTTCCCCGGGCAACGCCGTATGCGGGAAAAGTGATGAGCTCGTAGCCGGCTTTCGGGACAAGCTCCTCTTCCATATTCCCCTCGCCGCCGATGAACAGGATCTTGCTGTCCGGGTGGCGTTCTTTCCAAATATTGGCAACTGCGATGGCCGGGTTAATATGTCCGCCGGTGCCGCCGCAGGTAAATATCACATTCATAGCAAATCCTCCTGTGAAGATGCTTTGTTTCTGTAACGGGAGATACTGAGCAGTATCCCCATCTCCCCCAAATTCACCGCAAGGGCTGTTCCGCCGTAGGAAAAGAACGGCAGCGCCACACCGGTGGAGGGCAAAAGATTGGTAACGACCCCCAAATTCAGGATCGTTTGTACCGCGATGAGAGTAATGAGTCCCGCGCCGAAGACCGTTGAGAACCGGTCGGGAGCACGGAGGGCGATCCAGTAGCCGCGCAGGATCAGCATCGCAAACAAAGCAACAATACAAAGCGCGCCTACAAGACCCAATTCCTCGCAAATGATCGCGAAAATATAGTCGTTGTACTGAAAGGGCAGGTACAGATATTTCTGTCTGCTCTTTAAAAAGCCGAGTCCGAATACACCGCCGGAGCCGATGGCGTAAAGGGACTGGAGAATCTGATACCCCGTATCCCGGGGATCACTTTCCGGGTTGAGCCAGGCGGTGACACGGTCACCGGCATAGCCCATAAAGCTGATGTAGATAACAACGAACACCACTGCGGATGCGGCACCGGCAAGCAGCCACTTAGGGTGCGTTCCGGCAACATACATCATCACCACCGCCACCATACCCATAAGCATAATGGCTGACAGGTGTTTTTCCAGGGCAAGGGGGATAAGGATTCCCAAAAGCGCTGCCCCGAAGCCCAAAACGCCGTAACGGAATTTCCGGGCATCGCTTCCAAAGCCTTTGGTCAGCCGGGCAAAGAGCAAAATCATGGTAAATTTCGCAATCTCCGACGGCTGAAACTGAAGTCCCGCAATGCTGATCCACCGTTTCGCGCCATTTACGGACTGACCGAACACAAGCACCGAAAGCAGCAGCAGGATGCTGATGCCGTAAAGCGGCCAGGCTGCCTTTAACCAAAAGCCTGGCGGGATCCGGCTGGCAACATACATTGCCCCTAAACCGATGAGGGCGCAGGCAGCCTGCTTTTGCAGATACCGGGTAGATACGGTGTAGCGGGTATCGTACAGGCTTTGGGCGCAGCTTGCGCTGTAAAGCATGGTAAGCCCCACCGCAAGCAGGATAAGCAGCAAAATGAGAAAGGGGTAATCCATCGTGTCACCCGCAGGCGTATCAAGCCGGCGGCGGTTCTCTTTGGCAGACAGAAGCTTCTGTACCGCCATAAAAAACTCCTTACTTATGCAATACCAAACCAGGCAAGCAGGCACATCAGCGCGCTGACGCCGGTAAATACAAGGACGATCTTAACTTCCTTCCATCCGCACATCTCGAAATGATGGTGGATGGGGGACATCTTAAAGAGCCGCTTTCCGTGGGTCAGCTTGAAATAGCCCACCTGCAGGATCACGGACAGAGTTTCCACAATATAAACGATGCCTACCAAAATGAGGATCAAGGGCATATTGAGGGCAAAGGCAAGTCCGCATACGATGCCGCCCAAAAACAGAGAGCCGGTATCGCCCATGAAGACCTTGGCAGGATGCCAGTTATAGAAAAGATAAGCGATGAGACCGCCTATCAGGCAGGCAGGAAGCGTTGCAAGCTCCAGCTGACCCTTGAGAATCGCCGCTGCGGTAAAGAATACCATTACAGGAACGGTAACGCTGCCGCAAAGTCCATCCACACCGTCGGTAAGATTCACCGCATTAACACAGCCGACGATAACAAACATAGCAAAGAAGATATAAAGAAGGGGGTGAATACCGGTGACCGTTACTTTTACAAAGGGAATATAAAGATCGCAGGTCAGACTGCCGCTCTTATAGAGAAGATACAGGTACAGTGCGGACACTGCCATCTGCAGCAGCGCTTTCTGAATGGAGGTAAGACCCAGGTTGCGCTTGAACTTGATCTTTGTAAAATCGTCCAAAAAGCCGATAAGACCAAAGCAAAGGCCAAGACCCAGAGTATAGAACACAGTAAAGTCCTTCATTGCGGGAATGCTGACCAGCAACCAGATCACAGCCGCAGCAATGAACATGAGACCACCCATCATGGGAGTGCCGGCCTTGTTGTTATGCCAGGTAGGACCCACCTCACGGATGGACTGGCCGGCTTTCAGCGCACGCAGCACAGGCAGCAGAATATAGCCAATACCGCCGGAGAGCACCAGCGATGCGAGCACGGTAATAACGATTCTAACCATAACTTCCTCCCTATCTCTCTTCCTTCAAAAAGGCATCCAAAGCAAGCTCCATACGCATACCCCGGCTGCCCTTGAAAAGCAGCACATCACCGGGCTTTGCAATCTCTTTCAGATACTTTGCAAGAGAATCTCTGTCTGTAAACGCCTTGGCATTTTCTTCTTTCATACCCGCTTCCAGCGCGCCGCGGCAGGTGTTTCCGCTTTCCGGTCCGTAGGCAAGCAGAACATCCGCGCAGGTTGCGCAGAGCGCACCGACCTTATGGTGTTCTTCAGCAGACCGGTCGCCCAGCTCCAGCATATCGCCAAGGACGGCGATCCGTCTGCCGGGCTTGCCCTTCAAAACCGCAAGGGATGCCGCCATAGACTCCGGACCTGCGTTATAGCAGTCCTTGATGATGGTAAGCTCCCCTGCCTTGTAGATCTCCTGCCGACCTTCCATATTTTGGAACTCATAGAGCCGGCGGCTGATGTCTTCGGGGGCAACACCCAGCTCAAGACCCACGGCTACCGCAGCCATGGCATCGCAGACATAGTGGGCGCCCTCCAGGGGAAGCTCCACCGGGAAACGCTTTTCGGCGCAAACAGCCTGGAAGCGGATCCCGTCTGTAAATTCGACATTTTCAGCCCGCAGGGAGCTTTCTTCATTCTCCCAGCCGAAGAAAACAGGGTGGCAAGGGTGGTCTTTCTGCGTCCAGAGCAGGTCATTGTCACCGTTCAGGAACAATTTGCTGTTTTCACCCATTCCCTCAAGGATCTCCATTTTTGCCTTGAGAATGCCCTCACGGGAGCCAAGATGCTCGATGTGCATGGTTCCCACATTGATGATCACGCCGATATCCGGCTTTGCGATATTCGTTAAATATGCGATCTCCCGGAAATGGTTCATCCCCATCTCCAGCACCGCAACTTCCGTATCCTCCGGCAGAGCAAGTACTGCCATGGGCATACCGATGTCATTATTATGGTTGACCGGGGTCTTTCCCACCCGGTATGTACCCTCCAGGACAGATGCCACCATCTCTTTTGTGGTGCTCTTGCCCACAGAGCCGGTGATACCTACCACCTTGATAGAAAGGCTCTTTCTGTATGCAGCAGCGATTTTTCCCAGGGCGATGCGCACATCCTCAACCACGATGGCAGGATAGTCCCCTTCGCAATGGTTACAAAGCACAGCGGCTGCGCCCTTTTCCATGGCTGCCGGGATAAACTCGTGACCGTCCCGGACGCCCTTCAGCACCACGAACAGCTCACCTTCACGGAGCTTACGGGTATCGTTGTTGGCGCCAAAGAAGGTTACCTCTTTATATTTCGGATCAATGCTGCCGCCGCACCAAAGTGCCGCCTGCTCCAAGGTGATTTTTCCCATGTTACATCCTCAACCGTTCAGATATTCGGCAACGACTTCCCTTTCATCCAGGTGGTGTTTCACACCACAAATCTCCTGGTAGGTTTCGTGACCTTTTCCGGCTAATACAATTATATCATTCTTTTGCGCAATGTCCATAGCATGATGGATAGCTTTTACGCGATTTTCGATGACTTCATAGTTTTTCGCTTCCGCCGCAACACCTTTTAAAATGTCGGAAATGATTGCCATAGGCGCTTCCGTACGGGGATTGTCGGAGGTAATGATGCTATAGTCCGCAATGGTGACGCCGATTTTTCCCATAATGGGGCGCCTGACCGGGTCCCGGTCACCGCCGCAGCCAAAGACCGCAATGAGTCTACCCTTGCAGAAGCCTTTGACGGAAGAAAGCACATTTTCAAGTCCGTCGGGGGTGTGGGCATAGTCGATAAGCACCGTATAGGGCTTACCGGGAGTGGGGACTACCTCTACCCTGCCCTTAACACCCTGGGCAGTGCGTAGAGCCTCCGCGCAGGCGGAAAGAGAAAGTCCAAGCTGGACACCGATGCCGAGGACCGTCAGCGCATTATAGACCGTAAATTTTCCGGGGATGGGAAGAGAAACTTTTGCCTGTTCCTTTCCCATCGTCGCGGTAAATTCCACACCGTCGGAAAGAAGTTGCAGATCGGATGCGCTTAAGCCTGCCTCCTGCTTTGCGGAGGTAGTGAGCACATTGTTTCCTGCCTTTGCGGTGATTCGGGTGAACCACTCATCATCCCGGTTGATGACCGCCTTTTCGCAGCGAGAAAACAGTTCTGCCTTGGTATCGCAGTAGTTTTCCATAGTCTTGTGGAAGTCCAGGTGGTCTTCCGTAAGATTGGTAAACGCGGCAACATCAAAAGTGATACCGCCAACCCGCTCCAGGGCGATGGCATGGGAGGAGACCTCCATAACCACATGGGTGCAGCCGCTATCCCGCATTCTGGCGAAAAGCGCCTGCAGTTCAAAACTTTCCGGGGTTGTGCGCTCGGTCTCGATCAGTTCCTGGCCGATGAGATTGCCGGTTGTGCCGATCAAACCCACCTTAGCGCCTAAGGTCTTTTCCAAAATATGCTTTAAAAGAAGTGTTACGGAAGTCTTTCCGTTGGTGCCCGTAACACCGATTAGCTGAAAGCTTTCAGCGGGATGAGAGAAAAAATTCGCGCCGATCATGGCAAGGGCAAGGCGGTCGGATGCCACCTGCACATAGGGCACTTCCCCCTCCGGCACTTTGGCGGTGACCACCGCTGCCGCGCCCTTTTCCATTGCCATGGGAATAAACCGGTTTCCGTCGGACGCGAAGCCGGTAACGGCAACGAACAGGCTTCCGGGGGTGACTTTACGGGAATCGTAGAAGACCTCGGTGATCTCCATATCCAAGTCCGCGGAATGACCAAGCACTTCCACATTGCGCATTAATTCTCTCAGTTTCATAGTTTCTCCTTTTTCCGGGAGTCAATCCCTGGCTTTTGTATCGGTAAATGTAAGTTTTACGGTCGTTCCTACGGGAACATTGGTTTCTTTTTGTATAGATTGGTCGGTAACGGTGACACCCGGGTCGGCATCCGGATTTCCGGTGACCAAAATATATAGTCCCAGCGCTCCTGCCGCATCGCTTGCCTGCTGGCGGTTCATTCCAAGAAAGTCCGGCACGGCTACCATTTCCTGCTCCGGCTTTTCCCCAAGATATAAGATCACCTGGCTGTTACCGGGAACGCTTTGTCCGGGTGACGGGATCTGGGCAGTGACCGTTTCCCCATTTCCTATGCAACGGGCGGTGAGTCCAAGTTCGGTGAGAGCCTGTTCGGAATCCTTTTGAGTAAGACCTGCGTAATCGGCAAGCACCACGAGCTTTCCAGCGGCATCGTCCTCGGAAAAGCTCTGTTTCGCGCCCAGGTAGGGCAATATATCGCCCATCACCGCGCCCACGGTTGGCGCTGCCATGACACCGCCGGAAATGTAGATCCCGGTCTGCCGGGAAGGGGTGTCCAGCGCCACAAGTACAATATACTCCGGATCGTCCATCGGCGCAACCCCTACGAAGGATACGATTTTATCCAATGTCTTATTTCCGTTTTCGTCCAGCACATCGATCTTTTCGCTGGTGCCGGTTTTCCCGCCGATGGCATAACCGGCAACTGCCGCATTTTTGGCAGTTCCCTCTTCTACCACCGACTGCATAAGGGTGCGCATTGTCTTGGAGGTTTCCTCTTTTATAACTTGCCGCAGGACTGTGGGCTCTTGTTTGAGAACCGTATTTCCGTCCGCGTCTATGACTTCCGATACGATGTAAGGTTCTAAAAGATTTCCGCCGTTTACCACCGCCGCAATTCCCCGGACAAGCTGCAAAGGCGTCAGCTTAAAGGTCTGGCCGAAAGAACCGGAGGTCAGGGATGCCGTGCCCCATTTATCCGTATCCGTAACGATTGCTTTATCGAAAAACACACCCTTACTTTCACCGGCAAGGTCGATACCGGTCTTTTCCAGGATGCCGAAGTTTTTCACATATTCATAAAACCGCTCTCCGCCAAGCTTTAGAGCAATATGGGCAAAGGCAAGGTTGCAGGAATTTTGCAGCGCCTGGGGCGTTTTCTGCGCGCCGTGTCCCGTGGATCGCCAGCAGTGCAGCCGCTGGGAGCGTCCGGGGATCTGCTCTGCGCCGCTGCAGTGGAAGGCAGTATCCAGGTCAATCGCTCCGCAATCCAGCGCCGCTGCCATGGTCATGACCTTAAAGGTAGGGCCAGGCTCATAGCCGTCGGAAATGCAGCGGTTTCGCCACTGCTTCAGCCGCTCCTCCGTAAGCTTTTTTTCGTAGACAGCCTTACCCTCTTTGTAGGCTTCCGAATTTTCCGGATGGAGCATATAGGAAAGGCGGAGTTTTTCACACTCTTCCAGAGTTTTTTCATCGGATATTTCCAGGTAAGCGTTGGGATCGTACCCGCCTAAGGTCGCCATTGCCAGGATCTCACCGGTTTTGGCATTCATGACGATACCGAAAGCACCGTTTTGGACATCGTAACGGGCGATGGCATTTTCCATCTGTTTTTCCAGGCAAGCCTGGATGGTTGCGTCCAGGGTCAGCACAACGCTGCACCCTTGCCGGGAGTTCAGGTAGTTTTCATAGGAATAGGGCATATCCATTTCGTTATTGCCCTTTGTGGTGATCACAGCGCCACTGCTTCCTTCCAGGTAACTGTTGTAGGCCGCCTCGATGCCCTCGGAGCCGGTATTGGAGGCATTTGTAAAGCCGATGACCTGGGAGGCAAGGGTCCCGTAGGGATAATAACGCTGGGAATTTGGCTCGATGTGGATACCGGAGATATCCTTTTCGTTGATATAGGACCGAATCTTTGCCGCGGTTTCCTCGTCCACCCGGGCGGCAATCTGCTTATAGCGCTTGGTGATATCCTTAGACTGTTCCAGGACCCACCCCGGGTCCAGGTCCAGGATCTTACCCAGTTCTTTGGATATCTCGTCCATATCCGCCTGGGACTGCTTCAGTTCGTGGGGATCCAAATAGATATTCTCCACACTTTTGGCAGCCGCCAAAATATTCATATTCCGGTCGTAGATGTTTCCCCGGCTGGCAGTAACGGATGTGATGCGGGTTTGGTTGTTCAGCGCTTTATCCGCGTAGTAATCGTAGCTCGTTACCATCAGATAGTAAAGCCGTACAGATACCGGCACAAACGCCATAAAACCAAGCGTCAGCGCTACTGCCAAAATCCTTCTCATTTGACCGCTGTCGCCCCGTATACGGACATATTCTTTCCGTTTTTTCCTTTTCATGCCATCCCGACCTTTCCACCTATATCCACGCAATGGGCAGCAAGGGAAATTCCTCGCCGCCCATTGTAGATGCTAATAAAGTGTATTAGTCGGGTTTGTCTTTATGCAAAAAGACCTGTCAAAAATGTGCCGATCCGATCCCAAAGGGAAACGGTTTGCGGCTGCTGGGGTACCGTCACGCTAAGGCTGACGGTTTTTGCCTGCTCCTTGGGGATCATACCAAGAGCCAGAGCGGTGCGCTCTACTTCCGCTTTATCGTAGCTTTCCAGGTACGACTGCTCCAGCACCTCATTTTCCTCCTGGAGCTGCTGGACATAAGCCTGCATCCGGGAGAGGTTTTCCTGCTCGGCGCGCAGCTGCATAAGACCAACTGCCATCATAATGAGCATGGAGATAGCAACGATAATGCCGAAAGTAGCAACAGGATCTACATAAATGCACTTACGCTTTTGCTTATAGACCTTAGAAAAGACAGCCTGCTGAAAAGGAGCAGGTTCTGTGTTCATTTTACGGGCAGCATTTCCGTCTACGGAGAAGCGGATATACTGAATATCTGCGGTTCTTGCCATAAACCATACTCCTTTCTCATTTTTATAATTTCTCACATACCCGGAGCTTTGCGCTGCGGGATCTGGGATTTGCTTCCAGTTCTTCCGGGGATGCGGTGATGGGTTTTCTGCTGATCAGCTTTACCTGAGGCTTCTTACCGCAAACGCATACCGGGAAATTAGGTGGGCAGGTACAACCCTTTGCTGCATCATTCATTCCGTTTTTCACGATCCTGTCTTCCAGGGAATGGAAGGTGATGATCGCGAGTCTTCCGCCGGGATTTAAAAGTCCCACCGCGTCTTCCATTATCTTCTCCACTGCGCCCAACTCATCGTTGACCGCAATGCGGATGGCCTGGAAACTGCGCTTTGCCGGATGCTGCTTTTCGCGCAGCGCCGCGGCAGGCATTGCCGAGCGGATCACATCCGTAAGCTCCAGGGTAGTTTCGATGGGAGATACTTCTCTTCTTCTGCAGATGGCTGCAGCGATCTGGGGCGCGTAACGCTCCTCGCCGTAGGTGTAGAGGATGCGCTTTAACTCTTCCTGGGACCAGGTATTTACCACCGTATGGGCAGTCAGCGCGTCCTGGTTATTCATGCGCATATCAAGAGGCGCATCCGTCATATAGGAAAAACCTCTTGCGCCGTTATCCAGCTGGGGGGACGAAACACCCAGGTCCAAAAGGATGCCGTCCACACCGGGAATATCCAATTCCTGGAGTACCATTGCCATTTCACAGAAGTTTGCGTGGCACAAGGTTACATTATCTTTATAAGGGGTAAGCCGCTCCCCTGCCGCCTTCAGCGCTACCGGGTCACGGTCGATACCGATAAGTCTGCCGGTGGTCAAACGCTTGGCGATCTGGGAAGAATGACCGGCGCCACCTAAGGTGCCGTCTACATAAATGCCATCCGGGCGAATGTTCAGAGCGTCGATGCACTCCTGCAGCAGCACGGATATATGATGAAATTCACTCATAGGCCGATCGCCTCCAGAGAAGCCAGCAGCTTTTCCGGTGTGAGGTTCTCTTGCTCAAAGGATGCAAACTCCTGGGCATCCCAAATCTCCGCCTGACCGGCACGGCCCACGATCATGACCTCCCGGTCGATGCCCGCGTACTGGAGCAAGAACTGGGTCAGACCGAAACGGAACTGCTTATCCGGTGTGCACTGGGCGGCATTCATAAAGATGAGGCTGGTAGCCGCAGAGCGATGGGAGATGGGCAGCTCGTTATAATTGTTTTCCATTTTCTGCCAATCTTCCGCTTTGTATACGGTGAGGCAACGATGACCGCAGTTGACACCCAGAGTGACAAAGAAATCTCCGTCCAGCTCCCCCCTCAGCTTTGCGGGGACAAACAGACGATTCTTTTCATCCAGTTTGGCAGGGTATTTTCCGATCATTTTGCTCACCTCTTTTCCATTTTGCTCCACTTAGCTACACTTTTACTCCATTTAACGACATTATATCGAAGGCATTTCAAAAAATCAACATTTTTTTATAAAATTTTTGAAAAAATCCGCAAAAAACCTGTGATTTTCTAATTTTAGAACACTTGTTCTATAAAAATAGAGCCGGTCAACAAAAAAATTCCAGTTTTTCTTCCCGCAGACAGGCGGAAACCCGCTCCGGTTTTTCCTCGCAGCCAAGCAAAAATACAGCCAGCGGTCCTTCCACCTGCTCCTGGACCATATGCCGCAATCTTCTTG
>JAZSAB010000036.1:0-25025 GCA_045601675.1 Faecousia sp.
AAGATAGGTAACGCGAACACAAAGCCTCAACCGAAAGGTTGGGGCTTTTCTTTTGTTCAATGGTTTTGCATGATTAAATTTAAGGGCGTGCTGCTCATGCAGCACGCCCTTTTACGTAGATGTGGGATTATTTAACTTTGATACTCTTAACAGCGCTGTAGTTGCTGACGCCCTTCTTAGCATCTACGGCACGAACTTTGTAGAAATAGGTTTTACCGTCGGCTGCCTTTTTGTGGGTGTATGTTTCTTTTGTAGTGGTTGTCAACAACTTGTACTTGCCATTCTTGGAGGTTGCGAAGTAGACTTGATACTTCTTTGCACCGTCAACTTCCTTCCACTTAAGAACGGGTTTGTCAGACTTGTTCAGCTTCACAGTAACTGTGGGCTTCGCGCACTTCGCAGTGATTTTCTTGGTTGCGCTGTAGTCGCTGTCGTATGCGGAGCTTGCGCCCTTAGCGATCACACGGTAAGTATATACCTTTCCGCCCTCAATCTTCTTGTGTGTGTAGCTGGTCTTTGTGGTGGTTGCGATGGTCTTATACTTGCCGCTGCCGATCTTTACCTGAACAACATACTTCTTAGCACCGCTGATCTTGCTCCACTTGATCACATTTTGCTTGTCATCCTGCTTGTGAGTTACCTTGATTGTGGGTGTCTTCAGCGTGCAGGCGAGCTTTTCGATAGCGCTAAATACGCTCTTGCCGATGCCGGACTTGGAGCTTACCGCACGAACCTTATAGTAGTAGGTCTTGCCGGCCTTTGCTTCCTTGTCGGTGTAGCTTGTTTTGGTGATCGTTGCAATCTTGGTGTACTTACCGGTCTTGGAGGTAGCGCGGTAGATCTCGTACTTCGCAGCACCGCTGACCTTGCCCCATTTCAGAACCGGCTTGCCAGAGGAATTGTTGCTACTTTCTACATCCGGTGCATGCAGCGCTGCGGAATAGGTTGCTGTGTAGGTAGCCGCGCCCTTACAGGTCTTGGAGATGGTCTTGTTCCATCCCTCGAATGTGTAGACATAAGTGCTGGTAGATTTCTGGGTGGGGTTAGTGGGAACCGTTACGGCTGCCCCATAAGCATAGCTCTTAGAGGACAGTACCGTACCATCCTGGTTCTTGAATGTTACTGTGTAGGTGCGTTTGGTGGAGTTAAACTTCGCGGTATAAGTTACGCTGCCCTTACAGGTGGTGGAAACATCCTTATCCCAACCAGCGAATGCGTATGTATAGGTGTTGGTGCTTGCTTTGGTGGGATTAGCCGGGACGGTGATCTTTACGCCATAGGTATAGCTTTTAGAGGAGATTATGCTGCCGTCCTCGTTCTTGAAGGTAACTGTGTAGCTACGCTTGGTTTCCTTGTAGGTGGCAGTATAGGTTGCGTTGCCCTTACAGGTAGAGGAAACGGTCCTATCCCAACCGGAGAAGGTGTACTTATAAGTATTGGTACTTGCCTTAGTGGGCTCTGCGGGAATGGTGATCTTTGCGCCATAGTTGTAGGTAGCTTTGGAGATCTGTGTGCCGTCCGCATCCTTAAAGGTAACAGTGTAGGTCCGCTTGGTCTGCTTATAGGTTGCGGTGTAGGTCACACTGCCCTTACAGGTCTTGGATACGTCCTTATCCCAACCGTTGAAGGTGTAAGAATAGGTGTTGGTGCTTGCCTTGGTGGGATTTGCGGGTACGGTAATGGTTGCGCCGTAGTTGTAAGTCTTCTTGGAAAGCTGCGTGCCGTCCGCATCCTTGAAGATGACGGTGTAGGTCCGCTTGGTTGCCTTGAAGGTTGCATTGTAGGTTACGTCGCCCTGGCAGGTAGTGGAGATCTCCTTATCCCATCCAGCGAAGGTGTAGGTGTAGGTGTTGTCTGCCTTCTTCGTGGGCGCGGCGGGAACTGTGATGGGATCACCGATGTTGTAGGTCTTAGAGGAGATAACGGTGTCACCGCTCTTAAAGATAACGGCTCCCTTACTTGTTTCATCACAATCATAGTGCCAGTTTGCTTCGAACAAGATATCGTTGTCGCCCTCATCGTAGATGTCACCGCGGTGAGACTCCTTGCCTCCGTAGAGGACAGTATCCAGGGCGCCGCAATCGTAGAAGGCGCTGTAGCCGATATAATCGACTGTTACGGGAATGACGATCTTCTTCAGGCTATAGCAGCAAGCGAAGGCTTCGTATTCAATAGTGTTGACGCCGGACTTCAGTATGACCTCCTGCAGGCCGGAGCAGCAGTAGAACGCGTAGCTGCTGATGTAACGCACGTTACCGGGGATCGTAACACTTGTGAGTGCAGCACAATTGTAGAATGTCCACTCGTTAATAGCTGCGATGCCTGTGGGCAATGCAATGCTCTTGAGGCGCTCACAACCGGAGAATGCGGATTTGCCGATATAATTAACGCTTTCCGGTATGATTGCCTCTGTGAGGAAGGAGCAGCCAGAGAAGGCACCGTCACAGATCATCTCCACGCCGTCCGGAATGTTGATACTGGTAAGCATACTCATACTGAAGGCCTTACCTGCAATGACCTTTGTATTCTCGTGGATGTTAAATGTGGTGGATTGGTCATCCTTCATCATCATAAGTACACGGTACGGATTGAAGCTGTTGCCAAGATAAAGTCCGTTTTCATACTCTGTGTACTTGAGATTCGGGCAGCCCTCGAAGGTGGAACGGTAGGTGATCATGAGGCTCTCTGGGAGGATGACGGTTTCGAGATTTGTACAATCCCGGAATACATCAACAGACAGTTCAATAACACCGTTGGGAATCTCAACGCTCTTAAGACTTGTGCAGCCCTGGAAGGATGCCCATCTGATGTCGTATACAGTGTCGGGCAGATTGATGCTCTCCAGACTGGTACAGTTCATAAATAGAGTGCTGTCGATTGCTTCCAGATTCTTAGGCAGTTCTATGGTAGTAAGGCCCGTGCAGTCGCGGAATGCGCCGTATACGATTTGCGTGACGCTGTCGGGGATGTTCAGTTCTGCGATAGCGGAACAACCACGGAACGCATTCTCGCCAATGTACGTTACGTACTCCGGAATCTCGACGTTTTCAAGACTCATACAATTCGAGAATGCCCAGTCCTGGATCTTTGTCACAGTATTGGGGATAGAAACAGATTTAAGGTTCAGGCAGCCATCAAACGCACTGCTGCCGATGGTTGTAATGCCACCTTCAATCACAACAGAGGTGATATCCTCGTTATATAAGTACCAGGGATTATTGATCATTTCACCGGAGCCGGAGATTGTCAGAATGCCATCGGTGGTGAGCTCCCAGCTAATATCCTCAAAGCTGCCCATGTCAATATAGACAGTGGGGTCAAATGCGCCGCAAACGGTACAGAATCCGTCCTCATAGATGTGTTCAAATGTTTTTGCGACAATAGAGGAGAATGCATAGCCGTAATAAGTGACGCTGGAATCGGAAATAAAGTGCACCGAGACGGTATCTCCGGGGACGGTAACGCTCTTACCGCCAAAGTTACCGGTGAAGGATGCAATCAGCTTGCCTGCGCCGGAAAGAATCTGCACACGGTCACATTCGTTTTCGGTTTTACTTTCATCGGAGAAGGTTAGCACAAGCTCGCTGGCACCTTCATGCTTATATGTCTGCATGCTGTTTTCGTCATCAGCATAGGGGTGTGCGCTTTCGGGATATGCTCCATCGGAAACCACAGAGGAACCTTCGTGAATTCCGATCTGGAAGGTGGTAGAAACCTCACCGACATAAACGGTAACAGTCTGCTTTCCTGCCTTTTCCATATCTACCTTGATATCTGTAATATGCCAGTCAGACAGGGATGCAGTTTCACCGCTTGCGCAGCTTGCGGTGAGAACCAAACCGTCAAGCGAAAGCTCGTCACCAATAAGGTAGACGGTCTGCTTGGGAAGCGTGCTGACTGTCAGGGAAGTGATGTCCTCCGGAGCGGCATAAAACAGTGCGGCGTTCTTCAGGTATTCATTGCCTGCTTCAATGGAAATATTGCTCCATTGTGCCTGGGTACCTTCGTAGCAAACACGCTTAAGGTTTTCGCAGCCGGAGAATGCCCATTCGCCGATCCTGGTAAGGGTTTCCGGGATGGTAATGGTAGTGACATTGCTGCAGGAATTGAATGCATAGTTATCAATTATTGTTAGCTTTTCAGGTAACGTAATTTCGGTTAGGGAACTGCAATTGGCGAACGCACCATTTCCAATGGTCGTGGTGTTGCTGCTGAAGTTTACGGTTTTTAGAGCGCTACATTCGCTAAAGGCGTAATTTGTAATTGTGGTAACGGTGTCAGGAATGGTAATGGATTCCAACGCAGAGCAACCGCTAAAGGCATAGCCGTCAATCAGAGTAAGACCGTCACGCATAGTCACATTCTTCAATGCGGTACAATTCTGGAATGTACCGTAGGGAAGTTCCTTCATGCCAGAGCCAACAACTACCGTTTCCATAGCGGAACAGTATTCGAACACGCAGTTATCCATACCGGCAACACTATCGGGGATCGTGATCTCGGTAAGCTTTGTGCAGTTCACAAACGCGCTGGATTCGATAAAGGTAAGTGTATCGGGAAGGGTGACATCTTCTATTCCCTCACAGTAGCTGAAGGCACCGCCTCCGATGCGGGTAATGCCCTCTTCGATAACAACATGCTTGAAAGTGTGCTCCATGTAGCTGTCACTCCAAATAGTGCCGTAACCGAAGACGACCAGGGTACCGCCCTCCTCGTCAAGGGTCCAGTAGGTATTTTCACCGCAGGAGCCGCTGGCTGCAAAATCGTCAGGGTCAAAGTAACTGCAGACGGTGCAGTGACCGTTGCTCATAGAGTGTTCGGGGACTTTGGCAACGATGGAGGAGAAGCTGTAGCCATAGGAAACGACTGCATCATCAGAGTAAATGCGAATAGAGAAACTGTCACCGGGAATTGTTATGGTGTTTCCAGCAAGCTTCTCAGGCAGAGTAATGTAGCTACCGTCCTTGTTGTAGATCTCAATGCCGTCATAGCCACTCTCTATCAGGGTGTCATTGCTGAAGGTAAGGGTCAGCTCTGTTGCGCCGGGATAGGTGAAGGTCTGGGTGTCATCTGTGTTGTTCGCATAGTTATGGGTGCTTTCCGGATAGGTGGAAGCATCCAGGGTCTTAAATTCGCCGCTGTGGACGTAGATAGGGAAGGAGACCTCACATTCGCCGACATAAAGGGTGACTTCCTTAAGACCGGGAGTAGACATGTCCACATCAGAGATCTCGTCTATGTGCTCAATGAAACCGGATTCGAGGCGACCATCGGCACAGTAGAGGTTGATCCAAATGCCGGTAAGATCCAGTTCTTCGTTTACAATGTAGTTAATTTTGTCAGGATACCAGTTGATGCTTATTTCTGTGATATCGTCAGGGCGCTTGCAGTGCGGGGTGATCCAATTAGTAAGGTTCGAAATGTTCTCAATTTCGTCCATCTGCGTGCGGGTGCCGCCGTAATAGGTCTCAATGAGCTCGGCAAGCTCAATGCCGCAGGTACCGACACTCTTTAGACTTGCAGGAAGGGTCAGACGATTGGTGCGGACATGATAAAGGGCATAATCGCCAATGTGGGTAATGCCTTCCTCAATGACGATATTGATATAGTCCGAGTTGTAGGTTGTGTATTTTGCCCAGGGGGCAGAGCTATAATCATACTCATCTACAGTAAAGTCAGGAATTGCTCCGCTGCCGCTGATGGTCAGAGTGCCATCGGTAGTCATCATCCACCGGATGTTGTCGCCAAGGCTGCCGCTGTCAATATAACGGGAACGATCGGGGGCGCCGCAAATGGTGCAGTGGTCATCGACGATGTCGTGCTCAATGACCGTTGCAACGATGGAAGAGAAGGTCAGTTTGGCGGCGTCGATGCTACGATCCACGCTCAGAGTAAAGGTATCGCCACTGATGGTGTGGGTGCTGCCGGGGAAGTACTCCAAATCGCTGGGATCGCGGTTATAGAGCCAGGTGATGTTACCGGCGGAGTCCTCCAGTCGACCGCTGTAATCTCCCGGAAGGTAGTTGTCTGTACCAAAGGTAACAGTCAGTTCTCTTGCGCCGGGGTAGGTAAAGGTCTTAGGCGCGACATAGGTGCCGCCAACCGTAATGATGCTGGGGAGATCTTCCTGGGAAACGGACCGAGGCCCGCCGTTGTGAACACCAACGGAAACTGTGGTGGAACAACTACCGATGGTAACAGTAATGTCCTTCTTGCCAACGGTGTTCATATCCACAGAAGAGACATCTGTCAGGTGCATATCGGTAAGCTTTACCGTAGTGCCATCAGCGCAGGTACCGGTAAGGCGCAAACCGGTCAGGTCCAGTTCCTCACCGGCATAATAGACATACTTAGGCCGCTGACTTATGGAAATGCTTGTGAGATTTTCAGGTGCCGCAAAGTACATCTTCTCAATGCTGGGAAGATCGTAGTTTTCAGAACCAATAGAAATATTTGCCCACTGTTCGGGAGTGCCGCGGAAGTAAATGATATCGATGCCATAGAAACCATCAAATACGTAGTTACCAACTGTGGTTAGGCCTGCAGGCAGGGAAAGCCTGTCCAGCTTACCACAGTTGCCGATTGCGCCTTCCTCGATAACGGTTACATGATCGCCGATGATCAGTTCCTCAAGAGATCTGCATCCGTTCAGGGCATTGACGCCGATCTTTGTAAGACCAGCAGGAAGCTCCAGCGAGGAAAGCTTATAACAGTTGCCAAAAATGCTGTCAGGCAGTTCTTTTAGGTCAGAGGGGAGTCTGACGCTGGTCAGAGACTCACAGCTATAGAATGCATGGTTGCCAAGTGCAACGCCGTCAGGAATGTCGAGGGACTTCAGCTGATAGCAAGCGAAGAATGCGCTGTCTCCGATACTGGTCAGAGAATCGGGGAATGTGATCTCTTCAATTGCAGATGACATAAAAGCACCGTAACCAATGGTGGTGAGATTGTCACCCAAAGTCACGCTGGAAAGATTTTCACAGCAAAAAGCTCTGGTGTCAATCTTGGTCACGCTATCGGG
This sequence comes from Faecousia sp., assembly GCA_045601675.1. GTDB lineage: Bacteria > Bacillota > Clostridia > Oscillospirales > Oscillospiraceae > Faecousia. Next base: position 7,022 of record JAZSAB010000036.1, read on the forward strand.
GATAACAACGCTCTTAAGAGCAGTACAGCCGTTAAAAGCATCCTCACCGATCACTTCGACATCGTTGCCAATTGTAACACTGGTAAGGGATTCGCAGTTATAAAATGCGTAGCCATCAATGTTGGTGATTCCGTCACCAATGATCACGGAACGGACAGATGCACTATCCCAATTGCCGCCCCACATTTCACCAGTGCCGGTGATGGTCAGGGTGCCCTGATCGTCTAATGTCCATGTGACGTTTTCACCGCAGGTGCCGCTGGATGCAGCGTCTGCCCGGGTGGGCAGAGTAAGCACGCAGATCAGCACAAGCGCGATCACACATAGGGTTGTTAAGAACTTCTTCATACTGCTTGCCTCCTAAGAAAATTTTAGGTTAAAACTTACGATGTCTATTATACCAGAGCAACTGTCTTTTTGCAAGGGACGATTGTCTGAATTGTGAACAAATTTTGACCATTGTCGCCAATAAAGATCCGGGGCAGATCGTTCTGCCCCGGATTTCAATTGTTATTTTGTTTCGTACTTTCCGCGTCGCTTCCTGAGCGTGTCGCGATAGAAGTAAATTGTGATTCCTGCAAAGGTAAACAGACAAGCAGCAGAAACTATGGCACCTATAAGGAATGCCTTGTTACTGTACATTAATGTGATTTCGTGCTCACCTTCAGGCAGAATCAGACCGATCATTGCTCCGCCGATGACTGCGATCTCAGCGGGCTTGCCGTCAACATACGCGCTCCAGTTTCCGTTTTGTGGAATAGAGGTGTAGAGAACGCCGTCACGGTTACATTTTACGGTGCCGCTGAGATAGGTGTTTCGGATGGTATTTATCGACAGGGTGGACGCTGCAAGCAATTCATAGCCTTGACGGAAGCGGGCATCGTCAAGAATAGCAGCCTGGATCTGCAGTGTGCCTTTCTCATTCGCTTTATACTTAACCTTGATCTCTATTGTGTCACCGCTTGCCACGTCACTGACGGAGAGCATCTGGGGGATGCTGTGGCTTTCGGAGTATAGCTGATCTCCGTTTTTCCACACAGTGTAGGAGTTCTTCTTAGAAAGATCAAGGTGGATGCACATAAGACCGTCGGTGTCAGCCGTATAGGTATAAATGATCTCACCGGCTTCGTCCTGTTTTTCATAGGTGGTGTAACCGGTCATATTAAGAGCGTACAGGTCACCGATCTCGCTTGTGAGTTCAAGGTTCTCACCGGGGATAATCGACCATACATCGCGATCTACACCGGTTGCAGCGGAAAACAGCTCATTCTGGAAAATAAAGGCATTTTCATCGGTGCCGAAATCCACATTGATAAGCTGACTGTTTGCCAGGAATCCAAGAGGAAGATACGCGTTATTCTCTAAAAGGTGGACTTTTCCGTAGCTGTGGATATCATCAAAGTAGGAGTTTTCCTCAACTTTACCGTCCCGCTCCAGCATATACTTGATGCCCAGGAACAGATTGGAAACAGGGGAGCTCTCCTCGAAACAGTAGCGGTTATAAGTCTCCTTTGCACCATAGCCCAATGCCTTCATAAACTTCGTTACATTTACATTTGCGGAGCTTGTAAAGGTGGAAATGCCTTGGTATCCATTAATCGCGCCGTCATTGAGGGTCTGGGAATGGGTCGTTTCCGCCCGGAAGAAAGGATTATCTTTCTCCCGTTCATACATATAACGGATCATGGATGCGGTGTCAGTTGTTCCCTTGGGGTAGTTTACCACACTTGTTCCGGAGAAATGGAAACAGAAATTCACAAGATTCAGGACGATCTCCAGGAATAGGACGCTGCAAAGCCCCAAAGAGATATAGCGTTTCGAGAACAGGGGAGCGGTAGTTCCCTGGTGCTCACAATCCTGAGATTGCGCTGGAACAGCTCTCTTCATAAAGGCGAGCGCCAGGAAGGACAGATAAAGCACTATGAAAATTGCGTTGTAAACCCAGAACAGGAAACTCTTTTGTTCGTAACCGCAGACAAGGATTCCGATAACCAGCGCTCCTGCAACGATGAGCTGCCAGGGGCGGAAGGAATGGCGCAAGGTAAATGCCTTATATGCCATATAAAGCAGCACAAAGCTAAAGAGAAAACTGAACCGATAGGGGATCATATTGGTGAAATGGAAGCCGTGCCAAATATAATCCAACTGACGAACGATAAAGCTTACCATGAAGAAGATCAGCAGAGCTACGCTGCAGATCTTATCGCGGAGCTTTACCTCCTTACAGGTGAGAAAAAGGAATGCGAAGATCGTGGTGCCAATGCCGGTGTAGATGTTCGGTAGACCTTCCTTAAAAGTGGTCTCCAAACCGCCGTTCATATTGCCGGCGACTTGCCGCATGGCATCCAGAAGACCAAGCCAGGTGTTCTTATCTGCAATGTTCAGCTTAAAGCCGGTGGGAAATTTATTGACGCTGGACTGTGTGGTTTGCAGTGCGGCAAGGGCAGGAAGCTCCAAAATAGCGGTCATGCCGATGGCAAGGGCGGAGAAGATCGCCATCAAGAGGACATCCGAAAAGAGCTTTTTGAAGCCAGCCCAGCGGCAGATCTCGTAACAGATGCATATAAGAAGAACAAATATGCAGGTAAAAAGACCCACATAATAATTGGAAAATACAGAGAGGAACAGGGTAACGGTATAGAGGAAAAATTTGCGTTCTCTGAGTACAGAAACCGTGCCAAGCGCAACAAGGGGAAGGAGCGCAAAGGTATCCATCCACATAATATTCCACTGGTAGCCGAGAGCCCAGGCGCAGAGCGCGTAAAATGCGGAAAACAGAGGAATGGAAAGGTCGTCGGTCTTAAAAATCTTCTTGAGGAAGAAAGAGAAGAAAAGACCCGCAAGGCCAAGCTTGATCGGGGTAAGCAAGGAGAAGAACTCCAAAAGCCAGCCTTCCGGAACAAGTACGCTTAGCAGGTACAGGGGGGAAGCAAGATAATAGGCAATAAGACCCAGGTAATCCACACCCATACCGATGTTCCAGTTATAGAGTAGAGAATCACCACTTAGAAGCGCCTTGCGGAAATCCACAAAGAACGGATAGTACTGGTGATACATATCGGAATATAACATAGAGTACTTGCCGAAGGGTTCAAACTGGCAGCAGATCATAACAACGATCATGCTCAGGAAGGGAACCAGGAACGACAGCAGCGGCATACTCCATTTTTTACGCAGCAAAGGTGATAATTTCATTATAATCCCCCAAAATATTTCTTTCCGGAATATTCTAACATATTATTCCCAAAGGGTAAAGCGTAAAACGAATGAAATTTGACAGAAAAAGGTAGATATGTTACTCTTTTTACGAGGTGAGATCGAATGCTGATTGCGAGAAAAATGCAGGAGTTGAATTTTTCTGCACTTATGGAGGTTTATATCGAGGGTAATACCGAGAACGGACAGGAGCTGTACCCGGATCGATCTCCTTTTGAGCAGCTTCACCTTGCAGAGGAGGACTTCTATCGTTATCTTGCTGAGGATTTCTTCCGACAGAAAGATGCGCTCTATTTCGTTTTAACAGAGGGAAACATCTACGTCAGCGCTCTGCGTGTTGAACCATATCAGGACGGACTCCTTTTGGAGGCACTGGAAACCTGCCCGGATATGCGTCGACGCGGATATGCAAAAAGACTGATGACTGATGCGATCCAGTATCTTAAGAATAACGGATACAAAAAGGTCTACTCCCACGTTTCGGCGAGCAACCATCCATCTCTTAAAACCCATTACGCCTGTGGGTTTAAGAAGAAATCAGACCACGCTGTTTATTTGGACGGCACAGTATCGGCAAAAGCTTTTACGCTGTGGGTAGAGTTATAAACGCCCGTCGGACTCCGACGGGCGTTTTCTTATTCGGTTCGTGAAAGATATTTGATTACACTGTGCGCAGCTATATTTCCCTCGCCAACGGCTTTCGCATATTGATAGGGCGCGCCGGTGCAGTCGCCACAGGCAAAGCAGCCGGAGAGGTTGGTTGCCATGTTCCGGTCCACGGGAATATGACCTTTCTCGACCTCCAGACCGGGGACAAGGGTCGTAGGAGCGATGGAATCACGGAGAATAAAAAATCCGTCTACAGGAAGCACTGTGCCGTCACGAAGCAGCACAGACCGAAGCTTCAAATCGCCCTTTACCTCAGCGCAGGCGGAATCGTAAATGGTTACATTGGGTAGGGTAATTTTGCAGTCTTTATAACCGGGTATCAAATGAACCTTACTTGCCATCTGCGCAAGATACTCCACTTCGTGCTCAAATCTTTGGGAAGCGCAATAAACTGCGATTGTTTTTTCCTTATACAGGAAACCGTCGCAGGTGGCGCAGTAACTGACGCCCCGTCCCACATACTCTTGCTCACCAGGAATCGTCTTTGCGGATATAACGCCTGTGGCGAGGATCACTGTTTTTGCCTGGAACATTTCATTGTCGGCAAGGAGCATATATCCGTCACCGGCGTTTCCAATCATGGTTACCATTTTATCGGTGATGGAAATGTCCATCGCGCGAATATGCTCAATAAAATAGTCGCAGAGCATTTTGCCGGAGATCATGGGAAAGCCGGGGTAATTGGCGATTTTTTCTGCCTTGGATATTTTCTCGGAAAGCTTTTCTGAGCCAAACCAAATGAATGATTTGTTGTGGAGTTTTAAATTAATGGCGGCAGACAGACCCGCAGGACCGGTACCGACAATTGCGCAATCGTACATCAAGGTCACCTCGTTGTGTTCTTTTTCGTATTATATCACACTCCCTACGGCTTGAAAAGGGATTTTTCCCGTATTTTAGCCGGAATTACGCGATTTCTTTGTTGACACTTTGATGAAAATGTGGTACTTTAACTTACGATATGAAAACGCATAGATGGGGAGTTTTTCCACAACAGCCGCTTGTAGAGAGTGTACGTTTGGTGAAAGTACATACGGCGTGTGCAAATTGTCGCCCCGGAGCATTCTGCCTGAACGAAAGTAGGGCAGTTCGGGTTCGCCCGTTATCGCGATTAAAGTGCCCGGTAAGTACCGGGAATTCAGGTGGTACCACGGAATTTTTCGCCCTGAGCCGATTGGCTCGGGGCGTTTTTTACTGGAAAGGAGAATGAAAATGTCCAGAGAATTGCCTAAGGTTTACGAACCCCAGCAGGTAGAAAACAGAATTTATGATATGTGGGAGAAGAGCGGTTATTTCCGTCCCGTAAAGAAGGAGGGCGCGAAGCCCTTTACCATCGTAATGCCGCCCCCCAATGTTACCGGTCAGCTTCATATGGGTCACGCAATGGACGCAACCTTGCAGGATACTCTGATCCGCTTCAAGAGAATGCAGGGCTATAGCGCTCTGTGGGTCCCCGGTGTTGACCACGCAGGTATCGCAACTCAGATCAAGGTGGAAGAGGAGCTCCGCAAGGATGGCATTACCCGCTATGATCTCGGCCGTGAAAAGTTCCTGGAAAAGGTTTGGGATTGGAAGCATAAGTACGGCAACCGCATCGTGGAACAGCAGAAGAAGCTGGGTGCTTCCTGCGATTGGGAGCGTGCGCGCTTTACCATGGATGAGGGTTGCTCCCGCGCTGTTCGTGAGGTTTTCGTTTCTCTCTATGAAAAGGGTCTCATTTATAAGGGCAGTCGCATTATCAACTGGTGTCCCAACTGTGTTACCGCGCTTTCCGATGCGGAGGTTGAGTATGTGGATAAGCCCGGTCATCTGTGGCATCTGCGCTATCCTCTTGCTGACGGCAGCGGTGATGTTGTGGTTGCTACGACACGACCCGAGACCATGTTGGGTGACTCCGGTGTCTGCGTCAACCCCGCTGATGAGCGTTACAAGGACATCGTTGGCAAGACCGTGATCCTGCCTCTCGTAAACCGTGAGATCCCCGTTGTCGCAGACGACTATGCGGAGATGGAGTTTGGTACCGGCTGCGTGAAGATGACCCCCGCGCACGACCCCAATGACTTCGAGGTGGGTCTGCGCCATAACCTGGAAGTCATCCGCGTGCTGGACGACAACGGTGTTGTGAATGCCTGCGGTGGTAAGTATGAGGGTCTGGATCGCTACGAGGCAAGAAAAAGAATCGTTGCGGATCTGGAAGCGCAGGGATACCTGGTGAAGGTGGAGGACCATCAGCACAATGTGGGTACTTGCTACCGTTGCCACAACGATGTTGAACCTATCATTTCCGCCCAGTGGTTCGTGAAGATGAAGCCCCTGGCAGAAGAGGCAATCCGTGTTGTGAAGGAAGGGGAGACCCGTTTCGTTCCCGACCGTTTCAGCAAGACTTACCTCAACTGGATGGAAAATGTCCGTGACTGGTGCATCTCCCGTCAGCTGTGGTGGGGTCATCAGATTCCTGCGTGGACCTGCGCGGAGTGCGGTCATATTACTGTTTCCCGCGAGGATGCCTGCAAGTGTGAAAAGTGCGGCAGCGTGAATATCGAGCGTGACCCCGATGTGCTGGATACCTGGTTCTCCTCCGCTCTGTGGCCCTTTGAGACCCTTGGCTGGCCCGATAAGACCGAGGACCTTGATTTCTTCTATCCCACGGATGTGTTGGTTACCGGCTATGACATTATCTTCTTCTGGGTGGCAAGAATGATTTTCTCCGGCTGTGAGCATACCGGAAAGACGCCCTTCCACACCGTCCTCATTCACGGACTTGTCCGTGACGATAAGGGCAGAAAAATGTCCAAGTCCCTTGGTAACGGCATCGATCCTCTGGAGATGGTCGAAAAGTACGGCTGTGACGCTCTGCGTATGAATATGATCATGGGCAACTCTCCCGGAAACGATATGCGTTTCTATGTAGAGCGTTGTGAGGCAATGCGTAACTTTGCCAATAAGCTTTGGAACGCCAGCCGCTATGTGCTGATGAACCTGGGCGAGGATGCCAAGAGCGAACTGCCTGCAGTTGAGGATCTTACCATCGCGGATAAGTGGGTCCTTTCTAAGCTCAACACCCTCATCAGCGAGGTCACCAAAAACCTGGAGGGCTACGAACTGGGTGTTGCGCTGCAGAAGGTTTATGATTTCCTTTGGGATACCTACTGTGACTGGTATATCGAGCTGACAAAGTCCCGTCTGTACAGTGAGGACGAGGCACAGAAGAAGACCGCCCTGGATGTTCTTGTCTATGTCCTGGATCAGACTCTGCGTCTGCTGCATCCCTTCATGCCCTTCATCACAGAAGAAATCTGGCAGAGCCTGCCTCACCAGGGTGACGCGCTGATCATTGCTCAGTGGCCCGAATACAAGCAGGAGCTGGCATTTAAGGCGGAAGAGGACCAGATGGAGTCTGTTATGAATGCCATCCGCGCTATCCGTAATCGCCGCGCTGATATGAATGTGCCTCCCTCCAAGAAGGCAGCGCTTTATGTGCTGACCTCCAATATCAAGGCATACGCCGAGGGCGAAGGCTTCATTCAGCGTCTTGCTTACGCAGATCAGGTGACTATGCTGGATACCGAGCCGGAGAACCTGGACGGTATGGTCTGCTGCGCTACCTCCGATGCAAAGCTCTATATCCCCATGGGTCAGCTTGTGGATGTATCCAAGGAGCTGGAGCGTATCGGTAAGGAATTGGAGAAGGCAAGAAAGAACCTCGCTATGCTGGAAGGCAAGCTCTCCAATGAGAACTTTACCGCAAGAGCGCCCGAGGCTGTTGTAAACGCCGAGCGTGAAAAGGCAGCTAAGGCAAGAGACCTGATCGCTCAGCTTGAAAAGAGCGAAGCAGATCTCAAGAAGCTGTAATTTATAATATTTCTGCCCCAATGTGCAAATTCGCACATTGGGGCAGTCTTTTTTTATAACGAACCAGTTTGCGACGGAAAAACCAATAATGAAAAGGATATACTGTTTTTGCAAAGGAAAGGAGGCGGTATTTTGCACATTACAAGTTTTTTGGAGGACGGTCAGCTAACGATCGCGCTGACGGGAGAAATTGATCACCATACCGCGAAAAATTACATTCACACCATTGACTCCAAGCTTGAGGCATATAAACCACGGGTATGCGTCTTGGATTTTCGGGATGTAACGTTTATGGATTCCTCAGGGATCGCTGTGGTGATCAACGCACTCAGGACTATGACGCGAACCGGAGGAGAATTGAATCTTTCCGGTCTGAACCCGCAGCCAAAGAAAGTGTTTATGGCATCCGGCATCGATAAAATCGTGAAAATAAAGGAGGAAGTACTATGAAATTTGAAAACGCAATGACGCTGGAATTTCCCAGCCGGTCCTCAAATGAGGCTTTTGCAAGATCGGCTGTTGCCTGCTTTGCGTCTCAAATGGATCCGACACTGGAGGAATTGGGTGACATTCGTACAGCGGTTTCGGAGGCAGTGACAAACTGCATCGTTCACGCGTACCCCGAGGGCCTTGGCATGATCACAGTGCGCTGCCGCATCTTAAAGGACAGCGTTTTCGATATTGTGATAAAGGACAAGGGGGTTGGGATCGACAACCTTGAGCAGGCGAGGACTCCTATGTTTACCACTGGAGGTTCGGAGCGCAGCGGCATGGGCTTTACCATTATGGAAAGCTTCATGACCAGCTTTTCTGTGGTTTCAAAACCTGGTAAAGGGACAACGGTACATATGCGCAGGAAACTGCAAAGACGCAGATGAGTACCACAGAGGAATTGATCCTGCGCAGCCAGGCAGGGGACCAGGATGCAAAGGAGCAGCTCGTCACTGAAAATTCTGGACTAATATGGTCTGTTGCAAGGAGGTTTTTCGGTAGAGGCGCGGAATCGGATGATCTGTTTCAGCTCGGATGCCTTGGATTTATCAAGGCTGTGGATGGCTTTGATACCGGGTTTGGCACACAGTTTTCTACCTATGCCGTACCCAAAATTGCCGGGGAGATCCGGCGCTTTCTGCGGGATGATGGCGCGGTTAAAGTCTCAAGGGGAATCAAGGAGCGGGCGGTCACGGTCAAGACCGCGAGAAATCAGCTGCTTCTTTCTCTTGGTCGTGAGCCCACAATTCAGGAAATCGCTGAACTTACGGATTTGACGCCGGAGGAGATCGCCGTTGCGGAAAGTGCCACCGCGAATGTGGAATCCATCCATCAGTCCTGCGGCGAGGACGGTTTTACCCTTGAGAACATTCTGACCGATACAAAATCCGAGGAGCATTACATTGAACAAATGGCGCTCCATCAAGCCATCGAGAAACTGCCGGAACGAGAAAAGTTAGTGATCCACCTGCGTTTTTTTCACGGTCTGACACAGGAACGGGTATCAAAGATCCTCGATGTGAGCCAGGTGCAGGTATCCAGAATCGAGAAAAAAGCGCTGACGCATTTGCGGGAATGGATGGCGTGAAAATAATATTTCTCTTTACCTTTTCGACAAAATAGAGTAAAATGTAAGAAATATTTGTTGAATGGGTGTTACTATGAATGATGCGCTTTTGAACCGATTTCTTGCAGCAAGAAAACGGTATATTACTTCCCAATTTCATACGCTGAATGATATGCAAAAAGAAGCGGTTCTTACCACGGAAGGTCCGCTTTTGCTTCTTGCGGGTGCCGGCAGCGGAAAGACCACCGTACTTATTAACCGTATCGCCAATTTGATTCGTTACGGACGAGCCAGTGACAGTAATGAAGTCCCGGATACGGTTACGGAAGAGGATGTTTTGTTCCTGGAGAGCCTTGCAGAGCCTCTTACTGATTTCGACATTTTCCGTGCAGACTCTTTGTGCGCTCTTGACCGGGTCTTGCCTTGGAATATCCTGGCGATCACCTTTACCAATAAAGCGGCTAACGAGCTTAAGGACAGGCTGACAAATATGCTGGGCGCAGACGGTCAGGATGTTTGGGCAATGACCTTCCACTCTGCCTGCTGCAGAATCCTGCGCAAGGATATAGAAAAGGTCGGTTTTACCGGTAATTTTACCATTTATGATGCCCAGGACTCCGAGCGGGTAATGAAGAACATTCTGAAGGATATGGGGCTTGACGACAAGACATTCCCGCCTCGGTACGTGCTGACCATTATTTCTCGTGAGAAAGATCGTATGGTGTCTCCTGAGGAACTTATGGATCGTGCGGAGGGTATGAACGATCTTCGCCTGCGTCATATTGCACGGGCGTATAAGCGCTATCAAGAGCAGCTGAAAGAAAACAACGCCCTGGACTTCGACGATATTATCTTCTATACCGTCAAGCTATTGATGGAACATGAAGATGTCCGCACATTTTACCAGCGTAAATTCCGTTATGTTCTTGTGGACGAGTACCAGGATACCAACCATTTGCAGTACCTGCTCACATCCTTGCTTGCAGGCGGATACGAAAACATTTGTGTGGTCGGTGACGATGATCAGAGCATCTATCGCTTCCGTGGCGCCACTATCGAGAATATTCTGAACTTTGAGAAGCAGTATAGAGGCAGCCGTGTGATCCGCCTGGAGCAGAACTACCGCTCCACCCAGGCAATCCTCAATGCAGCCAACGCAGTGATCGCCCATAATTTGGGCAGAAAGGGGAAACGCCTTTGGACCTCTAATCCCTCCGGTAAACCCATTACCGTATACGAGGCCTCCGATGAGGCGGGAGAGGCAGACTATATTGCGGGCAGAATCCTTTCCGGGACGAAGAACGGCAGCGGATTCAATAAGTTTGCAATCTTGTATCGCACGAACGCCCAATCCAACGCACTTGAATATGCTTTCCGGAAAAACGGCATTGCCTATAAGGTGATTGGCGGCACGCGGTTTTTTGAGCGGGCGGAAATCAAGGATATGCTTGCATACCTTTGTGTGATCAATAACCGTAACGACGATCTGCGCTTGCGCAGAATCATCAATAACCCTCCGAGAGGTTTGGGCGAGAAGACCATTGAGGGTGTCAGCCGCCTTGCAAACGCGGAAGGGAAGGGCCTTTACAGCGTTGTAAGTGACCCTTACTCCTACGGTCCGCTCGAAAAGTCCGCGGCAAAGCTTATGAAGTTTACGATGCTGATCGAAGACCTTGCGGCGCTTTTGGATACGGACATTACTCTTGCGGATTTTTACGAGGAAGTGATGCTCCGCACCGGTTATATCGATATGCTGCAAAGCAAACCTACGGAGGAAAACATCTCCCGACTTGAGAACATCCGGGAACTGAAATCCAGCATTTCTGCCTATGTGCAAAATGCGGAGATTCCGACCCTTGCAGGCTTCCTGGAAGAGATCGCGCTCTATACCGACATCGAGCAGTATAACGACAGTGACGATGCGGTGGTCATGATGACCATGCACGCTACAAAGGGCCTTGAATTTCCTCATGTTTTTCTTGTTGGCTTTGAAGAGGGGCTGTTCCCCGGTATGCGCTGCATCGGTGACCATGAAGAGATGGAAGAGGAACGGCGGCTTTGCTATGTTGCCATCACCCGCGCCCGGGAGACCTTGACCATTTCACACGCCCGGCAGCGTATGCTCTACGGTCGGACCAACGCTTCTTTGCCCTCCCGGTTCCTAAAGGAGATTCCGGAGGACATCATAGAGCGCAAGGGCGCGTACAGACGACCCGCGCCTGTCTATGGCGGCTTTGATGCTGCTGTGAGCGTACCGAGAAAACCCACCTATCACTCGATTTCCCATGTAGCGGCAGAGCCTGCCAAGTATCTTGAGCTCAATAAGGGTGATATGGTACAGCATACCGCGTTTGGCAGAGGTATGGTTTTGTCCGTTGTCAAAATGGGCGGTGACGCACTTCTTGAGATCGCATTCGATCAGATCGGAACCAAGAAGCTGATGGCAAAGACCGCGTCATCCCACATGAAGAAACTGTAATATTTCCGAACTTTTCGCATAGGCTTTCCCGGGAGGGATGCGGAATGCGCAGATTCGGTATAAGAGTGCTTGTGTTTGCTGCCGCAATACTGATTGTCGGCGTGCTTGTATTGATATGGTTTCGCAGCAAGTATAACGCACCCATCCGTGCTCTGGCGCAGACCCAGGTGATGAATGTCACATCTGATTTAATCAACGACGCCATCGACAAGCAAATCGAAAACGGCAATATGCAGTACGACCGAATTGTATATTTTGAAAAGGATTTGGACGGGCGGATCACGGCACTAAAAACAAATATGAGCGAAGTAAACCGCCTGAAAACGGAGACACTCAATATTATCAACGATGAGATCCTTGCGCTGGACACCTCAGACTTGGGAATCCCGTTGGGAAATCTGTTTTTACCGGAATTTCTGTCCGGCAGAGGACCGAGTATTCCGGTGCATATCCTTTCTATCCGAAATTCAGATGCGTCTTTCTCCAGCGATTTTACCCAAGCGGGGATCAACCAGACTCTCCATCAGCTGAATATGAAAGTCAGTGTGGATGTTACGGTGCTGATCCTGGGCGCAGCAGACAGTTTTACTATTTCCAGCCAGGTGGTTGTGGCCGAAACGATTATCGTCGGCCAAGTTCCTGGAACATTTTTACAAACCGGAGGCTAATCATGGAAGCAAGAGAGAGAATTGCTGAATTAACACAGCTCCTAAATGATGCCAACTACCGCTACTATGTCTTGGACGATCCCAAGATACAGGATTTTGAATATGACCATCTTCTGCGGGAGTTGGAGGACCTTGAAAAGGCGCACCCGGAGCTTGCCCGTGAGGATTCTCCCACCCAGCGTGTGGGCGGTCAGGCGCTCAGCAAGTTCGATAAGGTGACCCATACCGTCCCGCTTATGAGCCTGCAGGATGTTTTTTCGTTGGAGGAACTGTTCGATTTTATCGACCACATTGAAAAAGACTTTCCGTGCACCGCATTTACCGTTGAGCCTAAAATCGACGGACTTTCAGTTGCACTGGAGTATGAAAACGGTAAGTTCATCCGTGGTGCAACCCGTGGTGACGGCAATGTGGGTGAGGACGTAACGGAAAACCTAAAGACCATCCGCTCCATTCCTATGTCCATTGAGAACGCTCCACCCAGACTGATCGTCCGCGGTGAGGTCTTTATGCCGAAGAAGAGCTTTGAGGCGCTGAATAGCCGCCAGGAAGAGGAGGGCAAGCCTCTCTTTGCCAACCCCAGAAATGCCGCTGCAGGCTCTCTGCGCCAGCTGGATTCCAAGATCACCGCCACAAGAGGGTTGGATATCCTGATATTTAATGTCCAGCTTGCGGAAGGCGTGGAGTTTAAGACCCATGCAGAAAGCCTGGAATATCTGAAAAACCTTAAATTTAAAGTCGTTCCCTTCGATATTCTTTGCGATTGTATGGCGATCGGCGATCGGATCATGGCTATCAATGAAGAGCGGGAACAACTTACCTGCGATATTGACGGTGCTGTAATTAAGGTTAATGATTTAAATTTGCGTGACCGCCTCGGTGCTACCGCAAAATTCCCAAGGTGGGCAGCAGCCTATAAATATCCCCCGGAGATCAAATCCACAGTTGTGGAGGATATTGTGATCCAGGTGGGGCGAACCGGTGTGTTGACACCCAAGGCGGTGGTCAAACCTGTCCGCCTTGCGGGCACGACGGTCACCAATGCAACTCTCCACAACCAGGATTTCATCACCCAGCGTGATATCCGTATCGGCGATACTGTCCGCATTCGTAAAGCCGGCGAGATCATTCCGGAGATCCTGGATGTGGAAATGAATAAGCGTCCGGAGGGAACAACACCCTTTACACTTCCATCCGTTTGCCCTGTCTGTGGCGCGCCTACCCAGCGTGATGAAGACGGCGCATTTACCCGCTGCACCGGCGCAGAATGTGGAGCTCAGCTTGCGAGAAATATCGCTCATTTTGTTAGTCGTGATGCTATGGATATCGACGGTCTTGGCTCTGCGATCGTGGAAGAACTGATTGCACGGGATCTGCTGAAATCTCCTGCGGATATCTACTATCTTACCTTGGATGAAATGAAATCTCTGTGGCAGAAGGGTGATGTTGCTGCGAAGAAATTGCTTGCGGCTATTGAAAGCAGCAAGCAGCAGGATCTGAGCCGGCTGATCTATGCCCTTGGCATTCGTCAGGTCGGCGCCAAGACCGGTAAGGTGCTTGCATCCGCTTTTGGTTCTATGGATGCTTTTATGCAAGCAACAGTGGAAGAACTGACGGAGATTCCGGATGTGGGCGCGGTGACTGCGGCATCCATTTGTGATTGGTTTGCGCAACCCCAGTCCCAGAATGTGATCGAAAAGCTTCGCAATGCCGGTGTGAATTTTGAGAGTAAGCGCGTCCTGACGGATACCCGCTTTGCAGGCATGACCTTTGTTCTTACCGGCGCGCTCAGTAAGTTTACCCGGGACGAGGCTTCTGAAAAGATCGAGCTATTTGGAGGCAAAGTCTCCGGCTCTGTATCCAAGAAGACAAGCTATGTGATCCTGGGTGAAAACGCAGGCTCTAAGGAAAGAAAGGCCAGGGAGCTTAGCATTCCCATCCTGGATGAAGATGCGTTCTTAGAAATGATTCAATAATAAAAACTCCTGCTGCGGATTGCAGCAGGAGTTTTTTACAGAGTAAAATCTTCCTCGTTATATTTATTAAAATCCAGCGCTTTCCGCTTGGCAGGGATGCGCTTACAAGGGTCATAGCAGAATTTGCGGCAGGAGGAGTCCGCATCTCTTAACCCTTTCTTGATACAAAGAACCTGCCCGTCCTGAAGCGCGGTGCCATTTACACAGTAACTGCAGGAGCGTTCAATTTTTTTGCGGAAAAGCATAGCGGACCTCCTAAGTGAATTTATGACATTATATATCATTTCCTCGTATAATGCTACACTTTTTTCATAAATTTACGAAAAAATCAGACTTGCCGCTCCACCTGCAAGCAAAATGCTTATGATTGTCTGCAAGATTTTCCCCGGGAAATACATTCCAAGCCCCAGTTCTTTTGTTACGGACGCGGTTTGCATGGCAATACACAATCCGCCAAAAGATAGAAATGCTGCGCAGAGAATAAAGCGAAGCGGTTCAGAAGGAATCGCAGACAAGGTAACGCAGCCGTTAGTCAGCTCCATAAATCCAATAAAGCAAACCCGCAACAACTGCGGCAGGCGGTATAATATGAATTTCTCAGAAAAGGCGAAGAAAACTCGGAAAATGATCACCCAACCGCATATAAGCGCCATGCTACGAATGCTCTTATTCAGCGTATCGGGAAACGAAATCCTGCTCTGGTGAGTGGTTACAAATTCTTCTGTGTCCTTTTTCGGAAGTATTAATCCAGTAAGGAACGAAGACAGGATCATGATGCTCCACAGACACCAGGGTGCGGCTGAAACTGTAAACAGGGGAGAGAGCATGCCGAAAAGAAAGGACGGTCCTGGGTTATTGCAGAAGCCAAGAAGACGATGAGCGGTTTTTCTTGAAAGTTGTCCTTTCTTATAACTATCGTATATCCCTTGGGCACCAACAGGATAACCGCCTAAAAGGCCAAGTACGAAAAGGGCTTCCGCTCCCTTAGGAATGCCGATAACATCCATTGACGGCAACCTGGGGAAATAGTTTCCTCCGGTCAGACATGCAGATATAAATATAAAAGGTAACAAGGATGGGATCACTACTTGGGCGCATAGGTCCAACCCTTCCGCAGCGCCTTTTACAGATGTGCGGCTCTCGACGATCAAAAGAAATAAGGACGCAATCAATGCAGCGCCAATAGCCTGTTTCTTAAATCGCATTTTCGTTCACCTCAATCAAAACTATGCGCACGCAGTAAATTTCAGCACAAGCGTATCATAGGCTTTTGTAAAAGGGAGGCGTTTGTATGTCGAAATTTGACAGATTATCAAAAGCCGTTGCCGGTGCGGATTTAGACCGGGGCTTGATGCCTGGAAAGACGTTGATTGAGATATGTGAAGACTCCAGAGTGCTGATCGAGCATCATAACGGGATCGCCGGTTACGGCAATTGTGAGATACGGGTCAAGGTGAAATTGGGAAATGTTTTTGTTTGCGGAAGAGATCTTACGGTTCTTTCAATGACGAAAGAGAAGATGGTGATCGGCGGCGTGATTGAAGCTGTTCGAATCTGCAGGGGAGGGTAAGAATGGATCTTTGGAATATGCTTTCCGGAACAGTACACATACGTGTGACCACAGCAGACCCCGAACGGTTCATAAATGAGGCGCTTAGCGCTGGAATCGGTTTGTATGATATCCACTACACAAATGACCTGGATGTGACCGGCAAGGTTGAGAGAAAAAGTTATAAACAACTGAAGAATCTTGCACAGCGCCGCGGCAATGATGTACGGGCGGAGAGCCGTTACGGACTGTTCTTCCGGGGCAAGCAAGGCCTTTTAAGACCGGTATTTCTGCTCACGATTTCATTCATTCTATTTTTAGCGTTGTTTTTACCCACCCGTGTCTATTTCGTTCGCGTGGAAGGTAACCATGGACTGCCAGAGCGTCTGATTCTTGCGTACGCTGAGGAGTGCGGTATTCGCTTTGGCGCGAGGCGAAACCTTGTTCGAAGTGAGAAAATAAAAAACCGATTACTGGAATCCTTGCCGGAGCTCCAGTGGGCGGGGATCAACACAAAAGGCTGCACAGCGGTCATTTCTGTTCGGGAAAAGGATAAGGTTTCGCAGTCAACTGAAGAATCCGGTGTGTCCAGCATTGTTGCGAATTGTGACGGAGTGATAGAGCAGTGTACCGTGATCCGGGGTAGTTCACTCTGTAAGGTCGGAGATGCGGTTAGCGAGGGACAGGTGCTCGTTTCCGGGTATACGGATTGCGGACTTTCCATCCTTGCAACAAGGGCGGAAGCGGAAATTTTCGCAAAGACCATCCGGAATCTTGAGGTGTACTCCCTTGCGAATCCCTTTGTGAGGACGAAGAAGACGGATTCCCATACAAGATTCAGCTTGATTATAGGAAAAAAACAAATAAATTTTAATAAAGATAGTGGAATTTCCCATAGCAGTTGTGTTAAAATGAGAAAAGAAATATGCCTAACCTTACCCGGCGGCTTTCGACTGCCGATTACGGTTGTAAAAGAAACGGTTGTCTACTGTGATACAGAGAAGAAAAATGCAGACAACTGCACCTGGGCTGACGCTTTTGCAAAAGCTTATTTGCAAACGGAAATGCTTGCTGGCAGCATACTGTCAGAAAACTGTTCCTTGCGAAAAGAAGATGACGTTTTTATCCACAACGGCGTGTATAACTGCTTTGAAATGATCGGTGTGGAAAAAGATGAGGAGATTATTGGATAATATGGAAAGAAACGCAGAGAGAATTGTAAATGTAGAACGAGTGGATGACTTGATCGCGGTCTTCGGCTCCTTCGATGAGAATATTAAGCATATTGAGCAGGCGCTGAATGTTAAGACCGTCAACCGTGGCTCTGAGCTGATCATTAACGGCGATCCCGAGGCAGTGGATATGGCAGTGCGGACCTTAGAGGGTCTTCTGTGCCTTGCTGGCAAGGGTGAGACAATCGATGAGCAGAGGGTTCGTTATCTTATTACTTTAGTCAAGAACGGCGAGGACGATAAGGTCTCCCAAATGGCAAAGGACACTGTCTGCATCACCGCAAAAGGCAAGCCCATTAAGGCAAAGACCGTGGGTCAGCAGAACTATATGAAGGCAATCAACGACCACACCATCACCATCGGTGTCGGTCCTGCCGGCACCGGCAAAACCTATCTTGCGGTTGCCGCCGCCGTGGCTGCATTCCGGCAGAGAACAGTGAACCGAATTATTCTTACCCGTCCTGCAGTGGAAGCCGGCGAGCGGCTGGGATTTTTGCCCGGTGATTTGCAGAATAAGGTCGATCCCTACCTGCGTCCTCTTTATGACGCCCTTTATGATATGCTGGGCGCGGAGACATTCCAAAAGTACCAGGAAAGAGGCTCTATTGAAGTAGCGCCTCTTGCGTATATGCGCGGAAGAACCTTAGACGGTAGCTTCATTATCCTGGACGAAGCGCAGAATACCACCAAAGAGCAGATGAAAATGTTCCTGACCCGCCGTGGCTTTGGCTCAAAGATCGTTATTTCCGGCGAAGTAACCCAGATCGGCCTGCCTGCGGATAAATCCTCCGGGCTTAAGGACGCG
>JAZSAB010000037.1:0-3870 GCA_045601675.1 Faecousia sp.
GAGCACGCCCGGTGGTCCCACGGACAAAACGGGGATAGTCTGCGGAGATCAGCCAGCCGCCTACGGTGTCGGGGTGGACGCCGAAGTTTGCAACAACGATCTCAGGACCTTCCTCACGGACGATACGGACCACATTGACACGCTCGTCCACATCACCCAGGGGGTGGAGAATGTCGGGGTTATTGATGCCGGGGTTGGTGCGGACAGAGCCGTCCTTCATACGGAAGCGGCGGACAAAGGCGATACGGGGTGCCTGACCTACGGCATAGCCCAAAACCGCGGGCTTCATATCGTTGATCGCCATCACAGCGGAGTCAGCCAGCTTGACGCCCAGGCTCTGGGTGTAAGCGGGATCATCATACACATCACGCAGAGAGTCACTGCCAACCTGAGGACCGGTGTGGGTATGGGTGCAGGCGATAAACACAGCGCTGTAAGGGATCTTAGCCGCCTCAGCGATCTGATTGCGGAAGATATCCATCTGGATCTGGTTGATATGTAAGTTGTCCAGCGCGATGATCACAGCGGTAACGCCGCCGCAGGAAACTGCCAGGGTATTGGCTTCCAGGTTGTCTAAAACGCCCTCTGCCTTGCGGTCAAAGAAATAGCCTGCGATGTCGATTCCCAGAGGGGGTGTTACATCCACTCTGCAAAAACCTGCCTTAAAATCTGCCATAAGAAACACTCCTTTTTCTGTTGCGGCGCACGGGCCGCCGGTTTTCTCAATCATAGCACAGCTGCTACCCAAAAGCAACCAAAAATCTTGACTTTCTGCGCCCTAATTCGTATTATAGTAGTATCAAATTTTCAAGACAGGTGGTACTTACTTATGCTTGCTATTATCAACGCAGAGCTCGTTATGCACAATCACTTCATTCCCGAAGCCGTGCTCTTTATCGAAGACGGCATCATCGCAGGCTACGGCGAAATGCGCAATACTCCCATCCCCGAAGGCTGCGAGATCTTAGATGCCCAGGGCGCTTATGTGGGTCCCGGTCTCATCGACATCCACAACCACGCCGGCGGCGGTCACTGGTTCTACGACGAGCCGGAAAAGGCTGCCCAGTTTAACCTGGAGCATGGCACCACCACGATCCTTGCCTGCCTGTACTTCAATATGAATAAAGACCAGCTGGTGGAGCAGGCAAAGTTCGTGAAGGCGGCTATGAAGAAACCCGAGTGCAAGAACATTGCCGGTTTCTATATGGAAGCACCCTATATGAATCCCAAGTTTGGCGCGGACCGTGAGGGCAACCCCTGGAAGGGCGCTATCTGCAAGGACCATTACCAGCCCATCATCGACACTGTGGGTACCGACGCCAAGGTCTGGGTTCTGGCCCCCGAGCGGGAAAACATTTTGCAGTTCGTGCTGGATTGCCGCAAGGCAAATCCCAATGTAAAGTTCTCTGTGGGTCACAGCGAGGCTTCTCCCCAGCAGATC
Organism: Faecousia sp.; assembly: GCA_045601675.1. Taxonomy (GTDB): domain Bacteria; phylum Bacillota; class Clostridia; order Oscillospirales; family Oscillospiraceae; genus Faecousia. The sequence continues at coordinate 1,442 of JAZSAB010000037.1, forward strand.
GAGGCGCTGATACCCTACGGCCTTTGTATCGGCACCCACCACACCAACGCCACCGGCGATCTTCCCAAGTATCCCGTGTGCCGGGGTGTCTGCGTGGACGATGCCGTCCTCTACAACCGTGACATCTACGCAGAATTGTTCTGCGACAGCCGGGGCATCCATGTAGATCCCTATATGCTGCGTCTGGTCCGCCGCATCAAGGGCGACGACCGCATCGTGCTCATTTCCGACGCCTGCGTCTTCGACGGTCCGATCCCCGACGGCTATGACGGCGTTACCGACATCAACTTCGACTACGAAGGTGAGATCGCCGGCTCCAAGCTGAGTCTGGAGGTAGCCTGCCGGAATATGATGAAGCACACCGGCGCATCTCTCGTGGATGTGTTTAACTACGCGTCCTATAACCCCGCAAAGCTCTTGGGTATGGACGATCGCGGTGAGATCGCCGTTGGCAAGCGTGCTGACCTGATCCTCACCGACCACAAGATGAATGTAAAGACCGTCATCTTCGGCGGCGAAATCTGCAAATAAAATACATATTATCTCCGCATATTGTAAACCCCACCGAACTGCAAAGGAGGTCTTTATTATGAAACGTTTCTTTACTGCATTTTTGGCTCTGTTTTTGCTGCTTAGCTGTCTTCTGCTGCTCCCCACCCGGGCGGAGGCGGTCACCAAAGTCGCCAGCGGCAAGTATGGTAAGATCTCCTGGAGTCTCACCGAAAAGGGCACCTTGATCCTCTCCGGAAAGTCGGATATCGTAAGAGTCGGCAATACGGACTTCCCCTGGGCAAAGTACAGCGCCAAGGTCAAGAAGATCCTCATTAAAGAGGGCGTCACCGGTGTCGGTCACTTTGCTTTCCGGGATTTTCCCAAGGTAAAGACCGCTGTGGTGCCGGGTACGGTCACCTACATAGGCGAGGAAGCCTTTGCGTTCTGCGACGCTTTGACAAAAGTGTCCCTTTCCAAGGGTCTGAAAACCATCGGGCAGAAAGCATTTGGATTCTGCAACAAGCTAAAGTCCATTACCATTCCCAGCACGGTTACTACTGTGGAGAACTTCGCGTTTAAGAGCTGTATTTCGCTTTCCAAAATAACCATCGGCAAGAATGTAAGAGCCATCGGCGCAGGCACCTTTGAGGGCTGCAACAAGCTTACTTCCATCAAGATCCCCAACAAAGTGACTGAGATCGGTCCCGACGCATTCCGTCTGTGTTTGAAACTGAAAAAGGTGACCCTGGGCAAGCGGGTAGCCTTCATTGGCGAGAACGCGTTCGAGGGCTGCTACTGGCTGCGGACCATCAACTTCCCCTCCAGCCTGATCGTCATCGGTTCTGAGGCTTTTTGGAACTGCCGGAATCTTACCAATGTAAAATTCGGCAAAAAGCTGACAACCATCGGTAGCCGTGCCTTCTTAGGCTGTGATAATATCAGCTCCATCGTCATCCCCGACGCCGTGATCGTCATCAACGAAGGCACCTTCGCCTCCTGCGGAAGTCTTTCTAAAGTTACCCTCGGCAAAAACATCACCACCATTGGCGGCAGCGCTTTCCGCGGCTGCCCCATCAAATCCATTACCATTCCCAATTCCGTTACTTCCATCGACTTCCTGGCGTTTAGCGACTGCTACGAGCTTTCCAAGGTGACCATGGGTAAGAATGTGGCGTTCATCGGCGAAAGCGCCTTCTTTAACACCCCCAAGCTAAAGACCGTCCGCTACGCCGGCAGCAAGTCCGCCTGGAAGAAGATCGACATGGAAGCCGACAACGGAAATCTTAAGAAAGCCTCCCGCACCTATAATGTGAAGTTGTGATGCAGGATCCGTAGGGGCGATCAGTGATCGCCCGCGGGCGGTTAATAACCGCCCCTACAAAACAGGTCGATAGTTTTTCGCAACCGGCGGGACGGGAAACCCGTCCCCTACATTGTCCATTGTCAATTGTCCATTGAAAAAGACCGCCTTGGGCGGTCTTTTTTATACGGTGGTTGGGACTGAGCCCAAAAGCTCCAGGATCTTTTTGCAGTGCTCCCGCTCCTGGGCGGCAAGCCGGGAGAACACCTGCCCGTATTCCGGGTCATTTAACCTGCTTTCATACCAGGCCAGCGCCCGCATCTCCCGTCCGTAGCACCGGCGCAGAATATTACTGACCGTTTCTTTCCCGCCGGTTTTTGCCTGGACCTGGGCGTGAGAGCCGGTGATCAGCGTATAGATTCCCTTCAGGCAAGCCACATGGGTCTGCTCCTCCTGGTACAGGCTAAAGAGCAGCGTCTTGCTTGTTCCCTGGACACGGCGGGAAAGCTGCAGATATGTAGAGGCATCCTGCCACTCCTCCCGGATCAGCGACAGCAAGCTCGCCCCGTCGATAAGCTGGGGCTGAGCGCTCTGCACCCTCTGCCACACCCGCGCCGCCTTCTAAGTCGGAGGCCAA
>JAZSAB010000038.1:0-4204 GCA_045601675.1 Faecousia sp.
AGGCAAGAAGCTCCGCGCTCTCCAAGCCGGTGCGATCCAGGCAGGAATCGGATTCTTCCTTTGCTTCGGAAAGATGGAGCTGGAAGCCCAGACCCATTTCTCTCGCGAAGTCCGCAAGACCCTCCCAAAGAGGGTAGTTGCTGGTGTACTCTGCGTAGATGCCTGCATCGATCTTGATGCGGCCGTCTTCGAAATTGTGCCATTTTTCCGTTACTTTCACCAGTTCCCGGCACTGCTCGTCGGTGTCGAAGTCAAATTCTTCGCTTTCATCGATAAATCGGTAGGCGGAGGGGGCAACATTTGCCTTGATGCCTGCCTCCTCTGCCGCTTCGGCAGTGGCATCGGGATAGTAGTAGAGGTCGGAAACGGAGGTCACACCGAAGCGCAGACACTCGGCAATGCCCAAAAGGGCGGATGCCTTGGCGCTGCGGTTGTCCAGCTTGTCTTCCTTCTGCAGCCGGGTCTCCAAAGCCTCCCGGCGGGACACATCGTCTAAGTATCCCCGCAGAGCGGTAGATGCCAGGTGGGTGTGGCAGTTAATGAGACCGGGCATGGCAACCATACCCGTGCCGTCAATGATGGAGGCGGGAGGATCCTTGGGGTGCTCGCTCCCGATATAAGCGATCTTACCGTCCTTGATGCCGATAAAAGCGCCGAACAAAACGTCCATCCGCTCGTTCATGGTAACTACGGTGGCGTTTGCAATCAGTATATCCAAATCAGATCGATCCTTTCTGCAGCAGGCGGAAAAGCTCCTCTTTTTGGCTGAGGACGCTGTCCAGCTGCCCGATGTATTGCTCCGGGAACTTGGGGTTGTGGAACCGCTGGAGGCTGCCGTCGGGGAAGTTTACCTTGTTCATGCCGCCACCACCTAAGGAGAGGATGGTGTGCAGCTCTTCCATCATATAGATGTTATAGAGGCAGTCTAAGCTGTCCCGGCTCCAGCCCACATTTTCAAAGCTGCCGGACATATATTTCTGCCGGTAGAGGTAGTAGGGTTTGTAGCCAAGAGCGCGGAGGGTGCGGTTTGCATACTCCACCATTTGGGCGACTTCTTCGCCGCCCGGAAGATTTGCCCGGCTTTCAAAGAGGTCTGCGCCTTTTTTGAGAGCCAGGGTGTGGACTGTGATGTTGGCGGGGTTTAAGGCGGCTACCCGGTCCAGGCTCCGGCAGAAACCCTCGTAGGAGTCCTGGGGAAGACCTGCAATCAGGTCCATATTGATGGCATCGTAGCCGCAACGCTCTGCCTCCTGGTAGCGCATCTGCACATCCAGGGCGGTGTGGGGGCGACCGCAGGCACGCAGAACATTATCTTCCATGCTCTGGGGGTTGATGCTCATACGGTCCGCGCCGTGCTCCCGGATCACGCAGAGCTTTTCTTCGTTTAAGGTGTCCGGTCTTCCGCCCTCCACCGTAAATTCGATGCAGCGGGAAAGGTCGAAATGCTCTCGGATCTTACCAAGAAGCTCGGCAAGCTGCTGGGAAGAGAGGGTGGTGGGAGTGCCGCCGCCTATGTATATGGTACGAACAAATCGTCCGGATTTTTCCAAAAGTTTTCCCGCCAGCTCCAGCTCCTTATAAAGGGCGGAGAGATAGGGGTCCAAAAGCTCTGTGCGCTTTCCGATACTGCGGCTGACAAAGCTGCAGTAGGTGCAGCGGGTGGGACAAAAGGGAATGCCCACATAGAGGGAGATGTCGTTTTCGTTAATGAGAGAGGCTGCCCGGACGGTGGCTGCGGAGCAGTCTGCCGCCAGTTCCCGCCGGTCCTCCGTCACATAATAAACATCCCGCAGAAGCGCCTTGGCGGAAGATACAGTACCGCCCTCTAAGATGTGCTTTGTGGAGATCTTGGTGGGGCGGACGCCGGCAAGAGCACCCCAGGGGGGTGGTGCGGGAAGATGAGGGAGGGCTGCCCGGTAATAGCTTTGCTGCAGGGTCTGGCGGCGCAGGCGGACGGTTTCCTTATCTGCCCGTATCTTGCGGACGCCCCGGCTCTTTACACCGTCCTTTTCAATGACGGTGACGGCGGTGAGAAAGGTCTCTCCCCGGTACAGCCGGGATACCGCCGAGCCCTCTGTTCCCTGGGGAAACAGCGACATTTGCAGCTGCTCTATGGCATAGCGGTCATCATGACCGATCAGTTTCAGATCCATAAAATGTCATCCTTGTAAAAAGGGGTTATACTGTTTTTCTCTAAAAAGGGTGGTCTCCTCTGCGTGACCGGGCAGCACCCGGAGATCTTCCGGAATGGATGCCAGCCGCCGGAGGGACTTTAAGATGGTGGCGGTGCTGCCGCCGGGGAAGTCCGTTCTGCCGCAGGAGCCGCAGAACAGGGTGTCACCGGAGAAGAGCACATTTTCCGCCTGGAGGCAGACAGAGCCGGGCGTATGACCGGGGGTCTGCAGAACCCGCAGGGAAACACCGGCGACACAGATCCGGTCGCCTTCGCTGTAGGTGTGGGTATAAAAGAGGGGACCGGCGGTCATAGCCTCCGGCTGGGAAAGCTCGTCGGGGCAGAGGTAGACCCGGCAATCCGTTTCGGAAACGATGTCCCGGACAGCGCCCACGTGGTCAAAATGACCGTGGGTCAGCAGGATCGCTTCCACGGTCTTTTCTTCTTTACGGACGGCGTCCAAAATACGCTCCGGGGCATAGCCGGGGTCGATGACGGCGCAGGTATTGCTGTCGTCTGCCCAAATAAGGTAACAGTTGGTCTGGTACGCGCCCAAAACCAAAGTGCGGATGTTTAGCATATACGTATTCCTTTCGTTAAAAAAGGAAAATTGTCAATTGTCCATTGTCAATTGTCCATTACTTTCGTCTGGGTGTGTCCATCAGCTCGGCGGTATCCAGAATGAGGGTCACGGGACCGTCGTTTACGGAGGCGACCTTCATATCCGCACCGAATCTGCCGTGCTGGGGTTCGTAGCCAAGTTCCGTACAGATGTCCAGGAACTTTTCGTACAGGCGGTTGCCCAAGTCCGGACCTGCGGCATCGGTAAAGCTGGGACGGCGACCCTTGCGGCAGTTGCCGTAGAGGGTAAACTGGCTTACCACCAGCACCTGACCGCCCACATCCTCAAGACCCAAATTCATCTTGCCGTTTTCGTCCTCGAAGATCCGCAAGGACAGCATCTTCTGGGCAAGCCAGCGGCAATGCTCCTCGGTGTCCTCCGGACCGACGCCCAGGAGAATGAGAAAGCCTTTGCCGATCGAACCAACCACCTCGCCGTCGATGGTGACGGAGGCGGAGGTTACTCTTGTCAGTACAGCGCGCATAGCAATGCCCTCCCTTTTTAGTTTTGTCCTCGGCGGGAGCCGACCACATCCCGGATGCTCATGAGCTTATTGCGGATGGACTCCAGCTCGGAAACATCCTTGACCTCAAAACGGACCGTAAACATACTGCGTCCGCCGGGCAGGTCCTTGCCGTTTAATTCCTTAACACGGACACGGGCGCCGCTTAGGGTGGTTGCCACATCCAGGAAAAGTCCGTCGCGGGTGATGCAGTCCAGCTCCAAGGTAGTCTCGAAGGGCTGGGCCTCCTGGTCCGCCCAGCTGACACGGACCCAGCGGGCAGCGGTCTTGGGATCGTCCCGGTTGGCGGCGTTGGGACAGTCCATCCGGTGGATGGAAACACCAAAGCCCTTGGTGATAAAGCCGATGATGGAATCTCCCGGCACCGGGGTGCAGCAGCGGGAGAACTTGATCATGCAGGAATCGATATCCTCCACGATGACGCCGTTGACACCGTGGCGGTCCTTATTCTGGGAGGTGGAGACAAGCTTCTGTACCACGCTGTCGGTCTTGTCTGCAGACTGGGCCTTCAAAGCTTTATTCACATCGTCCCGGATGCGGCCAACGGCTTTTTGGGCAGTCAAACCGCCGTAGCCGATGGCAGCGTACATATCCTCCCAGGTATCGAAGGCCAGCTTGCGCAGGAGCACAGGCTCCAGCTCGGGATCGTTGATGATGCCTACGGGGAACATAAGCCGCTTCATTTCCGATTCGAAGCTCGACTTGCCGTGGATCACATTTTCTTCCCGCTTTTCCTTCTTGCACTACTGCTTGATCTTGGTGCGGGCCTGGTTGGATTTACAGATGGTCAGCCAGTCACGGCTGGGTCCCTTGGCATTCTTTGCGGTGATGACTTCCACCACATCGCCGTTTTCCAGGGGGGTATCGATGTTGCTGATGCGGTTGT
>JAZSAB010000039.1:0-6495 GCA_045601675.1 Faecousia sp.
ATGGAGAACGCTACCGAGTACCTGCGCAGCCTCACCGGCGGCACCGGCTACGACGACGTTATCTGCTTTGCTCCCGTTAAGCCCGTTATCGAGCAGGCTGACGACATCCTGGGCTTCGACGGCTGCCTGAACTTCTTCGCAGGCCCCACCGACACCCAGTTCAAGGCACCCTTCAACTGGTACAATGTTCACTACCTGTACACCCACGTTGTTGGCACCTCCGGCGGCAACACCGATGATATGAAGGAAGCCATCAAGATGATGAACGAGGGCAAGCTGAACCCTGCTGCTCTGGTTACCCACATCGGCGGCCTGAACGCTGTTGTTGACACCGTTACCAACCTGCCTTCCATCCCCGGCGGCAAGAAGCTGATCTACAACCACATCGAACTGCCTCTGACCGCTATCGCAGACTTCGAGGAGCTGGGTAAGACCGATCCTCTGTTTGCAGAGCTGGATAGAGTTTGTAAGGCTAACAAGGGTCTGTGGAACCCCGAGGCAGAGAAGATTCTGCTGGCTGCTAAGGCTAAGGCTTAAGTTGCTTAAAAAATGCCCGGTCAACCGACCGGGCATTTTGTTACCTTTGCATGCTGATTTCTGTCATATATAGTGAGGAGACAGAAAGGAGGAAAGAGTAATATGGACGATACGAAGATCATTGCGCTATACTGGCAGCGCTCGGAGACCGCTATCACGCACACCGCGAAGAAATACGGAAAGTTTTGTTACTGTATAGCGTATAATATTCTTTCCGATCATCAGCACAGCGAGGAATGTGTCAGTGATACCTACATAAAGACCTGGGAGAGTATTCCACCCCAGCGACCTCAAAAGTTTATGGCATTTTTGGGTAAAATCACCCGGAATCTGGCGCTGAACCGCTATCAGTATGAGCGGGCGCAAAAGCGATCCGGAGCGACAGTTCCTATTGAAGAACTGGAAAATTGCCTCTCCGGATGCGATGGAGAGGAAATTCTGGACAGGATCGCACTGCGGGATGTGCTGAATGATTTTTTAGATGAGCTTTCACTTACAGACCGGAAACTGTTTCTGCGCCGCTACTGGTACTTTTCTGAGATCCGGGAGATCGCTAGCGGATTAGCAATGACAGATGGGCAGGTAAAAATGCGCCTGCACCGGATGAGAGAGTCGCTTAGGAAACGGCTGGAACAGGAGGGGTTGCTATGAAAAAATCTGAACAGATCATTCATGCCCTGGGTCTTGTGAAAGAGGAATACATCACGCAGGCTGCCCCGGAAAAGAGCAGGGGAAGGGGAGTTTTTGTGGGCGCTGCGGCGGTAGCCGCCTGTGCCGCGGTGTTGCTGACACTTCTGTGGCCTGCCGCTCCCAAGACCCCGGTCTCTACAAAATTTCCGGACCTCACATTCAAGACCGCCGGCGGAGGAAAAGGCTTTTTCGCCTATAATGCTTCGGAGGTTATCCCCTCCGGTCCGTGGAAAGAGGACGCGGAGCTATCCACGCTGCCTATCTATAAGAATCAGTGGGTGCGAAACGGGGCAGGCGAACCGCCGCAGATGACGGAGGATGAAGAAAAGGCGCTTATTGAAAGCATCCGGCAGCAGTTTGGCGGTATGGCAGAGATCGGCGAGATCCGGGTAGAGGGCGGTCACAGCGTAAGGGTCATTTTCGCGGAGCCCATCCCGATCCCGGAGGAATATACGCAAAATAGCACATATGAACAGGCGGAGAAAACCGCCGGGTATCTGCTGGAAACATATGGTGAATATTTGGGATACCAGGATCCTGTAACCGAGAGCTCCGGCGGCGATTATAATATCCACGGTGAGCGGAGTTTCCAGATTCATTTCTATGAAAATGGGGACACACTATTGGAGAACATTCTGAATTCCTGCTTCCGAAGTGCCCGGTTTGTGATCATAGAAAACGGCATTTACGCAGTTGATCTGACAATGAAAGATCTGAGCGAAGAGGCGGGTAGTTACCCAGCACTTACCGCAACCCAGGCAAAGGAACTTCTTTACCAGGGATATTTCCTGACCGGAGATTCCTCTATGACCGTTGTGCCGGGTGCCAAGATCGAAAAGGTATACCTGACATACAGCGCTACCGGTTTTGAGGAGTACTATATCCCGTACTACGTATTTGTGATAGAAACGGATGGAGAAATTGAACAAACACCGGGACTTAAGGTGTATGGCACCTACTACGTTCCTGCCGTACCATTGGAGTACATCCAGGGCATGAACGGCTTCCCGGAGAATATCAGCTAAGAAAATGCCTGGGCTGACCACCGGGCATCTTTCAATGGATAGTGAAAACCAGAAGTCAACATTGTAGGGGCGGTTACCAACCGCGCGTTCTGCACTGATCTAATGTGCTGTGTTACAATAGATCTGGTGTAGATGGATTAGAAACGGGCGGCAGATTGCCGCCCCTACAAGAAATGACGATGGTTCTCGGAATCTGGCGGGCGGTCAGTGACCGCCCCTACATAAACAATCGGACGAAAAGCAAATCCCCGGCAGGTGAGCCTGCCGGGGATAAATTTTTACTGTAGATGGGATTCGTTGATGAGGATATGCACATCGTCCAGCTGCTTCTGAGAAACAGTGGTGGGTGCGTCCATCATCAGGTCCTGAGCGGTCTTGTTCATGGGGAAGGTGATGACCTCGCGGATGGATTCCTCGCCGGTCAGCAGCATGATGATGCGGTCCACACCGGGAGCGGCGCCTGCATGGGGAGGCGCGCCGTAGGTAAAGGCGTTGTACATTGCGGGGAACTTTGCCTTCACATCCTCTTCGCCCAGGCCAACCATCTGGAATGCCTTGACCATGATCTCAGGATCGTGGTTACGGACAGCGCCGGAAGCGGACTCATAGCCGTTGATGACCAGGTCGTACTGGTCGGCATTGATGGCCAGCAGCTTTTCAGTGTCACCCTCAGCGTCCAGCAGAGTCTGCATACCGCCCTGGGGCATAGAGAAGGGATTGTGGCAGAATTCCAGCTCGCCGGACTCCTCGCCCATTTCGTACATGGGGAAGTCCACGATCCAGCACATTGCGTACTGATCTTCGTCGAAGTGACCGGGAATGCGCTTGCCCATCATGGTGCGGATCACACCTGCGGTCTTCTGTGCAGCGGCCTTCTTGCCGGCTGCCATACATACGAAGCTGCCGGGCTTCAGGCTGAGCTTTTCGGTCAGCGCTGCGGTGTAGTCGGTAAGGAACTTGGAGACACCGCCGGTAAGCGCACCGTTTTCGTCTACCTTGATCCAGCAAGCCTTGTTGCCGGTCTGGACTTCAACGTCATTCAAGAGCTTATCGATCCACTTGCGACCCTCTGCGAAGTTATCAACAGCCACAGCCTTGACGGTTGCGTTCTGGAAAGGTCCGAACTCGCAGCCGGCGACGGTATCGGTGATGTCCTGGATCTCTAAGTCGATACGAAGATCCGGCTTATCAGAGCCGTAGCGCTCCATAGCCTCGTTAAAGGGAATGTGACGGAAGGGAGCAGGGGAGATGCGCTTATACTTGCCAAACTTCTCAAATACGGGCACCAGCACCTCTTCCAGGGTGGTCAGCACGTCGTTCTGAGTAGCGAACGCCATCTCCATATCCAGCTGATAGAACTCACCGGGAGTACGGTCCGCACGGGCGTCCTCGTCACGGAAGCAGGGTGCGATCTGGAAGTAGCGGTCGAAACCGGAGGTCATCAGCAGCTGCTTAAATTGCTGGGGAGCCTGGGGCAGCGCGTAGAACTTGCCGGGGTGGTTTCTTGCGGGCACCAGGTAGTCTCTCGCGCCCTCGGGAGAGGAGGCGGTGAGGATGGGGGTGGTGATCTCTAAGAAACCCTTCTCGGTCATCAGACGGCGCAGCTCGGCGACAACCTGGCAGCGCAGGATGATGTTCTGCTTGACAGCGGGATTACGCAGGTCAAGGTAGCGGTACTTCAGACGGACATTCTCGTCTGCGTCCTTAGACTTGTTGATCTCGAAGGGCAGAGCGTTGTGACGGCACTTGCCCAGGACCTTGATCTCGGAGGGAACAACCTCGATCTCACCGGTGGGGATCTTGGTGTTCTTGCTCTCGCGCTCCCGGACAGTACCGGTGACGGAGATGGTGGTCTCCTTGTTAAGACCCTTGATGATCTTCATCATCTCTTCGGTCTCCACCACCACCTGAGTAGTGCCGTAAAAGTCACGAAGCACGATAAATGCAAAATTAGCACCCACCTCACGGACGTTTTCCATCCAGCCGACAACGGTAACATTCTTGCCGGCGTCGGCAAGCCGCAGCTCGCCGCAGTTATGGGTTCTGGATTGTATCATAATGGATATCCCCCTATGTTTCTCAAATTATCGTCTATTTTCTCACAAAAAGCGTCGATTGTCAATGATTAGGTTTTCCAAATAGAGGCAGAAAAATACCGCCCGGAGTTGTTATCCGGGCGGTATGGAGATTATGCGTTCTTGGGACGCTTGCGCATCAGGTATTCGTCCAGCTTTTCCTTCATGTTTTCCGGCATCTCCCGCTTGACGGGGCAGACGGCGGCATTTGCCATTCTCTCAGTGAATGTACCGATGAATGCGATGTCTTCCACCATCTGCTCGGGACACATAACAGCTAAGGTATCGTAGCTGTTGTGGATGGTGGCGGTGTTGCCGGGGGCGATCCGGGCGAAGGACACCGCGGGGATACCTTTATCCGCAAAGGGTGTGGAGTCGCTGGAGTAGACATCCTGGTAAGGACCGCAGCCGAAGCCGGTCTCCGCGGACAGATACTGCAGGTAGTGGACCAGCTTTTCCTCGCTGGTGCAGCAGGCAATGAACTTGCCCATAATGCAGCCGATCATATCTAAGTTGATGTTCAAAACGATCTTGCTGAGGTCGTGATTTTCGCAGTATGCCTTTGCGCCCAACAGACCGCGCTCCTCACTGCCGCACCAAATAAAGCGCAGACCGAATGCGTGAGGCTCTTTGGAGAACTTCTCAGCCAAAGCAAGCAGACCCACAGAGCCGGACATATTGTCATAAGCGCCCTGGGACAGGGAAGTGGAGTCGTAGTGGGCGGTAAAGACGATGTACTCTTCCCGGGTGCCGGGCAGATCCAGGATCACATTGTGGGAATTGCCGGTGTACTCGGTCTGGGAAAGGGTGATCTTCGCGGTCTTAGCGCCGGACTTAATAAGCTGGATAGCATCCTTTGCGTTGATATTCACGCCGGGGATCTTTACTCCCTTGGAAACGAAGCTGCGCAGCTCCCGCTGATCGATGTCCCGGTCAGCGTAGTTTGCGTTGCCGTCATAGGTGATAAAGCCAACCGCACCGTTTTCCAGCATATCCTGGTAGCGCCAGTAGCCAAGGTAACCGTCGATCATAACGACCTTACCCTTGCAGCCGGCAAGGGTCGCGGGGGAGTTGTCCTTGAGGTAGTAAAGGGGCGCTTCCACTTCGCCGGTACCTGCGCAAAAATAACCCTTGCAGGTGATCTCCGCGCCGTCTACGGTAAGGCTTGCGCTATGCAGATCGCTCATCTCAACGGGGAATGCCTCCAATGTAGCCTCAAGACCAAGCTTCTTACATTCGTCCTGCAGATATTTTGCACAGCGGAGCTCTTCTTCACTGCCGCCCATACGCACATAAGCGGTTTCCTCGAAAATTCTTGCCACGGTTTTTGCATCCATTTTTCTTTCCTCCGTTTCTGCGGCGGGGAAGACCCGGCGCACATTTTCTGTATCATATCACAGCTTAGCGGAAATTTCTACAAGATCCTTGAAAATGGGCGCAAAAAAACCGAGGAAATCCTCGGCAAAATACTATATTATATATTGACATCTGGAAAAATATGTGTTACAATGACCTTCAATACTGTGGGAGTATGCCGTTTTGCCCCATACACCCCTGTATAAATCATTTTAGCATAGTTTGGCAAGGTTGTCAAGTAGAATCGAAACAAAGTGTCAACCGACCCAGGCGTATCAAAAGTCGAAAACACATCATTCAGGCGAAAGCCAAAAGAAAGGCGTGATGATCCATATGGCAATGGTCAAAGACCAGATGTTTGGCAAGACCATGCGTAAGTCCTACGCAAAGTACCAGGAGATCCTGGAAATGCCCAATATGCTGAAGATCCAGAAGGACTCTTATCAGTGGTTCCTGGATGAAGGCCTCCGTGAGGTCTTTAAGGATGTTGGCGTAATTACCGATTTCTCCGGTAAGCTGGAGCTGAGCTTCCTGGATTACACCATGGAAGACAAGCCCAAGTACACCATCGAGGAGTGCAAGGAGCGCGATGCTACCTATGCAAAGCCCATCAAGGTGCGTGTACGCCTGCGCAACACCGAAACCGAGGAGATCAAAGAGCAGGATATCTTCATGGGTGATTTCCCCATCATGACCAACGGCGGCACCTTTGTCATCAACGGCGCTGAGCGTGTCATCGTATCCCAGATCGTTCGCTCTCCCGGTATGTACTACGGCCACGAAGTGGACAAGGCAGACCAGCATACCTACAC
>JAZSAB010000040.1:0-8040 GCA_045601675.1 Faecousia sp.
TCCATAGAGTTGGTATTGATTGCTGCGAGGGTCCACCTGTTCCCATCCCGAACACAGAAGTTAAGCTCGCTTGCGCCGACAATACTTGGCGGGTGACTGCCCGGGAAGATAGGTAATGCCAACACAAATATTCCTCTTTAGCTCAGTCGGTAGAGCGACGGACTGTTAATCCGCAGGTCGTTGGTTCGAGTCCAACAAGGGGAGCCAAGAAAAACCACCCAAACGGGTGGTTTTTTCTTGGCTTTTTTGGTTATCGGGAGAATCAATCGTTCGATAGATGACACCCCAAAAGCGCGAACTTATGCGCGGCACGATTGATTGGTGGAATTTTTGCAGCGAGCGTAGCGAGTTGCTGTCCAACAAGGGGATCACATCGGATGTCTGGTTAGGTCCGCTTTTTCTTTCTGTTTGCAAGTTCTAATTTCTGTGATACAATAAAAGAAAAACTCATGGAGGTAGCTATGAGCGAATTACGATACGGCATCCTCAGCACATCTTCCATTGCGCCTCGGTTTATTGCGGCTGTGCGCGCTGCCGAGGCTGGCGAAATACTGGCAGTCTCCTCCCGTACTTTGGAAAAGGCAGGGGAAAAGGCTAAGCAGTGGGATATTCCCAAGGCTTACGGCAGTCACAATGAGTTGCTTGCGGACGTGAATATCAATATCGTTTACATTTCAAACGTCAATGCCCAGCACTATACCTGGGCTAAGGCGGCTTTGGAATGCGGTAAGCATGTGGTTTGTGAAAAGCCTTGCACCACAACGGAAAAGCAGACCAGAGAGTTGTTCCAGATCGCCCGTGAAAGAGATCTTTTTTTCATGGAGGCGGAGAAGATGCTCTTCCTGCCCGCGGTTTTGGAGGTCAAAAAGCGCATAGCAGAGGGCGTTTTGGGGGATATTTATATGGTGGAGATGAGCCATAGTTTCCCCGCATCCTACAACGGCTGGATGTTCGATCGTGATGCCGGCGGCGGACCGCTGCTGTCCAGCGGTATTTATGCGGTGCAACTGCTGCAGTGGCTTTTTGGCCCTATAAAAACCATTTCAGGCGTGCCGTCTAAGCTGGAGACCGGCGTGGAATGGCAGTATATTCTATCCGGCGAAACGGAGAGCGGCGTACTGTTCTCCGCAAAAAACAGCACCCGAGCTAAGCTTGATAATACTTGCCGGATCTTCGGCACAAAGGGATACGCAGAGCTGCCGGAGTATTGGAAGGCCCGCAAGGCGATCTTCCATACGGATGCGGGTGAGGAAACGGTGCATATTCCTTGCGAGCACGAGCTCATTTACGAAGTGCAGCACATTTTGGAATGCTTCCAAAAGGGTCTGCGCACCAGCCCTGTGGTTACGGAGGAGCTTTCCGCAGGCGGTATCGCTGCCCTGGAGCGTGTGAAAGAAACCTGGTAGGTGCTTTTCGTGGAGAAAGTAATTGTGATCGGCTGCCCGGGCAGCGGTAAGAGCACTTTTGCGAGAGCCCTCGCGAAGAAAACAAATCTGCCTCTGGTGCATATGGATATGCTGTATTGGAATCCGGATCGGACAACTGTGGATAAAGCTGTGTTCCATGCCAGGTTGTGCGAAGCGATGAAGCAGGAAAAGTGGATCATCGACGGAAACTACGGCGCAACGATGGACCTTCGCATGGCTAACTGCGATACGGTCTTCTTCCTGGATTATGATACGCAGACCTGTTTGGAAGGAATTGCACAGCGCAGGGGAAAACCCCGGTCAGATATGCCCTGGGTAGAGGATCAGACCGAGGACGAGGACTTTATAGAGTTTATCCGACAGTATAGTGCGGTCAGCAGACCGAAAGTTTTAGAGCTTTTGCAAGCATACAGCAAGAAAAATATCCACATTTTTAAGGACCGCAGTGATGCGGAACGGTTTTTAAGCGTGTTATGAAGGATGTAACTGTTTTTGAAAAGATCTACGAGGTGGTTTGCCGGATCCCGGAGGGGAGGGTAGCAACCTATGGTCAGGTGGCTGCCCTGGCAGGAAATCCTCGCTGGGCGCGGGTTGTCGGTTATGCCCTCCATAAGAACCCCGCCTTTGGGAAGATCCCTTGCCACCGTGTAGTCAACCGTGATGGGCGGACGGCGCCTGGTTTCGCATTTGGCGGACCGAATATCCAGCGGAATATGCTGGAAAACGAGGGAGTTACTTTTCTTCCTAACGGCTGCGTAGATCTTGGAAAATATCAATGGATTCCTTAAAAAGGTCGTCTTTGGACGACCTTTTTGTTGTAAATATGGACCTTTTGCACATACTAATTTAGGTGATAGTATGAAAGAGTCTATATGGTCGCAAGGCGTCTGCCTGCCGAAATTTCCGGAGCTGAAAAAGGACCTGCAAACCGAGGTACTGATCATCGGCGGTGGTTTGGCGGGACTTCTGTGTGCCCATAAGTTAGAGCAGGCGGGGGTTTCTTATGCGCTCATTGAAGCGGACCGCATTATGAGCGGCACATCGGTCAACACCACCGCAAAAGCCACCTCCCAGCACGGACTGATCTATAGCAAGCTGACGAAGAAATTCGGCACAGAAACTGCCCACGAGTATTGGAAAGCCAATGAGGAGGCCCTCCAAAACCTAAAAAAACTGGCATCCGGCATAAACTGCGACTGGGAAGAAAAGGACAACTACATTTACAGTGTAGACGAACCCCAAAAGCTGGAGCAGGAGATGGACGCGCTACGCCGGGCACAGATCCCGGCAGCCTGGAGCAGCGCGCCGAAACTGCCCTTTCCCTGTGCCGGAGCTGTCCGCTTTTCCGGGCAAGCCCAGTTTCATCCGCTGAAATTTGCGGCAGACATTGCAAAGAATCTCCGGATCTACGAGAATACCCGTGCTATCGCTTTTGAGGGGAATACGGTCCGCACGGAAAAAGCCGATATCCGGGCGGAGAAGATTATTGTAGCGACGCATTTTCCAATCTTTAACAAACACGGCGGTTTCTTTTTGAAGCAATATCAGCAGCGATCCTATGTCCTTGCGCTTGAAAATGCGGAACAGGTGGACGGAATGTACCTGGATGCCAGGGAGAACGGTCTTTCCTTCCGGAATTGGGGGAAGTATCTCCTTTTGGGTGGCGGCGGACATCGCACCGGTAAAAAGGGCGGCGCCTGGGAGGAATTGGAGCGCTTTGCCCGAAAGTATTATCCGGGTGCCCGGGAGGTTTACCGCTGGGCGACCCAGGACTGTATGACCCTGGACGATATGCCTTATATCGGTCAGTACAGCAAGGGAACACCCAATTTGTATGTTGCCACTGGGTTTAACAAATGGGGGATGACCTCGTCTATGCTCTCTGCCATGATACTCAGCGATTTGGTGCAGGGCAGGGAGAATCCGTATGCCAGGACCTTCGATCCCTCCCGGTCGGTGCTGCATAAAAAGCTTTTTAGTAACTGCGCAGAGTCGATGATAAATCTTCTGACTCCCACCGCGCCCCGCTGCCCCCATCTTGGCTGCGCGCTGAAATGGAATTCGGCGGAGCATAGCTGGGATTGTCCCTGCCACGGCTCCCGTTTCTCGGAAGAGGGGAAACTGCTGAACGACCCAGCTACTGCTAATTTGAAGAAAAGACCTTAAATCCAAAAGACTGTGGGAAAACCCCACAGTTTTTTTGTTTTTATTCACGATTTGTCTATTATTTTCGTTTTGGATGTGCTATAATATTCGGTAAGTTTATGGAAAAGTGAGAGGAGCTTTTTATGGGACTGATCACAAAACTGTTCGGCACCCGTTCCGAGCGTGAAATAAAGAAGATCCAGCCGCTGGTGGACAAGATCCTGGGAATGGAGGAGGAGTATGCCGCCCTCAGCACCCAGGAACTAAAGGGTAAGACCGCGGAATTTAAGCAGCGCTTGCAGGAGGGCGAGACCCTGGACGATATCCTGCCGGAGGCATTTGCGGCGATCCGTGAAGCCGCCTGGCGTGTGCTGGAAGAAAAGCCTTATCCCGTGCAGCTTATGGGCGGTATTATCCTGCACCAGGGTCGTATCGCGGAAATGAAGACCGGTGAAGGTAAGACTATGACCGCAAACCTGCCGGTATACTTGAACGCGCTGACCGGTCGCGGTGTCCATGTGGTTACCGTCAACGACTATCTGGCAAAGCGCGACTTTGACTGGATGGGCAAGGTCCACCGCTATATGGGTCTCACAGTTGGCTATGTGGTGCCCGGAATGTCCTCCGAGGAGCGCCGCAAGGCCTATGCCGCAGACATCACCTACTGCACCAATAACGAATTGGGTTTCGACTACCTCCGTGACAATATGGCGATCTACAAGCAGGAGCTTGTACAGCGTGGTCACGCCTTTGCCATCGTGGACGAGGTGGACTCTATCCTCATCGACGAAGCCCGTACCCCCCTGATCATCTCCGGTAAGGGCGAGGATTCTTCCCATCTGTATCAAATGGCAGACAATCTGGTCGCCTCTATGCGCAAGAAGGTCTTTGCCAAGACCGATGAAAAGGAAGATACGGACAACTACGACTGCGACTATGTGGTGGATGAGAAAGCGCACGCTGTGACCCTTACCGCCTCCGGCGTTGCCAAGGCGGAAAAGTTCTTCGGCTTGGAGAACTTAGGTGATCCGGAAAATGCCACCATCTCCCACCATATCAATCAGGCCATGCGCGCGAGAGGCCTGATGAAAAAGGACATTGACTATGTCATCAAAGATGGTGAGGTCATCATCGTTGACGAGTTCACCGGTCGTCTTATGTACGGCAGACGCTACAACGAAGGCCTGCACCAGGCGATCGAGGCCAAGGAGAATGTCCAGGTCGCCAGCGAGAGCAAGACCCTGGCAACCATTACCTTCCAGAACTTCTTCCGCCTTTACGACAAGCTCTCCGGCATGACCGGTACAGCGCTGACGGAAGAAGAGGAGTTCGGTTCTATCTACCGCCTGGATGTGGTGGAGATCCCCACCAATAAGCCGGTGATCCGTAAGGACCACGGCGATGTGGTGTATAAGAACGAGATCGGCAAGTTCCGCGCCATCGTCGAGCAGGTGATGGAGTGCCATAAGAAGGGTCAGCCGGTGCTGGTGGGTACCATCTCCATCGAGAAGAGTGAGGTGCTCAGCAAGCTCTTAAAGCGCGCCGGCATCCCCCATAATGTGCTTAACGCCAAGCACCACGAGCAGGAAGCGCAGATCGTTGCCCAGGCGGGTAAGTTCGGCGCGGTGACCATCGCCACCAACATGGCAGGTCGTGGTACAGATATTAAGCTGGGCGGCAACGCCGAGTATATGGCTATGAACGCCCTGCAGAAAATGGATATTCCGGAGGAGCTCCTGCAGGAGGCGGACTCCTACGCGGAGACCAACGATCCCGAGATCCTGGCGGTCCGCAAAAAGTATGAGGACCTCCTTGCAAAATACAAGGATGAGATCTCCGAGGAAGCCCAGCAGGTTCGTGATGCCGGCGGTCTGTTCATTGTAGGCACCGAGCGCCACGAGTCCCGCCGTATCGATAACCAGCTCCGCGGTCGAAGTGGACGACAGGGCGACCCCGGCGAAAGCCGTTTCTACCTGAGCCTGCAGGACGATCTGATGCGCCTTTTCTCCACAGACCGGGTCATGAACATGATGGAGACCCTGGGCCTTGAGGAGGATATGCCCATCGAGGCAAAGCTCATCACCGGCGCCGTGGAAAACGCCCAAAAGAGCGTGGAAAGCCGCAACTTCCGCTCCAGAAAGAGTGTTTTGGAATACGACAACGTTATGAACACCCAGCGTGAGGTCATCTACGCCCAGCGCAAAAAAGTGCTGGACGGCGAGGACCTACGGGATAACATTCTGTCCATCCTCCGGGATGTTGTAGACAGCGCGGTGGCGGAAGAGCTCAGCGAGACCGGCGGAAAGGCAGACGAGGAATCCGCAAAGCGTATTCTTGCCCGGTTTGAGAATATTTACTTTGCCAAGGGCGCTTGCGACCTTTCCGGCATTACCAAGGCAAACGATGTCAGCGATGCTGTTTACGACGCCGCCGTTTCCTTCTACGAGGAAAAGGAAAAGCGCCTGACGCCGAACTTTATGCGTGAGGTGGAGCGCGTTATGATGCTCCGCGTGGTGGACGAATACTGGATGGATAACATCGACGCTATGGACGATCTGAAGCAGGGCATCGGTCTGCGGGCATACGGTCAGCACGATCCGGTCATCGCCTACAAGCAGGAAGGCTATGAGCTGTTTGAGGCTATGATCCGCGCCATCCGTGAGGAGACCGTCCGCCGGGTTTTTTTGGTCCAGGTCCAGTCTCCCCAGCAGATCCAGCGCAAGAAGGTGGCTAAGGAAGTGACCGCTGTGGGCGCCGGCGAAAGCGTTGTTAAGAAAAAGCCGGTGCGTGTCGTCAAGAAGATCGGTCCTAACGATCCCTGTCCCTGCGGCAGCGGAAAGAAGTATAAAAAGTGCTGTATGCAGAAGGATAAGTCTGCGCAGTAAGAGAGGTTTAACTATGTCACTGACTACCGTCCGGTTGGGGGCTCTTGAATATCTGAAAGCAGAGAATATTGCTGTGCCCCATTGCTTTACCACCCGGTACGGCGGTGTCAGCGCTGGCTCTCTTTCCTCCCTGAATATCGGTATGCACCGGGGGGATGACCCCAAAAATGTGGAGGAAAACTACCGCATTTTAGGGGAAGCTCTGGGTTTTACGGCAGGTCAGCTGGTGCTTACCCGGCAGATCCACTCTGATATTGTCCGCAAGGTCGGAAGTGGGGACTGCGCAGGACTTGATCACCACACCTACCCGGAGTGCGATGCCCTTATCACAAACGAGCCCGGTGTGGGACTTGTGGTCTTCACCGCGGATTGCACACCGATCCTGCTGTGGGATGAAAAGACCGGCGCGGTGGGCGCCATTCACGCAGGCTGGCGGGGCACTGCCCAGGCCTTAGCGGAAAAAACCGTGAAAGCCATGGTCCATGCCTATGGCTGCGACCCGGAGAATATCCGGGCAGCCATCGGTCCCAATATCGCAAGCTGCTGCTTCGAAACCGACGGGGATGTCCCGGCGGCAATGCTTGCGGCTTTGGGGCAGGAGGCGGAAAACTATATCAAAAAGACCGGCGAAAAATACCACGTTGACCTAAAGGGGATCAACGAGGCATTATTACGCCGGGCAGGTGTGAAAAACATCGAGGTCAGCAGGGAATGCACCTGCTGTGAGCATAACCGTTTTTGGTCCCACCGGGTCACCCGGGGCGACCGGGGCTCCCAGGGAGCGATCATTGTGTGTAAAGGGGGAGAAAAGTGAAAAAAGCTTTTTGCATCGTACTGTGCTTTTGCCTGATAGTGACGGCTTTTGCCGGCTGCGGCAATGCAGCGGACAACTATACCCCCACCGGCGATGCCCTTGTTTATGAGGAGGACTACACCGGCGAGACGATACCCTCCGAAAAGGAAGAGGAGGACCAGTCCCTGGTGCTGGCGTACTATCCGGACCGCACCATGAATCCCTATAAGAGCACGGATTTTACGAACCGCGCTCTGTTCTCCCTTTTGTACCAAAGCCTCTTTGCCACCGGGCGGGATTACCTGCCCCAGCCTCAGCTTTGCAAGACCTACAAGGTCAGCGAGGATATGAAGAGCTATACCTTTTACATTGAAAAGGCTACCTTCTCCGACGGCACAAAGCTCACCATCCAGGATGTGCTGGCAAGTCTGGAGGAGGCGCAGAAAAGCGATTATTACGGCGGACGCTTCCAGCACATTGCGGCTATGTCCGTTACCGAGGACGGAGGTCTGCTGATCCAGACGGATACAGCCTTTGAAAATCTTCCCATCCTGCTGGATATCCCCATTATTAAGGCGACCCAGCTGGAGGAGGATCTGCCCCTGGGCACCGGTCCCTATATCTTTGATGGTACTGCCATGGGCGCAAGCCTGCGCCGCAGAGAAGATTGGTGGTGCAAGGCGGAGATGACCATTACCGCCCAGACCATCGCGCTTTTGGCGGCAGAATCCGTCACCCATATCCGGGACCAGTTCGAGTTCGGCGATTTAAGCCTTGTGTGCGCCGACCC
>JAZSAB010000041.1:0-3142 GCA_045601675.1 Faecousia sp.
TTTGTCTTCCTAACCCCGCTTGGCCTCCGACTTGGGCGCGGTGGTAGGCGCGGTGGTAACGGTAGGCAGTGGGCTTAAGGTGGTGGTGGGGGTGGTGTCTTCCGGGCCTACCAGAGTGGCGCAGCCCTTACCCACCAATACGATCACCAGGCACAAAGCCAGGATCGCCACCAGGATCACCAGCGGGTCAATGCGTCTGGGTGTGTTGTCTTCCATAGTGTCCTCCTTGGTAACTGTTTTTACCTATTGTACCACTCGGGCGTCCAAAAGTAAACCGTATTTCCATTCAGGACAAAATTGAAAAGAATATGACCCAAAAAGGAATTGCACCTTGGGTGGAAACCTTTTATAATAAAGAAAACGGCACTGCCGGGAAGAAAGGAAACTTGCTTATGTCACGCTATATGCCCGTGTATTTTTACCCCGATCAAATGCCTGTGGATATTTCCTTTGTTTTTGAAAACGAAAAGCCAGCCGGCAAACATGGTTTTTGCCAGGTAAAGGGCGATCAGTTTGCCTTTGAAGACGGCACCCCCGCCAAATTCTGGGGCGTGATCTTCAACGGTGCCTGCTGCTTCCCCAAGCACGATTATGCCGAAGGCGTAGCAGAGCGTCTTGCCCAGGCAGGCTGCAACATCGTGCGTTTCCACCAGATGGATGCGGAGTGGGCGACCCCCAATATTTTCCGGCTCACTGCCGGCAAGTGCCTGGTGGATACCCGTCATTTTGATCCCCGGTGTATGGAGCGCATGGACTATCTCATCAAGTGCCTGAAAGACCAGGGCATTTACATCACCACCGACGTGACCACTTACCGCAAGTTTAAATCCGGCGACGGCGTGGTGGATGCCGATCTGCTGACCGACAATATGAAGGGCGTAGCCCTGTACGATCCCAAGATGATCGAACTGCAAAAGGAATACGCCTATAATTTCTGGAATCACGTCAATCCCTACACCGGCCTTGCCTATAAGGACGATCCGGTATTCGTGATGGTGGATATTACCAACGAAAACGATATGTTCGTCCACCAACCCAACCACAAGCTTTACTCCGTGCGCAGCAAGTACTACGACGATATGTTCCGGGATATGTTTGCAGCGTGGCTGAAAGAGCAAAATATCGACTATGATGCCTACGGCTGTGAGCTGTACAACACCGACCAGCCTATGGTGGATTTCCGTGTGCATCTGGGTAAGAAGTTCTATGAGGAAATGCGCAATTACCTGCGTGACGAGGTGGGTGTGAAGATCCCCATTACCGGCACCAACTGGTCCATCCGCGGCGGTTTGGTGAAGAGCCAGGAGAATATGGACTTCCAGGACGGCCACCGGTATTTCTATGATTGGCGCTGGGGCGAGAATGAAAAAGCCACCTTTAACCGCCATCTGACCGAAGAGCCTGTCAGCTGCTTAGGCGGCGCTTGCTCCACCCGTATTCACGGTCAGCCCTTCTTTATGACCGAGTGGGATATGCCCTGGCCCAATTCCTACCGTGCCGAAGCCCCCATCTGGTTCCCGGCCATCGCCTGCCTGCAGGGCTGGAGCGGTATGACCATCCATACCTACGCCTACGGCACCAAGCTCAGCGAGCGTGACCTGCTGGGTAAGGAATCCAGCTCCTCAACCATTGGCTCTGTGCCTTACCGTGAGGGTATCTTCACCTGCTGGAACGATCCCAGCAAGTTCGGCCTGTTCTACCACGGCGCGCTGATGATCCGCCGCGGCGATATTCAGCAGGCGAAAAAGACCATCGGCGCCAAGATCACCGATTACGGCCACAATCCTTTGAACCTGACGGCTACTGCCATGGAGGTCCACCGTGTGGATTCCGTGCTGGATACCACCGATACATCAGATCTGACCGACATTCGCCCCATTGAGGAGAATTTTGAGCGCGACCCCAACCTGATCGTTTCCGATACCGGCGAGGTGTGGCGCGATGTGGCAAAGCGTATGGGCGCTGTGGATACCCCCCGTACAAAAGCGGTCTACGGTATGCTCAGCACCAACAATGCAAGCACACTGCGTAAGGATATGGAAGTCAAGCTCAACGGTATGGTGGTGGACTGCTATACAGACTTTGCGACCATCGCCCTGTCCAGTCTAACCGATGATCCCATCGAGCATTCCCACAATATGCTTCTTTCTACCATTGGCCGCAGCCACAGCCGCGGTGCGTTGTTTGACGGTGAAAAACTGCTGGACTTCGGCACAGGCCCCATTGAGGTGGAGGTCATTGATGCGGTCATTTCCATCAAGACCGATGTGCCCCGCCTGCGTGTGTGGTCTGTCAACTCCGAGGGCTACTATGTGGGAAGGATCCCGGTGGAATACGAAGACGGCTGGATCCGCTTCCATGTAGGCCCCGAATACCCCGGTATGTACTACCTGATCATGCAGGAGTAATCATAACTGACAAGTTGCCGGGTAACTACGTGTGTCCAAAAACCACAACCCCCTGCCTTAGGAAGCCCAAGGCAGGGGGTTCGTGATAGAAAATCTTGACAAAAAGGAAAAAGTATGGTAAAATGTCTACGTAACATAGACCAACACGAAAGGAAGGATCTATTATGGAAGATACAAGACTGGGCGTTGTGGAGTCGCATTTTGCTGACTTGGTGTGGGCAAATGCTCCCATGACCACAAGAGAACTGATCAATCTGTGTGAAAAAGAGTTGAACTGGGCGCGCACGACCACCTACACGGTGCTGAAAAAGCTGTGCTTGCGGGGAATTTTTGCTATGGAGAATTGTAAAGTCTCGGTGCTGATCCCCAGAGACGAGTTCCACGCCATGCGCAGTGAACAATTTGTGCAGGAAAATTTCCAGGGCTCTCTGCCCGCCTTTATCGCGGCTTTTGCATCCCGCAAAGCTCTGACCAAAAAAGAACTGGAGGAGATTCAAAAGCTGCTGGATTCTTATGAGGAGACGGTATGACCGGAATCTTTCTAAAGCTTTTGAATATGAGCATCGTCCCAGTCAGACTATTCTTTGATCGATAACACGACCTATACGAATCGCACCACCTATATCAACACCGACGATCCATTCTCCCGTATGGGCACCACAAGCACACCGACCCCCGGGTGTCTGCGGACACGCCAGGAGAAGTATCCCTACAATGAGGTAAATAACAAAATT
>JAZSAB010000042.1:0-18719 GCA_045601675.1 Faecousia sp.
TGTTATCCTGAACGGTCTGGGCAAGGACGCTGCACAGATCATCTCCCGTATCAACGGCTTTACCTATGTAAAGACCCAGTTCGACTACTACACCGGCGAGCTGAAGATCGTGAATAAGATCGCATACTCCGACGGTGAGCGCGCTGCCGTTAACTGCTACGGCTGTGACGATGTCCGTGAAGGCGTTGCTGTTATGCGTTACGAGGGTGTTGACGTTTCCATCACCGGTAACTCCACCAACCCCACCCGCTTCCAGCATCCCGTTGCCGGCACTTACAAGAAGGAGTGCATGGAGACCGGTCGCAAGTACTTCTCCGTCGCTTCCGGCGGTGGCACCGGCCGTACTCTGCACCCTGACAACATGGCTGCAGGTCCTGCTTCCTACGGCATGACCGACACCATGGGCCGTATGCACGGTGACGCACAGTTCGCAGGTTCTTCCTCCGTCCCCGCCCACGTTGAGATGATGGGCTTCCTGGGCGCAGGCAACAACCCCATGGTCGGTATGACCGTTTCCGTGGCCGTTGCTGTTGAAGAGTCCCTGAAGTAATTTTATCCTAAAAAAAAGTGACCTCTGCATAACGCAGAGGTCACTTTTTATTCATCTTCCGTTAATCCGTATCTTGAAAAATCTCCAATCCTTGGTATACTGAATATATCACATAAAAAAGAAGGGATCATTATGAGTTTTTCCGAATTCCTGAATTCCAGACGAAATGACGCAAAAGCGCTGGTCTGTGAATTGAAAAAAGAGTTCCAATATGTCAGCATATTGGGTTCTGACATCAGATCCAAATCCGTCCGCGTTGACCGGAATACCTCCAACATCAGTACCGGTAGGGATACAGAGTGTGGTTTCGTCATCAAACTATCCGACGGCAAACTGATTTACGAATATTCTCTCGATGATATCAGTGGCAACATTCCGGAACTGGCACAGAAAATTGCCGGTGCTTTCCACCTGAATGCTAAACTGTTGCAATCCGCCGTCGGAAATCTGAATCTTGCGGACGAGCCTTTGCAGCAGTCATTCTGCCGCCCCAGTGATCTGCATAACTATTCCGACGATCAGCTTCTGAAGGTGTGCGTTGAGAACCGGGATAAGCTGCTCCAGTCCAGCCAGTATATTCTGAATGCGTTTGCTGCCATCAGTTCCTATGAAGTTTCCAAGCTGTTTATCTCTGAAAACCGGGAGCTGGATCAGAACTTTGTTTGGATCAATGGAAACCTGGTTGCCATCTACAAGGAAACAGAGAAGCTGGTTCAGGTTTATGACGGCGTTTACGGCGATCAAATGGAGAAAATCATTTCTGATATGCCTTCTTTGATCGAAAAATTGCTGCGTAAGGCCAAGATCCTCACCCAGGCAAAACCCATCACTCCCGGCGTTTACGATGTGATCACCGATCCCACCATCACGGGACTTATTGCCCATGAAGCATTTGGTCACGGTGTGGAAATGGATCAATTTGTAAAAGACCGGGCGCTTGCGAAGGAATATGTGGGAAAATATGTTGCTTCTCCCATTTGCAATATGCGTGACGGCGCCGCGGCTGTGGTCAGCGCAGGCTCCTATTTCTTCGACGACGACGGCGTCCTGGCGGGAGATACCCAAATCATTAAAGATGGCATCCTGGTCACCGGTATTTCCGATTATGCGTCCGCAGCCCAGTTAGGCACAACCCCCACGGGTAATGGACGCAGAGAGTCCTCCAGACGCAAGTCCTATTCCAGAATGACCAACACATTCTTCGAAAAGGGCACAGACAAACTGGAAGATATGATTGCATCTATCGAGCACGGCTATATGCTTTTCGAAACCAACAATGGCATGGAAGACCCCAAGAACTGGGCAATTCAGTGCGTTGCGGAATACGGCATCGAGATCAAGGATGGAAAATTAACGGAAAACTATGTCTCTCCGGTCGTTATGAGTGGCTATGTTCCCGATTTGCTCAAGTCCATCTCTATGGTTTCCGATGACTTTGTGATCACCGGTTCCGGTATGTGCGGCAAAGGCTACAAAGAATGGGTCCGCGTCAGCGACGGCGGTCCGGCACTGAAAGTGAAGGTGAAATTGGGATGAACATCATTACAAACCTGCTGAATGAGAATCCCCGTGTCAGCGACTATAAGATCAATGTTCACAGAAAAGAAACCTGCGAATTGTTCTACATTCACGGAAAACTGGAAACTGTCCGCAGAGCAGACAACTGCGATAAAGAAGTGACGGTCTATGTTGACCACGACGGCTTTAAGGGCGATGCGCAATTCTATGTGTATCCCTCCACCACGGAGGCGCAGATTGCAACGCTGATCTGTGAGGCGGTTGAAAAAGCGACCCTTATTAACAATCAGACATATTCTCTGCCCCAGGCGCAAACCGGCGAGTACGCAGTGCCCAGCAATTTCTGCGATTACGAGCCTGCGGATCTGGCTTCTTTGATCGCCGATGCTGTTTTTGATGCAAATACCATAAGCGGAGCTTCTTTGAACTCTGTCGAGATCTTTATCAACAAGCACACAGAAACCGTTCTGAACAGCCGGGGGCTGCACAAGACCCAGCGGCGCTACGATGCGATGGTGGAAGCCATTCCTACCTTTAACGGCGAAAAACAGAGTGTAGAGCTTTACGAGCAGTATAATTTTGCCGAGTACAGCCGCGAACTTGTTACAGAGGAAATTGCAGGCAAGCTTCAGGAAGTAAAGCTTCGCTATGAAGCGATCACGCCGGATGATCCTATCAACTGCAAGGTCGTGCTGAACAAGCAGGAGCTTTCCGAGCTGTTCTGGAACATTGCAGATGACTTAAATTACAGCAGTATTTATTCCCATTCCAACCTGCGCAGCAAGGGTGACTGCGTTCAGAATCAGCCCACAGGAGATAAGATCGGCATTACTATGTTTGGTCAGATCCCTGGCTGCATCCGCAGCTCCAGCTTCGATAGTGACGGTCTTTCCTTAGGCTCTGTCCGCTTAATCGAAGACAGTCGGGTCATCAACTATTTCGGTTCTAACCGATATGGCCAGTACCTGAACGAAACACCCACCGGTAACCTGCGCTGCTTGTCCGTAGATGCCGGCAGCGCTGAGGAAGATGCCTTTTCTGCTGAGCCTACTTTGGAAGTTATTTCTATGTCCGGTTTGCAGGTTGATTTCTATAGCGATTACATTGGCGGCGAAATCCGGCTTGCGTACTATAATGACGGAAATAAAGTGATTCCTGTTACCGGTATATCCATCAGCGGCAGCCTGAGCGAAGTGCTTCAGGACATTCGCCTATCCCAAAAATCCGGTATCTTCAATGGCTACTGCGGTCCCGAAAAAGCGCTTTTGGACCACCTTAAGATTTTCTAATTGTATTTATATTTTAAACCCCGGCTCGTATGAGCCGGGGTGTTTTGCTATTTGTTTCCAAGCTGCCAGAAGGCAACTGCGCTGGCGGCGGCCACATTGAGAGAGTCCACGCCGTGACTCATGGGAATAAGTACGGTGTAGTCGCAGTTTGCGATGGTATCGTTTGCAAGACCGTCGCCCTCGGTACCAAGAACGATGGCAAGCTTTTCTTCAGCCATTAATTGGGGATCGTCGATGGAAACGGAATCGGTCCGCAGCGCCATAGCGGCGGTCTTAAAACCGAAGTCTTTCAGCTCCTCGATCCAGTTTTCTCCGGCGTAGGTCCAGGGGACCTGGAACACCGTACCCATACTGACCCGGCAGGAGCGCCGGTACAGGGGATTGGAGCAGGCGGGGGTCAGCAGTACTGCGTCCATATTCAGCGCCGCGGCAGAGCGGAAGATCGCGCCTAAGTTGGTAGGATTCATAATGTCTTCCAAAACCGCAATGCGCTTTGCGTCCTTTAGAACCTCCGCCACCGTCGGCAGCTCTTTTCTGCGCATAGCGCAGAGCATTCCCCGGGTCAACTGAAAGCCGGTAAGCTGGGTTAGCACATCAAATTCCGCGGTATATACCGGAATGTCACCGCACCGGGCGATCACATCCTTTGCCTGTCCGTCGATGTGCTTTCGCTCCATCAGGAAAGAAACCGGCTCATATCCCGCGTCCAGCGCCCGGTGGATCACATTGGGACTTTCCGCAATAAAGAGACCCTCTTTTAAGTTGTGCCGGTTTAATAGCTGCGCCTCCGTTAGCCGGGCGTATACATCCAGCTCCGGCGCAGAAAAATCTGTGATTTCAATGATAATAGGCATAGTTTTCTCCTATTCAGGGCGGAAAAGGCAGTGGAGCGTATCGTCAAAAATGATACCGCCGTATCCCTTTACACAGCGGGGAATATAGCCAACCTGCTGGAAACCAAGAGATTTCAGCAGCGCGAGAGATGCGGTGTTGGGAGCAAAGCATCGGGCGGAAACACATTCCAAGGTCTCATTTTCGAAGAGATATTCAATAAGAGCCAGCAGCGCCTCTTTCATATATCCCTGCCGCGCGTGATCCTCACCCAGAAGATAGGAAAGCTCCTTGGAAGCAACACCGTAGCGCAGACTGTCTTCCTGAACGGATATTTCGCCGATTACCTTGCCGGTATCTTTAAGCTGCAATACAAGGGTGCTCGGATCTTCTTTTGTAAATCTCTGCCGAAGTTGCTCCAATGTGCAGGGCACCATTGCATTGTATTTCAGTACAAAATCAGAATTATAAAACCCATAGTAATCCTCAGCGTCCCGGACCACCGGGTGCCGCAGGATCAGTCTCTCGGTTTCGATTCTCATACAGCCTGCTCCAAAAGCGCCTTTGCTTTTCTTGCTACGATGATCTCCTCATTGGTGTCTACCACGAAGATACGCACGGGACTTCCAGCCTTGGACAGATCGTCGCCGCCCTTGGGAGATTCGTTCTTCTCAGCGTCTAGGTGGATGCCCAGGCACTCTAAGCCCTCCAGGGACATCGCACGAACAGAGGCGCTATTGCGACCGATGCCGCCGCCAAAGACCACCGCGTCCACACCGCCCATGGCGGCGGTATATGCGCCGATGTACTTTTTGATGCCGTAGGCATAGGCCTTAACTGCGTTCTTGCAGTCCTCGTTGCCGGCGTCTGCGGCCTCCTGAATATCCCGCAGGTCGTTGGATACACCTCCGGACATACCGTAAAGACCGCTCTTGGTCTGCAGCATGGTCTTGACTTCGCTAAGCTCCATGCCGCACTCTTCTACCAAATGGAAAATGATGTAAGGATCCATATCGCCAATGCGGTTGTTTTGCAGCACACCGCACTGCAGACCCATGCCCATAGTGGTATCGACACTGATGCCGTCCTTTACGGCGCAAAGGCTGCCGCTGCCGCCCAGGTGGCAGCACACGATCTTAAGATTCTTGCGACCCATCTTGTTTGCGGTCCAGGTAGAAAGATATTCCAGGGACGCGCCGTGGAAACCGTAGCGGCGGATGGCGTGCTTTTTACTCAGCTCCAGGGGAATGGGATAGAGGTAAGCCTCCGCAGGCATATTTGCATGGAAAGCGGTCTCAAAAGAGCCGATCATAGGAGTTTCCGGCATCAGTTCCCGGAACTGACGGATAGCGGCAATGTAGGGGGGATTGTGGGCAGGAGCAACGGAATTGAAGTCAGCCATTGCCTTTAGCACATCGTCGGTGAGATACTGCACACCGGTCACGCCCTTTGCGTGGACGACCTTGAAACCGACGCAGGAGATCTCGTTCATAGAAGCGATAACGCCGCCCAGCAAATGGGAAAGCATCATACTGATTGCCTCACCGTGGGTGGGGAAAACCGCGTCCTCACGTAAAGCATTGCCTGTCAAATGATTCTTATGGTAAAAGCTGCTCTTTGCAGCACCAACCCGTTCCGCACCGCCGGATGCCAGTACCTTTTCGTCCTGGTCCATGGCGAAGAGCTGATATTTAAGAGAGGTGCTGCCAACATTACAGATCAGAATATTCATTGTTATTTCTCCTTAGAAATGGGATTTACTTCTATAACACGAAGGACCTTTTCACTTACCGTAAAGCGGATGTCAAAGCCTGCAAAGGGAAGTCCGTAGATCCGCTCCGGGGATCTTTGGTAGGACGGACGGGGATCGTGGGAGAGAACACCCATAGCAGCCTCCCGCTTGCCCTCCGGCAGGCGGTTTAGCAGCTCTTCGGGAAAATCCACATCCAGAATAAAGTCCGCAGCGCTGTCCGTAAAGCCGCCGGTAGCGTCCGGGTGACAGTCTCCATAGGGGATATAGGGCTTGATATCGAAGATCGGGGTGCCGTCCATCAGGTCAGCGCCGGATACGTGCAACACCGTACCAAATTCCTTTGTGTGCTCCACACCGATGAGCTTTACGCTGGAAAGACCCAATGCGTTGGGACGGAAAGGGGAGCGGGTGGCAAACACGCCCATGCGGGTGTTTCCGCCTAGCCTGGGTGGACGAACCGTAGGCGACCAATCATCCCGCACCGCCTCGGAAAACTGCCAAATGAGCCACAAATGGGAAAAATCCTCTATACCCCGCAGGGCGTCGTCGTTGCGATATTCCGGCTCGAAGATCACTGTGGAAATCAGGCTGTCCACGAGACCGCTTTGACGGGGGATGCCGAACTTTGTGGGAAAGTCGCTTTTCATACGGGCGATGACATGAATCGAAACATCCTGCATATTACAGCCGTACCTTTCTGAAAGTGAAGCAAACAGCGAACATCACCGCCAGCACCAGGGAGATGGCTGCGCCGGCAGATGCGCCAAAATAGTAGGAAATAACGAGACCGGAAAGACCGGCAATCAGCGCGATGAGAACGGAAAACAGATGGTACTGCTGCTGGTTTTTTGAAATGTTCCGGGCGGCAGCGCCGGGAAGGATCAAAAGAGAATTGAGGATCAGAAGACCAATCCAGGAAATGCACAGTGTGACAACGACCGCGATCACCACGGTAAACAGACACTGGATCAACTGGGGCTTCATACCTCTTGAGGATGCAAGCTCCGGGTGAACAACAGAGAGTGTCAGCCGGTTTCCCGCAAGGACCCAAAACAGCAATACACCCAGCAGCACCAAAAGCAGATGTCCGATCTCCAGACTGGAGATGGAGAGAATGTCGCCGATGAGGTAGCGGTTAAACTTCGTAAAGCTGCCGCCGCCAAAGGTGGCGAAGAAGATACCCAGGGCCACTGCGGTGCTGGAAAATACACCGATGACTGTGTCGGCTGCCTGATTGCTCTTGGCCCGGACATAAGAGAACAAAAGGGCAAAGGCGATGGCAAACAGAACCGCAGGCAAGGTGTGACCGGAAAGTCCGCAAATACTGCCGATGGCAATGCCGGTAAAGGCGGAGTGACCCAGGGCGTCGGAGAAAAAGCTCATCCGCCCGGTGACGATCATGGTGGAGGTAATGCCAAACAGCGGCGCCATAATGAGAATTGCCAGCAGGGCATTTTTCATAAAGTCCCACTTAAGCATTTCAATGGGGAAAATCTCACAAATGCAGTACCAAAGTTCCATCACTTGATACCTCCTTTGCGGTGGAAGACCCGTAAGAAGGCTTCGCTTTCCAGAACCTCTTGGGCGCAGCCCCTTGCCTGTACGGTCCGGTCTACAAGAACGACCTGGTTTGCGTACCGGGGGAGCATAGAAAAGTCGTGGGTGGTCATTAGAATAGAGAGGTCGTAGGTTTGACGGATCTCGTCCAGCATATCCATAAGGGTTTCCATGCCCTCCACATCCACACCGGAGAGAGGCTCGTCCAAAATAAGAATGTTGGGGATCGGCTCGAGCGCCAGTGCCAGCAGCACACGCTGCAGCTCACCGCCGGAGAGCGTGCCCACTCGCTTGTGGAGCAGATCTTCTCCGTGTACCCGCTCCAAACATTCCAGAATCTTTTTCTTTGTGTTGGAGGATGTTCCCAAAAATGCCGGGCGCTTGCTTAGGCAGCAGGCAAACAGATCCTGGACACTGACAGGATCGCCGGGATCGAAGGCGGGACTTTGGGGTACATAGCCGATCTTCAGTTTTCGGTTCCGCTCACCGGGAACGGAAAAGGAGATCACGCCGTTGTGCTCCTGCTGACCGAGGATCGCTTTTAAGAGGGTGCTTTTACCGGCACCGTTTGGTCCGATCAAGGCGACCAGTTCTCCGCAGTGTACATGGAGGGTCACATCTTCCAATATGGTTTCGGACCCAATTTTTACACCTAAGTCCTGGATGCGCAGGCAGCAGGAATGACCGCAAGCGCCGCCGTGAGAGCCGATATTCATCCAAGCGCCTCCTTTACCATACGAATGTTGTGGTACATTGCGTCAAAATAGTCGAGTTCTGCCATGCCCATATCCAGCCCATAAATGGCAACGCCGGTCTCCGCGGCAAGGATCTCTGCCGCAGCGGCAGAACCGCTGTTTTCGATGAAAATGGCAGGCAGGTCATATTCCTTGATGATTGTGATAAGTTCTTTTAGTTCCGCTGCGGATGCCTCACTGCCGGACTCTTCTTCCATAGAATGCAGAATATTTAGGGAGAAAGCGTCTGCAAAATAAGAGAATCCGTCGTGGAAAGTAATGAGATTCCGGTTTTTAAGAGAGGAAAGCTCCTCTTCACCATAGCTTTTGAGCTGAGCAAGCTTGTCGAGAAGGATTTCTTTATTTTGGAAGAAAGTATCAGCACGCTCCGGATAGGCTTCGCTAAGACCCGCGCAGATGTTTCTAACCATTTGCCCGGCATAGTCCGGGGATAGCCAGTAGTGGGGGTCGGCATTGTGGTGATGGTGGTCGTGCTCCTCTTCGTGGTCGCAACCTATAAGCTCCATACCAACCGAACAATCAATGACCGGGCAGGTGGGTGCCATATCCACCAGGAAAAGCTCCAGACCTGCTCCGTTTTCAATCAGTAGCTCCGCGCTTTCCAGCATCCGCATTTGGGAAACCTGGAGGGTGTAATCGTGAAGGCAGGAAACATTTTCCGTGATCAGCTGGGAAACTTCAATATTCGTACCCTCGCAAAGGGCGGTTGTGAAGGCATAGATGGGCGAGGTCGTCGCAACCACCTGGCAAGATGTATCGCCGCAGCCGCCCAGCACAGAAAGAAGTAGTGCCAAAAGGCAAATAATACAAAGTTTTTTCATAGAGATCCGTCCATAAAACGAGATGTGTTTCTACCATATAGAATACCACATCTGTCAAGAAAAGGGAAAGAAAAAAGGTGCGTCCTTAGACGCACCTTACATATCAATGAGTGTCCAGCCAAGCATTGACCTTGGTCTTAGCCAGGCGCTGAATATCCTCACCGGGATGCTCAGATGCCTCACCGCCGCGGTAATACAGGAAGTACAGACCCTCAGGGGTCTGGAACAGGATCTCCTCATAGCCGGCAGGATCGCCGTAGAAGCCGTAAGTACACTTCTTGATCAGAGTAGCAGTTTCGCTGTCGTACTCCTTCTTGCAGATGATCTTCTTCACGGAAATTGCCTCCTTTCGTGAAAAACTATAAGCATTATAACGCACATCGGAAAAAAATCAAGAATAATTTGCAAAACACAGAAAAATATCAGCATTTTGTGGACGAAAACGAGAAAATATGTTATGCTTTTTGGGAGGTGTGACTATGAAGAATCTTCCTTTCTTTACAACACAGTATGGTGTTGCCAGCTTGACACTTGACCAGATCCCCTATACCCGTAGCGCATATATCACGATACAAAGCACACAGGACCCGGAAAAGCTGATCGGAGAGTGCGCAGATTTCTGCAGAGCAGTTGGCGCAGAAAAAATCTACGCCTGCAACCACGATTCTTTACGGCAGTTTCCTTTGCATACTGATGTGGTGGAGATGGAAGCAGAGAAGAAGACGCTTCCAAAATCAAGCGCAAACCTTCTTGCAGTTACGGAAGCAACTGCTGATGAGTTCTGTAGGATCTATAATGAAAAGATGCGCGATGTGAAAACCGCCGGCTATATGACGCGATCTCAGATTTCCCGGGAAAACGCCTATTTCGTTTACGATAAAGAGGTAATGATCGGCATCGGTATCATAAAAAAGGACACGCTTTGCGCGGTAGCTTCCCTCCGGAAAGGCGCAGGAAAGGATGTCCTTTGCGCATTGTGCCGGATTCTTGATTCTGATGTGGTTCGCCTTGAGGTCGCGTCGGAAAACAAGAAGGCGATGACCCTTTATAATTCCTTGGGATTTCAGCAAAAAGCGGTCATAAACAGCTGGTATAAAATTGTTTAAGCTGTCACGGAAAAATACTTGACAACCACTGCCGCATATGCTATAATGCCACAGGTGTCAAGAACTATCACTTGACGGGAGGTGCCCCAATGGATGCAACTGAGCTGATTCTTCTGTACGATTACTACGGCGAACTGCTGACCGACCGGCAGAAGGAATGCTTTGAGCTGCGTTATAACCAAGATCTTTCTTTAGGCGAGATCGGTCAGGAGTTGGGCATCAGCCGCCAGGGCGTGTTTGACAATTTAAGCAGAACGGAAGCTCTGCTTCTTAAAATGGAAGAAAAGACCGGCTGTGTCCGCCGGGATATGGAGTGCCGCAAGGCAGCGAAGAAGATTCTTGCAGCTGCGAAGGAGTTGGCACAGTGGGAGGATACCCGCGTTTGTGACCTTGGACAGCAGATTTTGGACGCTGTCCGGGGACTTGAGGAGTAATTATGGCATTTGAAGGATTGACCGAAAAGATTTCCGCTGCCTTCAAAAAGCTTAGAGGCAAAGGTCGCCTGAAGGAGTCCGATGTCAAGGAGGCTATGCGTGAGATCCGCATGGCGCTGCTTGAGGCGGATGTAAGCTATAAGGTCGTTAAAGATTTTACAAAATCCGTTACAGAGCGCTGCGTAGGCACAGACGTTCTGGAAGCGCTCAGCCCGGCACAGATGATCGTTAAGATCGCCAACGAAGAGCTGACAAAGCTGATGGGCAGCGAAACAAAACATATTGCAACGAACCCCAATGGTCCTACTGTGGTTATGCTGGTAGGTCTGCAGGGCGCAGGTAAGACCACCAACGGCAGTAAGCTTGCCGGTCTTATGAAGCGGCAGGGGAAGCACCCTCTGCTGGTCGCCTGCGATATTTACCGTCCCGCCGCAATCACACAGCTGAAGGTCTGCGGTGAGAAGTTGGGTATTCCGGTGTTTGAAAAGGGAACCACCGATCCCGTGCAAATCGCCAAGGAAGCGCTCCTTTATGCCCGGCAGCACGGCCACGATATGGTGTTTTTGGATACCGCCGGTCGCCTTCATGTGGACGAAGTCCTGATGGATGAGCTCAAACGCATGAAGGAAACGGTAAAGCCCGACGAGATCATGCTGGTCGTGGACGCCATGACCGGTCAGGATGCGGTGAATGCCGCTCAGAATTTCCACGAGTGGTTGGATATCGGCTCCGTTATGCTCAGTAAGCTTGTCGGCGATGCCCGTGGCGGTGCGGCACTTTCTGTCCGCGCGATCACCGGAAAGCCTATTAAGTTTGCCGGTATTGGTGAAAAGTTAGAGGACATCGAGCCCTTCCATCCCGATAGAATGGCATCCCGTATCCTGGGTATGGGTGATGTGCTGAGCCTGATCGAAAAGGCAGAGAAAGCCTTCGATGCCAAGAAGGCGGAGCAGCTGGAAGAGCGGCTGAAGTCCAACCGCTTCACCCTCCAGGACTTCTACGACCAGATGGTGCAGCTCAAGTCCATGGGTTCTATGCAGGACCTTCTGGCACAAATGCCCGGCGGCGCCGGTATGAAGAACATTCAGCTGGATGAACGTGCCATGGCCCGCACAGAAGCGATCATCCTTGCCATGACTCCCAAGGAGCGTGAAAACCCCGGAATCATCGGCGCAAGCCGCAAGAAGCGTATCGCAGCCGGCTCCGGTGTGAAGGTGGAGGATGTAAACCGCCTGTTAAAATCCTTTGATCAGATGAAATCCATGATCAAGCAGTTCTCCGGTCCCGGTGCCGGAAAGAAAATGAAGCGTATGAGCCGCGGTTTTGGCGGCTTCGGAGGATTCCCCGGCTTCTAAAGGTGTTCGTTAAAAGCAAAACAGCTTTGCGATATATAAAAAATAGAAAAGATAAAAATTTCGGAGGTGAAACCAAATGGTTAAGATCAGACTGAGAAGAATGGGTGCTAAGAAGGCTCCTTTCTACCGTATCGTTGTTGCTGATTCCCGCAGCCCCCGTGGCGGCCGCTGCATCCAGGAGATCGGTACCTACAACCCCCTGTCCGAGCAGGCAGCTATCACTGTCGACGCAGAGAAGGCTCAGAACTGGATCAAGGACGGCGCACAGCCCACTGATACCGTTCGCGGTCTGCTGAAGAAGGCTGGCGTGCTGTAATTACCCAAAGGAGTAACACAATGAAAGAACTTTTGCTGTATATGGCAAAGAATCTGGTGGACGAGCCGGATGCCGTTACCGTTACGGAAGTTCCTTCTGAAGAGGGTAAGGTTCTTGAACTGCATGTCGCCCCCGGCGATATGGGTAAGGTTATCGGCCGCCAGGGACGGATCGCTAAGGAGATCCGTACCATCGTTAAAACCGTTGCACAGCGCACCGGCGAAAAAATCACGGTGGATATCGTGGATTGAACGAGTATGCGTGACGCTTGGCGCCACGCATTTCTCGTTATTGGGAGGTTAGAGTATGAAACTCCAGTTTATTGAAGCAGGTGAGATCGTCAGCACCCACGGCGTTCGTGGAGAGATGAAGGTTTTGCCCTGGTCGGACGGACCGGAATTTCTTTGCGACTTCAAGAGAGTCCGCGTTTGCGGAAAGGATTATAAAGTGCTGAGCTGCCGCGTGCAGAAGACCTGTAACCTTTTGGTGCTGGAAGGCATCGAAACTGTGGAGCAGGTCCAGCTTCTGCGGGGAAAGACCGTGGAGATCTACCGGGAAGACGCGCCTGAGGAGCTGATCTTTGCGGCGGAGCTTATCGGCATGCAGGTCTTTGCGGAAGATGTCCAGATCGGCGAGATCACCGATGTCCTCGATTACCCCGGCAACAAGGTCTATGTTGTAAAGGGCGAGAAGGAGTATATGATCCCGGCAGTCAAGGCGTTCATTCTCTCCACAGATATGGACGAGAACAAGATGCAGGTCAAGCTCATCGAAGGGATGGCAACCAATGAGAATTGATATTATGACCCTGTTCCCGGAGTCCCTGACCGATGTGCTGGCGGACAGCATCTTAGGTCGCGCTCAGGAACGAGGCTTTATCCATATTGAGGCACACCAGATCCGGGATTATACCGCCAACAAGCAGTGCCAGGTGGACGACTATCCCTACGGTGGCGGCAGAGGCGCTGTGATGCAGGCAGACCCCTTGTATCGCTGCTGGGAGTCTATCTGTGACCGGGCGGCAGGTCCGGTGCATACGGTGTACATGTCCCCATGTGGAAAGACTTTTACCCAAAGCGATGCCATTCGCCTGAGCAAGATGGATAACCTCATTTTGGTCTGCGGTCACTATGAGGGCATCGATCAGCGCTTTATCGACGAGTGCGTGGATGAAGAGATATCCCTGGGAGATTTCGTGCTTACCGGCGGCGAGATCGCCGCAATGGCGGTTACCGACGCGGTATGCCGCATGGTGCCCGGTGTCCTTGCAGACCCGGAGTGCTTCGAGGATGAGAGCCACTATAGCGGTATGCTGGAGTACCCCCAGTACAGCCGCCCTGCGGTGTGGCACGATAGGGAAGTGCCAGAAATTCTGCTTTCCGGCAATCACGAAAAGGTCGCCCAGTGGCGACGGAAGCAGTCGATCATCCGTACACGGGATCGCCGTCCCGATATGTATGAAAAGCTGGACCTGTCTTCAAAGAAGGACAAAAAGCTTCTCAAAGAGATTGAAGATGAAGAAACCCGGAACGGTTAAGCGTTCCGGGTTTTTGTTTTGACTTTTGTGGGGAGCTGGGAAATGATCACAGCGGCGAAAACGAGAACGCAGCCGAGGATCTCCCAGGTGCTGAGCCGTTCGTGGAGAATGATGCAGCCCGCAAGAACCGCAAACACAGATTCCAGGCTCATGATCAAAGAAGCGGCAGAGGGCTCCAGGTCCTTCTGTCCCACGATCTGTAGGGTGTAGGAAAAACCCATGGAAAGGCAGCCTGCGTAGGCAAGGGGCAGGATGGCATCCCAAATAGCGCTCAGGGTCGGCTTTTCCAGCGCGAACATGGCAATGGCGGAAAGCACCGTACAGACAAGGGACTGGATCATACTTAAGCGTACCGCATCCACATCGTTTACATACATATCTACAAATGTGATCTGCACCGCGTATGCCGCCGCGCAGCCCAGGAGCATCAAGTCGCCTGCTGCGATGGCGCTGACGCCAACGCAGCTGAGGGAGTATAGACCAGCGACTGCCGTAAGAACACTGACGGGAATGGTCCAGGTCATCTTCTTGCCACGAATCAGACCGATGATAGGCACAAATATGATATACATTGCGGTAAGGAAGGCGGACTTGCCCGCTCCGGTATCGGCCGCAATGCCAAGCTGCTGCAGATTGCAGGCAATAAACAGGAAAATGCCGCACAGAAGTCCGGCTTTCCAAAGGGTTTTATCTGTCCAGCGCTGGGTAAATGTCTTGCCGTCTTTTTTTCTTATGTCGGAAATAAGACTAATGGGAAGCATCACCAAAATAGCAAGGAAGCATCTGGATGCCTGGAATGTAAAAGGACCGATTGCATCCATGCCGATGTCCTGGGCTACAAATGCCGTGCCCCAAATGGTGGTGGCAAGCAGCAGGATAAGGGAGCCTTTCAGTTTTTTGTTCATTTTCATCACCGGGTTGTAATTTATCACATTTTAGAAATAATTACAAGCGTAACCTTTGATTTTTATACTTGCTGTGTTATAATGCAGACAGATAATCCGATTCAACAGGAGGTAATGTTATGTCCGAAACCACCAAGATCAGAAAGCGCAGCGAGATCCCCGTAGAGGATACCTGGGCGGTCGAAGATCTGTATCAAAATGACGAAGCCTGGGAGCAGGAGCTGGCAACGCTGCTGGAGGACCAGAAGATCCTGGCATCCTTTGCCGGAAAGCTTAGTGACAGCGGCGAGACCCTCTTTGCCTACCTTGAGAATATGGAGCGTGTCAACGCAAAGGCAGAGCTCCTTGCCAACTACTGCATGCGTAAGGCCGATGTGGACACCCGGGACGCTACCTACCAGGCGATGGTGGGTAAGTTTATGAGTGTCATCGTCGCTTTGGGAGCTGCCATCAGCTTTGAGACCCCCGAGATCGTTTCAATTTCCGACGAGACCCTGGACGGCTTCTATGCCGCCTGCCCCAAGCTGGAGCGCTACCGCCGGTATTTGACCGATGAGCGCCGCCATAAGGACCATATCCTCACTCCTCAGGAGGAAAAGCTCCTGGCATCCGCCGGTGAGATGGCACAGACCCCCGACAGCGTTTACGGAATGTTCGCCGATGCGGACCTGACTTTCCCCGATGCGCTGGACGCAGAGGGTAAGCCCCATCCCATCAGCCAGGGGACTTTCGTTGCCTGCGAGGAAAGCTCCGACCGCGTGCTCCGCAAGAATGCTTACGAGAGCATGTACCATAGCTT
The DNA here is from genome assembly GCA_045601675.1 of Faecousia sp. GTDB lineage: Bacteria > Bacillota > Clostridia > Oscillospirales > Oscillospiraceae > Faecousia. Next base: position 15,527 of record JAZSAB010000042.1, read on the forward strand.
TGCAAAGTTTAAGAATACCGCTGCCGGTCTCTTAAACGCGCAAAATAAGCAGCTTAAGTTTTTTGCCGAGGCAAGAAAGTACGAAAGCGCCTTTGAGGCATCCCTTGCCCGCACCAATGTGCCTACTTCTGTGTATTTGAACCTCATCGAGGCGGTCCACAAGAACTTCGATAAGATGCACCGCTATGTCCGCCTGCGTAAGAAGATCCTGGGTGTGGATAAGCTGCACTTCTACGATGTGTATACCCCCCTGGTGCAGGATGTGGATAAGAAGATCCCCTTTGCCGAGGCAAAGCAGACGGTCTATGATTCCCTTGCCCCCCTGGGCGAAGAGTACCGCAAGATCCTGAAGGAAGGCTTTGAAAACCGCTGGATCGATGTCTACGAAAACGAGGGTAAGCGCAGCGGCGCCTACTCTGCCGGCGCTGCGGTCCATCCCTTCGTGCTGCTTAATTATACCGGCACGCTTGACAGCCAGTTTACCCTTGCCCACGAAATGGGTCACGCGCTCCACTCTTACCTGTCCAATAAGCACCAGAATCCCGTGGATGCGGACTATGTGATCTTCGTTGCGGAGGTTGCCTCCACCTGCAATGAGGCACTGCTGATGGAATATCTACTGAATAAGACCACAGAGAAGAAAGAGCGGGCATATCTTATCAACCATTTCTTAGATCAGTTCAAGGGCACGCTGTACCGCCAGACCATGTTCGCCGAGTTCGAGCTGAACATCGGCAAGATGGTGCAGGAGGGCAAGACCCTTACCGCAGATGTTCTGTGCCAGGAATACCGCCGTCTTAACGAGATGTACTACGGTCCCGATATGGAAGTGGATGACGAGATCGCTATGGAATGGGCAAGAATTCCCCACTTCTACTATAACTACTACGTCTTCCAGTACGCAACCGGCTACTCCGCTGCCATCGCGCTGTCCCGCCGGATCCTCAGCGAGGGCGAGAGCGCCGTTAAGGATTATTTGAACTTCCTGTCCGGTGGTTGCTCCAAGAGCCCTGTGGAACTTCTCAAGGGCGCTGGTGTGGATATGTCCAGCCCCGAACCCGTAGAGCAGGCGCTGGAGCTGTTCGGAACGCTCCTGGACGAGATGGAGGCGCTGGTAGATGGCTGATACGATCGACATCTACCTGCCTACACTCCACGCTTTTGCCATGAATAACCCCTACACCGGCTCCTGCGGCGCTCTTCGCTTTAAGATCGTGCCCAAGGTGACCAAGAAAGAGGGCTCTAAGGAAGTGGATATGGAGGCAAGCTCTATTGAAGCGGAATTTTGGCACGGCGAGCTTTGCTACGAAAAAAGCACTATGGAAGCAAAACAGGTATTCCCCATGAGTGAAGAGGGAAGACTGGCAATAAAAGCCTGGCTCGAAGAGAATGTATAAAAAGGGCGTGTTGCAGAATGCAAAGCCTGTCCGTTAGAATCTGTAGGGGCGACGATTCGTCGCCCGCGGGCGGTTAATAACCGCCCCTACGAGATCATAATAAATATTTAAGTAGGGGCGGGGCTTGACCCGCCCTTCTCGTAGACCTGCAACGACAACCGGATTTGCATATTTACCTCTACAGCAAACTTATGTTTTGTCTTGTTTATCCTGTTAAAATTGTTGACTTTTTCCGGTTTTGTGCTAAAATATCTGTGATATTGAAAAGCAATGCGGAAACGAGAAGCGGATTCCTGCGCCTAAGCGAGAGGGGGAGGGTGTAAGCCCCTTGTGCAGAGCCGTTTCAGCCACTTCCAAGCAGCCCGGGAGGACCGGGACGGGCGCTCCCGTTACAGAGTATCTAAGATGTCCTTATGGACGAATTAGGGTGGTACCGCGATCATTACGTCGCCCCTATTTTTAGGGGAGGCGTTTATTTTTTTGAATATTTTTATGGAGGTAAATCCAATGAGTACAAAACCGTATGGCGTAAACGAGCTGCGTGAGATGTTCCTGAGCTTCTTTGAGAGCAAGGAGCACCTGCGTCTGCCCAGCTTTTCGCTGATCCCCCAAAACGATGCATCCCTTTTGCTGATCAACTCCGGTATGGCGCCCATGAAGCCTTACTTCAAGGGCGAGGTCGAGCCGCCCCGCCGCAGAGTCTGTACTTGCCAGAAGTGCATCCGTACCGGTGACATTGAAAACATCGGTAAGACCGCCCGCCACGGCACTTATTTTGAGATGCTGGGCAACTTCTCCTTCGGCGACTACTTTAAGCGTGAAGCCATCGCATGGAGCTGGGAGTTCCTCACCAAGGTGGTCGGCCTGGACGCAGACCGTCTGTATCCCTCTATCTACGAAAACGACGAGGAAGCCTTCGAAATCTGGAACAAGGAGATCGGTATCCCTGCGGAGAAGATCTTCCGTTTCGGTAAGGCGGATAACTTCTGGGAGCACGGCTCCGGTCCCTGCGGTCCTTGCTCTGAGATCTATTATGATCGCGGCGAGAAGTACGGCTGCGGTAGCCCCGATTGCACCGTCGGCTGCGAGTGCGACCGCTACATGGAAGTTTGGAACAACGTGTTCTCCCAGTTCGACAATGACGGTCAGGGCAACTACACTGAGCTTGTACAGAAGAACATCGATACCGGTATGGGCTTGGAGCGCCTGGCGGTCGTCTGCCAGGACGTAAACTCCCTCTTCGATGTGGACACGGTTATGAACATCACCAACCATGTCACCGCCATCACCGGCGCCTCCTACGGTCAGAGCACCAAGACCGATGTGAGCCTGCGTGTAATCACCGACCACATCCGCGCATCCACCTTTATGATCGCTGACGGCGTGCAGCCCACCAACGAGGGTCGTGGCTACGTTCTGCGCCGCCTGCTGCGCCGGGCTGCCCGTCACGGCAAGCTCCTGGGCGTCAATAAGCCTTTCCTGTATGAGGTCGTGGAGACCGTCATCAAGGAAAATGAGAACCACTATACCTACCTGCGTGAGCGTGCAGAGCACATCATCCGTGTGGTTAAGAACGAGGAAGAGAACTTTGCCCGTACCATCGACACCGGCATGCGTATCTTCGGCGAGAAGCTCCAGGAGCACAAGGCTGAGGGCAAGACCGTGTTCTCCGGCGCCGATGCCTTCCTGCTGGCTGACACCTACGGTTTTCCCATCGACCTGACCGCAGAAATGCTGGAAGATGAGGGCATGACTGTGGATATGGAAATGTTCACCAAGTGCCGCGAGGAGCAGAG
>JAZSAB010000043.1:0-2227 GCA_045601675.1 Faecousia sp.
GACATGGCTACGATCCGACTTTGGCTGCACCTTCGCTGAGAAGGATGGCACCTTTACCAATACCGAGCGCCGTGTCCAGCGGATCCGCAAGGCAATTAAGTGTGTCGGTGAAAGCAAGTCGGATTTCGAAATTCTGGCAGATGTGATGGCTGCGCTGGGTTATGAAAACAGCTTCCATACTGCGGAGGAAGTCTTCGCTGAAATTGCTTCCGTTACGCCTTCCTACGCAGGCATGAGCTACGAGCGCCTGGAAAATGGCGGTCTTCAGTGGCCTTGTCCCACTGCCGATCATCCCGGTACCCCCATCCTCCATGTGGGCAGATTCAGCCGCGGCGAACGTGCCCTGTTCAAGCCCGCACCCTACCGCCCCTCTGCCGAAACCCCTGATGCAGAATACCCCATGATCTTCACCACCGGCAGAATCCTGTATCACTATCATACCAGCACCATGACCGGTCGTGTGGAAGGCCTTAAGAATATTTCCGGTCGCTCCTATGTGGAAATCAATCCTGCCGATGCTGCCAAGCTCGGGATCCTCTCCGGCGACAGCGTGAAGGTTTCTTCCCGCCGCGGCGGCGTACTGGCAGAAGCCCGGGTTACCGATATCGTGCCCGAAGGCGTGCTGTTCATGCCCTTCCACTTTGCAGACGGTCCCGCTAACAAGCTGTCCAACACCGCCATCGATCCCACCGCCAAGATCCCCGAACTGAAGGTCTGCGCTGCCCGGATCGAAAAGACATAAGAAAATGAATATCCAAAACAACGCTCCCGGGGCAAATCTGCCCCGGGAGGAATTCCCTTTGTTCGGCACCGCCGCCATCCTGGCAGGCGGCAAATCCTCCCGGATGGGCTTTGATAAGCAGCTTCTGATGGAGGATGACCGGCGGATTCTGGAAACCGTTATCGAGACACTAAAGCAGGAATTTTCCGACATTCTCATCGTCACATCCAAGCCTCAGCTGTATGAGGGTATGGGTGTTCGGCTGTGCAGCGATCTTTATCCCGGACGGGGGCCGCTGGCAGGGGTTCACGCTGCCCTGCACCATGCCCGGAGCCGGTATATCTATCTGCTGGCCTGCGATATGCCAGTGGTAAACCTTCCTTTTATCCGCCACATGAAGCAAAAGCTTCAGGAAACCGGAATGGATATCTGCGCCAGCCGGTACAATGACCGGCTGGAACCCTTCAATACCTTTTACTCCCGGTCGCTTCTGAAGGAAGTGGTTCACCGGCTGGAAACAGGCAACAGTTCCCTGTTCCGGTTCATCAATGCCAGCCGAGCCTGCGTTTTAACGCAGGAAGATGCCGCCTGCTTTGATAAGGAGCTTCGTATGTTTACCAACATCAACACCCGAACCGAATACGAAAAATATCTGGGCAGTACCGAAGCAGAACCCGAAGGCTGCGCCGAACTGGTGGATAAGCTGGATATCATCCGCTATATTGGCGGAGAATACATCCAGCTGCGGGATCTGATGGTCCACGAAACTGCTCTGCATCTGGAGATTCCCGGAGTCATGGAAAGAACCCTGTACTGCTCCCCCAGTGAGCAAAAGGAACTGGTAGTGGGCCATCTCTATACCCAGGGATATATCCGCTCAGCGGAGGACATTCTGTCCCTGGAACTGGAAGCAAACTCCGCTATGGTCATCCTGAAAGAGGCAACTCAGATCCAGTCCCAGGAATCCCCCAAGGCTCTTGTGTTCGACCCTCAGATTCTCCTTGCCAACCAGCAGAAATTTTTTGACCAGTCCACATTACAGAAGGCCACTGCCGGTACCCACCGCTGTGCTCTGTGTGATGATAACGGCACCTACTTCGCCTGCATCGACATAAGCCGACACAACGCATTGGATAAGCTGACGGGCAAAGCCCTGCTGGAAGGTGTTTCCCTCGCTGATAAGTACATTCTAACCAGTGGCCGCATCCCTATGGATATGATCCAAAAGGTGGCTGCTATTGGTGTTTCGATGATTGTTTCCCGTTCAACACCCACCATTGCTGCAGTGGAGACTGCTCGAAAAGCGGGTATTACACTGCTGGGATTCTCCCGGGAGAATCGGTTCAATATTTACAGCGCCTCCCACAGACTGAAGGGGTGCAGCCTTTCTGTACCGGAGCAATCGGTATTCTGAAAAGAGGATGATTGCTTCCTATACAGGCTTTTATCTCCTCTGATTATCTGCAGCACCACAGGCTGCTATCAAGGGCTGATCCCCAAATCAAT
>JAZSAB010000044.1:0-11594 GCA_045601675.1 Faecousia sp.
AGACCTGGTAGATGAAGCTGTTGTGGCCGTTCTGCTGGTTGGATACATTGGTGCCGCCAACTGCTGCATAGAAGGTATCGCAGTTATAGCTGCTGATATCGATGGTAGTCCAGGAAGCGCCACGGTTATTGGTAGCGTTGGGTTCCTGGGGCTGTACACCGATACCCTTCAGGAAGTTGGTACCGCCGGTGTCCTTGGTACCGCCGATCCAGATAGCCGCGCCATTCTTCCATGCGCCGTCGCGGATAGCGGGCTTATCCTCGTTGTTGACGGACTCGATCCATTCAACATCGGACAGGTAGATCACATTGCTTGCCATGGATTCGTACTCGCCGGAAGTGTGTTCCTTAAAGGCATCCTGCTGATAGGAATCAGAGAGCGCCTCGGTAACTGTGACGGTAACAGGTGCGGAGGTATAGGTAGTGCCCTCAACCTCGATGCTTGCGGTTACGCTGAGCACAGTGCTTGCAGGCTCGTTCTTATCCACGGTCAGCTTGCCGTTTGCATCGATCTTGGTACCGGGCTTGGTTGCGCCGGAAACTGCCCAGGTGATGGTTGCTCCGGTGAAGGGCTGATCGTTCTTTGTGACGGAAGCATTGAAGGTAACATCCTTGCCCTGCTCCACCTCAGCAGCAGAGCCGGTAGCTGTAATGTTGTAGTTGTCGACAGCCGTCTTATAAACAGCTGCGTTTGCCCATACAGAGTTACCGAAGCCATGGCCGCCGGTGTCGGTACACTTAATGACCAGCTTCAGGTACTTGACACCGGTAATGTCAACCTTGAACTCACCGGTGGTGGTACGGGTCAGCGGTGTAGACTCGGCCAGCAAAGCAAAAGTGCCGTTCTGCTCGGTAGCACCGAAGACCTGGTAGATGAAGCTGTTGTGGCCGTTCTGCTGGTTGGATGCATTGGTGCCGCCAACTGCAGCGTAGAAGGTATCGCAATCGTAGCTGCTGATATCGATGGTAGTCCAGGAAGCGCCACGGTTATTGGTAGTGGTAGGAGCCTGGGCCTGAACACCGATACCCTTCAGGAAGTTGGTGCCGCCGGTAGTTGCTGTACCGCCGATCCAGATAGCCGCACCATTCTGCCATGCGCCGTTACGGATGGCCTCTGCGCCATTCAGGTTGACGGACTCGATCCAGGTCACGCCCTCATCCGCAAGGTAAATTGCGTTGCCGGGCAGAGATTCGTAACCGTCGGTTACGATGGTAAATGCATTCTGCACAGGTGCTGCAGTAACATTGACAACGGTAGCTGCAGAAGTAAACTGCTTGCCGCCGATCTCATAGGTGGCAATTACGTTCAGCAGCGTACCTGCAGGCTCCTGACCGTCGACAGTCAGTTTGCCGTTTGCATCGATCTTGGTACCGGCTGCGGTTGCGCCATATACGGTCCAGCTCAGGGCAGGATCGGAAACGGGTGTGCCGTCCTTTGCAACGGTTGCGGAGAAGGTGACGCTGTCGCCCTGCTTTACAGATGCGGTGGCCTTATCCAGCGTTACCGTGTATACAACGGGTGCGGTCACAGTGACCTTTGCAGGAGCAGACACGATGGTCTCACCGTCAACAACGGAAGTCGCGATCACGGTCAGCTCCGTGCCAACGGGATCATTTGCAGTAAGGCTAAGAGTGTCGCCGCTGACATTCAGAGAACTGCCGTCAGTCTTGGTGACATTCCAGGAAATCACAGGATTTGCAACGGGGGTCGTTCCGTTGCTCAGGGTTGCCTTCAGCTCTGTAGTATCACCCTGCTCAACAGTAACAGAGGCAGGATCGATCACCAGGGTATAATCGGTGACTGTGATGATACAGGAATCGGAAACCGTCATACCGCCAAACTCAGCAGATGCGGTAAAGACCAGGATATCGTCCACATTGTCCTCTACCAGCCAATCCAGGGTAGTACCGGTCTTATCGGTAACAACGCCGCTGGTCAGGTTCACGATCTTCCAGGAGACGGAGGCATTGTCCATAGGCACACCGTTCTTCTTCACCGTAACGGAAAGAGGCAGGGTGCTGCCCTTGGAAACAGCAGTTGCAGTGCTGTTTACCTCGATGGTGTAGGCATTCACAGCGATCTCATGGCTTGCTGTGCAGGGATTGCCTGCGGGGGTATTCCAGGTTGCGGTGACCTTGATGGTGCCAACTGTGCCGTTGGCTTTCACCACGACCCGGTTGCCATCAGCACTGATGGTGCCGTTGCCATCCACGGACCAGGTCACGGTACCGGCAACAGGCTGACCCTCATTGGTAACCTCACCGTCCAGAGTGATCTGGCTGCCGGGGAACATCTCGGTGTTGCCCTTGATGCTGACGCCGTAAGCCGCAATGATGACCTCAACGGTATCCTCGCGGGTAATGCCGTACTCGGTAAGGCTGGCCTTAACGGTCAGCTTGGTGCCCACAGGCTCGTTGCCGATGGTCAGTTTGCCGTTTTCGATCTTGGTAGCGGGATCGGTATTGCCGGTCAAACTCCAATTGATCTTATCATAGGACTCGGGCCGACCGTCCTTGGTGACGGTGCTGGAGATGGTCTGCTCCGTGTTCTTGCCTGCTTCAGCAGGACCCTCGATATCCAGAGTGTATACAGGCGCCTTGGTGACCGCCACCGTAACAGGCTTGGAGGTAGCCGTCTTGCCGCCTTCGGTGAGGGAGGCAGTGACCTTCAGCTCGGTTGCGGTCTCGTAAGGATCAACGGTCAGCTTGCCGTTTTCGATCTTAGTGCCGGACTTCTCTGCGCCGGTAACCGCCCAGGAAATGGTGCCGGGGTAGGTATAATTCTCGGTGAAGTCGTGGCGGATGGTGGTGGTGTAGTCCGCGCTGGTACCCTGCATAACAGAAGCAGCACCGGATGCTACCACATCCCATTCCTTGAACACACAAGGCATATAGAACAAGACATCAAGACAGTTGATGCTACGGGTATCCTTTGCCTGGACACGCAGTTTCAGGAAGTTGTATCCGGAGATGTCCACTAAGAACTCACCGGTCTGGCTGAGCATAATTGGTTCGGATTCAGACAGCAGGGTAAACTCGCCGTCCTTGGTTTCCGCACCCCATACCTGACATTTCATGCCGCCGTAAAGGCCGTCGCTGGGAGCATAGGCTGTGTGCTTTGCTGTGCCGTGGCCACCGCCGATCACCGTGTAGAAGCGGTCAACGTCCAAGTCACTGATATCAAAGGTGACCCAGCCATCAGACTGATTGGCGGAGTTTTTGGGCTGACGGGCATTAAATCTAAGAAACTTGGTTGTATCTGTCAGCAAAATGCCATCCTTCAGATTGGGGGAAGCGTTAGTCAGAGTATCTGCTACACCGCCCAGCCAATGTTTACTGTTACCCAAATGGCCGGATGCAGACTGGAAATCTACCACCTTAGAGGTACCCTTATAGGTAGTGGCATTCTTGTAAGTCGTTCCGCTGAGGATAACCGCATCACTGGGGACGCTGTTAAAGTGATAGGTGTTAAACTGGTCCGTTCCGGAGGGTACCCAAGTGCTGTTATCATTGCCGTTATTCAGACCCATAAGGTCAGACTTGGGATAGTAGCCGGGGTTATTGTACACGCAAGCGCCTGCCCAGGCACAATCCATGTAGGAAACGCTGTTTTGCGCGGTATACACTACCAGCTTCAGGTAGCGAACGCCGGTTACATCTAGATGGAACTGATGCACGATACCATTGGTGATCTTAGGAGAAGTTTCCAGAAGTACATACTCTGCATTTGCATGGTTTTCTACAGACTTATCGTAGGATCCGTAGACCGCAAAGTAGACACCATTGGAGCTTGTACCGCTCTTGGCGGCATTATTTACAATGCCGGCAGTGGCATAAAAGAAACTCTGGGCATAGTTGTTATCTGCCAAGTCAAAGACTGTATGGGCCAGAGTCGGAGCACTTGTGCCGTTAGCAAAGGGCTTGACACCCAGGCCCTTAGTAAAGGTCGTACCACCGTTAGCTGCAGTATTGCCCATAACGATGGCAGATCCATCGATTGCCACGTCTTTCTTGGTTACCATGTTGTCTCTGTTGGTCTGGAACTCCCAGGTCATATCCGAAAGATATTTGATATCCTTCGCCGTTGACGGGAGGTGGTTGCGCACGCCTGCCGGTGTATCTGCAACAGCTGCTTCAGCCACAGTCAGGTTTACTGCGGGCAGAAGGCTGAAGATCAGCGACAAGGCAAGCAGCATGCTTAGGACTCTGTGCTTAATTTTCATTTTCCTCGCTCCTTTGTTAAGATTCTCGGAGTAGTTTATATTTTTAATATCCCAACAGGGATGATATTACGGGGTCTTAAAGGTAATCCGGTGTAAAGTTTCGGATCTTGTTCCAAAGCGCGCCGTTTGTGATGGTATATATCTTTTTCTCCACGGTGCCGTCCGGTCTTGACCACAGGACACAGAAATTGTCCTTGAAGTCGTAGTTTGTATCGCCGGCGCCGTAGCTGACATACGCAACCGTGCCGTCCCGGAAACTTGCGATGCCCTTGGTCTTTTTGAGATCGCGCATATACTCGCTGAGCGGATACTCCTCCATCACTTCGTTGCGGGATTTACAGAACTTGTATACGCCGAACTGGGTAGAGAGCCAAATCTGATCCGGGTCGTGATAATCCGGTGAGAGATTATGTCCCTCTTCTGTGGGAAGCTTGCCTCCCCTGCCCGGCACCAGGCTCAGCTTCGGTCCGCGTTCGGACTGCACCACCTCATAGGCAGACAGCAGATAGCGACCTATGGTCCAAATCACTTTCTCGTTAGGGTCATACAAAACGCCATGGACATCCGGGTACAGCACCTTATCCGTCATGTCGCACTGCTCACCAGCAGAAACGTTAAAGTACATGATACTGCCTGTTGGCCAGTTATAGGCGCCGCTGGCAGCGACCACCACATCTCCGTTTGGCAGGATCTCCATCGCATGAGGGCAGCCTTCCACCCGACGCTCCCACAAGCACTTGCCGCTGGGATACTCAGCGATACCGACCCATTCAAAAGCAGAGGTAAGCAGCACCACCTCAGATTGGTAGTACTCCGACCAGCGTCGTACTACGCCGCTGAGGGCCTTTCTGTGACGGTCAACGCCGCACTTCCAACCCAGCTCCGGGTCCGGCTTCCAGTACCAAAGCACGGATGCCTCTGCGGTGGGGTTTTCCGTGTCCAGATCCAGCACATAGAGTCTGCCGTTTTGGATGTCCGTAAGCACCGCTTGATGCTGGATCTTACCACTTTCGCGGGCAGGATCTGTTTCCATCATACAAAATCACCTGCTTTTCTCTTAGAAAAATACAGAAAAATTGGATTTTATCGGTCTATACATTATAAAACATAGCCGCGTAACTGTCAATTGTTTCTAAAATAAATGTATGATTGACTAAAATACCCCCGGTTTATTTGTGCATTGCGTCAATATAGCGGTTTTTGTTTCCCCAAAAACTCCTGCCTTATTTAAATTCTTTTTAGTAATAAAAAACACCGACCCGTTTTGAGTCGGTGTTTTAAAGCTTAGAGTCCCGTTTTGTTTACATTTCCGTTGATGGTAATACCGCCATCCAAAACTAAAACAGCACCGTTCATATAAGAACCGTCCGTTGCCAGGAAAAGCGCGGTATTGGCGATCTCCTCCGCCTTACCCCAGCGGTGCAGGGGTGCCAGACGGCTGCGGAAGAACTCATCATCGAACCGAGGATCGGAAAGATTGCTCTCCCCTACCATGGGAGTCTGAATAGCTGCGGGGCAAATACAGTTGGTACGGATATTGAATGTGCCGTACTCCACTGCCAGGGAACGAGTCATCGACAGCGTCGCGCCCTTGGTTGCGGTATAGGCATCGCTGCCGGGAACACCGGTGACCGCTGCGGAAGAGCCAGTCATAATGATGGAACCGCCGCCCCGCTTCTTCAGCAGAGGAATTGCGTATTTCGTGCAGTAAACGGTACCGTAAAGGTTGATCTTCACGATCCGGTCGAAGACGCCCATATCCAGCTCACCCAGTCCGGTGTCCTTTGCGCCCCAAAATACGGATGCATTGTTGTAAAGAACATCCAAACCGCCGAAATTAGCATCGATATCCTCGAAAACCGCCTTCACAGCCGCCTCGTCGGAAATATCCACGGGATAGGCTTTTGCCTTACCGCCGGCAGCTTCGATCTCCGCCACAGCCTTGTTAGCTGCGTCGGCGTTGAGCTCCAGGATCAAGACAGTCGCGCCCTCTGCGGCAAAGATATCCGCTGCCACTCTGCCGATACCGCCGCCGGCACCGGTAATGGCACAAATTTTATTCTCTAAACGCATTAGTATCTTCCTTTCTGAAAAAGGGGCACCGACGGCACCCCTTTCTAAGCTTTTTATTTGCAGATCTTAATGATTTCTTCTTCAATGTAAGGAGCGGTCAGGTGGTACTGCTCACGCAGCCACTGCTGAGAGCCCACCTCGTGGACATAGACATCGGGCAGAGCAATGCGCTTCATCTTTGTCAGGCAACCCTCGTCTGCCAGGACCTCGGCAACAGCGCTGCCCAGACCGCCAGACATATTGTGCTCTTCCACGGTGATGATCTTGCCGGTCTCCTTAGCAGCCTTTACGATGGCTTCCCGATCGATGGGCTTGATGGTATGCATAGAGATGAGGCGGCAGTTGATGCCCTTTGCGCGGACAGACTCCACAGCCTTCTGTGCTTCGTAGCCGATAGGCCCGCAGAAGATCACGGTGCAATCGTCGCCCTCTTCCACGGTAATGGCCTTGCCCAGCTGGAAATTCAGGGATGCCACATCGCCGTGATGGATATCCTTCTCGTTCTTATAGCCGCAGCGGTAGAACAGAGGACCTTCGTACTCAAAAGCTGCGTAGGTAGCAGCTTCTGCTTCCTTATTGTCACAGGGAACCACGACCACCATATTGGGCAGGGCGCGCATAATGGCGATGTCCTCGGTGGAGTGGTGGGAAATACCCAGAGCGCCGTAGGAGACGCCGCCGCCGATGTTGACGATCTTCACATTGGCATTGTGATAGCACACGTCGTTGCGGATCTGCTCCAGGCAGCGCAGTGTGGGGAAGTTTGCGATGGAATATGTAACGGCGATGCCGCCTTCCATAGCGATGCCGCAGGCTGCGCCGGTCATCTGCTGCTCCATAACGCCGCAGTTGTAGTAGCGATCCGGGAACTTTCTTGCAAAGCCTTCGATCTCGCCGTAACCGATGTCCGCCAGGACCATATGGATCCGGGGATCTTTTTCTGCAATCTTGATCAGAGTCTTATTAAAAATGCCTCTCATAGCTTATACCTCCAATTCACGGCAACCTGCTTCCAGGTCTTCTTTGCTGACGTGCCAGTAGTGGGAAGCCACAGTATTCTCTAAGAAGCTGACACCCTTGCCCTTAATGGTGTTGCACACAATAAAGGTAGGCTTACCGGGCTGCAGAGGAATTGCCTTAAAGGTGTTTTCCAGGTCCATAAAGTCGTGTCCGTCCACGGTGGTGGTTGCCCAGCCGAAAGCTGCTGCCTTGTTTGCAAAATCGCCCAGGTCACAGATATCCTTGGAGAAGCCCAGGGCCTGGATGCGGTTGTAGTCAACAATAACGACCAGGTTCTCAAGATGATGCTGACCTGCGAACATAATGGCCTCCCAAGTGGAGCCTTCGTTGCAATCACCATCGGAAACCATGCAGTAGATGCGGTGCTTCTTGCCCTGCTCCTTAGCAGCCAGCGCAAGACCGGTGCACACATTCAAGCCGTGACCCAGAGAACCGGTGGAGTACTCAACTCCGGGGACATAGTGGCTGATGTGACCCATGAGTTTACCATTATCGCAATAGTAGGTGTCCATCCACTCGCGGGGGAAGAAACCGAATTCCACCAGGGTTGCATAGACCACAGCGCCTGCGTGACCCTTGGAAAGGATGAAGCGGTCACGGTCCTCCCACTTGGGATTCTTGGGATCGAATTTTACGAAACCGCCGCCGTACAGCACAGCCATAATGTCTGCTGCGGACAGCATACTGCCGATGTGACCGCCCTGTCCCACATAACACATATGCAGACAGTTTTTGCGGATACGCTTGGCTAAGTCTTTGTAGTTTTCATACATAAGATCGTCATCTCCTTAAAATACGGCTATCGCCGTTTCTTATTAATATCTGTCCGTAAAAATACGGACTTTGTTCCAACCGGCGTTATCGTCGGTATAGGTTACCATTTTGAATGTGCCGTCCTCTCGGGGCCAAAGCGCGGAAAAGCTTTGCGGATGTTCGCTGGAGGTGTGGTGACCGTAGGCGACCCACACCACAACGCCATCGGGAAAGCTTGCGATTCCCTTTGCTCGGAGTAAGGGATGGATCACATCAGAGCCGGGAAACTCCGTTAAAAGCCGGTTTTCGGACTTGCGGAACTGAAATACCACCGGGCTGGGACTGACCCAAAGAATATCGGGATTGCTTAGATCCTGCATAAGGTCATGACCGTAGCTGCAGGGAATCTTTGTACCTCTTCCCTCTATGGGAAGAATCGTACGCCTTCCCTCTTCGTCCGTTTCCGGCGCAAAGGCAATAACATCATCCGTGCCGGATGCCCAAAGGATATTAAGGGTCGGGTCCCACACGACACCATGGGCACCATAGAGGGGATGCTCCGTGGTCATCGCATAGCTGCCGTCGTCTTGCAGCTGCAGGTAGTGTACTCTCCCCTTCTCTCCTTCGCCACCGCCGCTTGCGGCAACCACAACGTCGCCGCTGGGAAGCAGTTCAATGGCATGGGGGCAAACGCCCACCATATCTTCCCACAGGCACTCGCCGCCGGGATAGGCGGCCATACCCACAGATCCGCGGGCGCTTGTAAAAAGTACCACAAGGGATTTATGGCGCTCCGACCAACGGACTCTCACACCGGAAAGCGCATTGACCAGCGAGCTTTGGGTCGTATACTTCCAGCCCTGCTCCGGGGTAGGGGTCCACTGCCAGAGAGCATCCTCCAGGGGCTCGTTTTTATCAAGGTCAACCACCAGGATCCTGCCGTTTCCGATGTCGGTAAGGATCACGGGATGGGAGGTCATTTTATTACACATAATCCGTTGTAAACGCCCGGATCTTGTTAAAGCCGAAGTTGGCGTTCTCCACCTTTGCCAATTTGTAAGTGCCGTCCTCCTGGGGCCAGAACACACGCACAACGTGGGGATCATCCGTACCGGAAGCGTCACCGTAGGAAACGAATGCTACCACGCCATCGGGGAAGTTTGTCACGCCCTTGACAGTGGGCATCATTTTCAACTTCTTGGAATTTTCGTATTCCTTCAGCATCTTGCCCTGGCTCTTGCTGTACTGCAAAATGGACACATTGTCTGTAAACCACAGAAGATCCTTATTACCGTAGACAGGCATCAAATCGTGTCCGGTGCCGTCGGGGACATCACAGCCCCAATTCGATACCCGGTACAAGGTGACATTTCCATCACTGTCGGTTACGGGAGAGTAAGCTTCCAGCGTGGGGAAGCCCACTGCCCACAGAACTTCGTTATCGGGGTCCCACAGAAGTCCGTGACCGCCGTTGAGGGGGCACTCGTAAGTCATAGTGTAAGAGCCATCCTTACCCAGCTGGTAGTAATGGATCTTGCCTTCCTCCCAGTTGCCGCTGCCGCTGGTGGTGACCGCAATGTCACCATTGGGCAGCATTTCAATGGAGTGGGGAGAAATGCCGGATACCTTTGTCTTCCACAGGCACTTGCCGCTGGGATACTCAACGATGCCCGCTGCGCCGCGGGAGGTACAGAAGAGCACCACATTGGTCTTGTGGAACTCACTCCAACGGTACTTCACACCGGAAATGGACGCAGACAATCTCTCCTGGGTCACATCCTCCCAGCCCAAGGCCTCGGTAGGATACCACTCCCATATCAGATTTTCTATTGCAAAGGGATCGGGAGAATCCAGGTCTGCCACCACGATTCGACCATTGGTAATATCGGTTACGATCACCTCATGGGATTGCTGCACGATTTCTTCCGGTTCCTTTTCGCCGCAGCCGGCAAAGGAAAATACCATTGCCAGGCAGCAAACGGTCGCCAAAATTCTATAGATCAATTTTTTCATAGGGAATCCCCTTTCCTATTATTTCAGGCGCAAAAACAGCGCCTTATCGGGCTGAATGGTAAAGTTCTTTCCTTCCTTCCCGGTCTCGCGGTCCACCCACACATCCTTCAGCTGCAGATCGTAGGCTGCATCGGACAGGTTGGAAACCACCAGGTAACGCTCCTCGTTGACAAACATGGATGCGATCACCTTTTCGGGAAGCTCCGTCAGGATATCGTCACACCGACGGATCTCCAGGTATGCCACGCTGGCTTCTTCCACCATGGGTGCGTAGAGCTTCCGGTACTTCTTCCATAGCTCGTAATATGTATCGTCCTCACCCAAACTGGACCAGTGGGAGTACACATAGGGACCGTTGGGATGGTCCTTCATGTACTGACGCACGCGGGCCATATGCCAACGCTCAGCTGCCTCCTGCTCGCCGCCGTAATAAGTGGCGAAAGGCTGCTCCGTGTGCTGACCCAGGAACGGGCGTCCCCGCATCAGCAGCGGGAACTGCAGGAATGGAATACCTTTTACAAAATGGGATTCCATAGAACCAATCACGCCCCTGGAAAAATCAGGACACGGCACCAAATAATCCGGATAGTTTTTGCCCAGACCGATCTGAAGATCCTTGACCGCTTCACCGATCCAGAGATAATCGTACACCTTGTCCAGGCATGGCGCGCCGGAAGCGCCATCGCAGTGAATCTTATATATGCCACCACGCTTTTTCACTTCGCCGTAAATAATTCCCAGCATATCTTCAATTTCGGGATCATAGTACCCAAGGCCGGGCTTTTGCAGCTGCTTGTTGATAATATAAGTGCTATCCGTACCACAGTCATTGTAGATGCCGTCGAATGCATACTGATCCAGAATTTTAAAGGTACGGGGTAAAATAAAACTTCGCCATTGGGGACTTCCTGCAGAGCAACGTCTGTACTCAAAGGTTTGCCCGTTGATACAATACCGCTTAGTCTGGGCAAAGTCTTCGCGAAAATTCGGATCGTGAATATCCAAATATCCAGAGGATATATACGGAATGATCTTCATGCCCAGAGAATGAACCAATGCAATAAATTGCTTCAATCCTTCGGGATCATAGGTGGAAAACTTATCCGCACCATGAAGCCGGGCAGTATCATTCCACTCCTCGTGGATCTGAATCAACTGTACACCGTTGGCTGCCAGGTCTTTGAGCATATTGTAGTCATACTCAGAGGGTGCCAGCGACAATTTTACAGGATAATCTCCCAGATTATAGGTGCACTGACCGTATAGATAATCATGGACACGGTGCCGACGAAAGCATTTCTTGACGCTGGCTTCCGCCGCATTGATATTACGAATACGTTTCGCATGCTGATAATTGGTATACATCTTCATAATGCGCACCTCGAACAGATAGCATCAATATATTGGCTGGAATTTTTATGACTACTTCAAGCGCAGGAACAGCGCCTTATCCGGCTGGATCGTAAACTGCTTACCTGCCTTTTCGGTCTCACGGTCCACCCAAACGTCCTTC
>JAZSAB010000045.1:0-19454 GCA_045601675.1 Faecousia sp.
CCCCCCCACCCCCGTTTTTACCGCCCCCACCCACCGGCAAAACACCCCCGCAGACAAAAGCCTGCGGGCGCATATGTATGTCTGCTTACGCTACATTGTACTGCTTGTACGCGGATTTCAGCTTGTCATTTCCGGAGGAAAGCTTGACCTTCTTCCACTGCGCCTCGCTGCCTGCATACTTTACAGACCAGAGGCTGCTGCACTGGACAAACGCATTTAGGCCGATCTTCTTGATGCCCTTGCCGAACTTCACGCTTTGAAGCACATCGCAAGAGTTAAAGGCGCCTGCGCCGATGGAAGTTACGCTGTCATACATGGTAACAGACTGCAAGCCGCTGCAGTAACCAAAGGCAACTCTACCGATGGTCTTCACCCGCTTGCCCACCGTCAGCTTGGTGATGTGCTGATTGCAGAAGAACGCGCCTTCGCCAATAGAAGTAACCGCGTTGGGGATCTTCACTGCGCCGGTGACATCACAGCCGTCAAACGCGTAGTCGCCAATGGTCTTTATCCGTTTGCCCAGAGAGACCGTCTTCAGCGCGCCGCAGTAGCGGAACGCTTCGTTTCCAACATAGGTGACTCTGCTGGGGATCTTCACGGCGGTGAGCATTCCGCAGCCGTAGAACGCGCGGTCGCCGATGGTGGTGACTCTGCTGCCGATGGTGACCTTAGTCAAATTATCGCAGCCTTCGAAGGCAGAATCGCCGATAATTTTGGTGCCGCTGCCGATGGTAACGGTCTTTAAGTTATCACAGTCCTTGAAGGCAGCATCATTGATCACCTTCACCGTGCCGGGAATGCTAACGGATTCAATCAGATCGCTATCCTGGAACAAACCGTCCGCGATGGCGATGGTGCCCTTTTTCAGGACGACATTTTTGGGAAGTCTGCCGTTGGTGGTATAGGCGATCTTGCCCACATAGATGATGCTGCGAGGAATCTGGGCATCGAACCAGGCAGTGTTAATAAAGGCGTTTTCACCCACCGAAGTAATGGTGCTGGGAACAGAGATCTTTCTCAATTTGTAGCAGTGGGCAAAGGCATAGTCGCCGATGGCCTTTACGCCCTTGGGGATGGTAAGGGACTTTATGGACAGGTTCGCAAAAGCGCCCTCTGCGATATACTTCACAGAACTGGGGATCGACAGAGAGGTAACACCGCGGCATTCCGCAAAGGCATGGGTGGCAACGCCCACCGTTCCCTTACGGATGGTAAGCTTTCCGGAGCTTCTGGTGCCTTTATAGGCCACCTTGCCCACATAGATCACGCCGCCAACCGACTTTAAGCTCTTCATAAAGGGGGTCTCGTTGAAAACTCTTTCACCCATCTGTGTCACGCTGGAGGGAATGGAAAGCTTCTTCAGGTTGCGGCAATAAGCAAACGCCTCTGTTCCGATGCTCTCCACGGTATTGGGGATGGTGACGCTCTTCAGGTTCGCATAGCCGGCAAAGGCGCAGTCGCCGATGGCGGTAACGCCCTTCTTGATTACGACCTTCGTAATGTACCTCTGGTAATCCTT
Source organism: Faecousia sp. (assembly GCA_045601675.1). GTDB lineage: Bacteria > Bacillota > Clostridia > Oscillospirales > Oscillospiraceae > Faecousia. Next base: position 1,520 of record JAZSAB010000045.1, read on the forward strand.
CCAAGGATAGTCCCAGTTATAACGGTCAGCCTCCAGGATATCGATGGGACCGTTGCCGGAAAGGGTCAGGGTGCGGTCGCTGGTTATCTTCCAGGTGATGCCGTTATAAACATCACTGTCTACGGTGCTTGCCGCCTCTGCCGTTACGGGGAACTGGAGCAGGCAGGCAAATACCAGCAAAACTGCCAGCAGGGATGTAAAGATCTTTTTCATAAAACTTCCTCCCAATTATTTCATATTTTTATTATACAAGGGATTTTCTTTCTTTGCAATCATCATTTCTCCGCAATCCGCCCTATGCTTTTTGAAAGCTCCCCTTCTAATCTGTAGGGGCGGTCAATGACCGCCCGCAAAAACGGCCGCAGGGAAAAGCCTGCGGGCGCTTATGTATGTCTGCTTACGCTACATTGTACTGCTTGTACGCGGATTTCAGCTTGTCGTTTCCGGAATAGATCTTGATCTTCTTCCAGGTTTTTTCGCTACCGCGATACAGAACACTGTACAGCCAATCGCAGTCGTTGAAGGCATTTTTATAGATCTTCTTAATGCCCTTGCCCAAGGTCAGTGTCTGCAGCTTTTCGCAGCCTGCAAAGGCTCTGGCGCCGATGGTCTTAACTCCGTTTCCAATGGTGACTGCAGTCAGTTCGCCGCAGTATTCAAAGGCACCTTGACCGATCGAGGTTACATTGTTGGGAATCGTAATAGTCTCCAATGCGTGGCAGTAGCCGAAAGTATTGTTTCCAATGGTCTTAATTTTTTTGTTAAGGGTGACCTTTTTGAGTGCGGAGCAATTCTGGAACGCACCGTCACCGATGGCGGTAACAGAGCTGGGGATCTTAACAGACTCAACATAGTAGCAGAATTCGAAAGCATAATTGCCGATGGTCTTGAGCTTTTTTCCTAAGGTCACTTGCTTCAACGCATAGCAATCCCGGAAAGCGTAGTCGCCAATGGAGGTTACCCTGTTGGGGATCTTCACGGATGTCAGATTGTAGCAGCCGTAGAATGCGCGGTCGCCGATGGTGGTGACCTTGCTGCCGATGGTGACCTTGGTCAAATTATCGCAGCCTTCGAAGGCAGAATCGCCGATGACCTTTGTGCCGCTGCCGATGGTAACGGTCTTTAAGTTGTCGCACTCCTTGAAGGCAGCATCATTGATCACCTTTACCGTACCGGGGATCGTAACGGATTCAATAACATCGTTGTCCTGGAATAAGTTGTCCGCGATGGCAATGGTACCCTTTTTCAGGGTGACATTTTTGGGAAGTCTTCCGTTGGTAGCATAAGCGACCTTGCCCACATAGATGATGCTCCGGGGAGGCTGGGCGTCGAACCACTCAGTATTTTGGAACGCGTTTTCTCCCACAGTGGTTATGGTGGAAGGGAGGGTGACCTTCCGCAGGTTGGTACAGCCGCCAAAGGCATAAACGCCAATAGAGGTGACGCCCTTGGGAATGGTTATGGATTTCAGTTTTGTGCAGTTGCCAAAGGCACCGTTTCCAATATGCTTTACGGAGCTGGGGATGGACACAGAGGTAACATCCCTACAGTTCTCAAAAGCGCAGCCGGCGATACCTACCGTGCCCTTGCGGATGGTAAGCTTTCCCTTGGGCAGCGTATCTTGCGTCAACGCTCCATATGTTGAATAGGCGACTTTGCCCACATAGATAATGCCGCCTACCGGCTTTTGCTTATCAAGCCAGGGGGTATTCTGGAAAGCACTGTTGTCCATATCCACAACGGTAGACGCCACAGAAACGGTTTTCAGATTGGAGCATTGACTAAATGCGCTGCGCCCGATCCGCGTTACGCCCTTGGGGATCGTAACTTTTGCCAACTTGGAACAGTAAATAAAAGCCTCTTCCTCTATGTATTGGACCGTGTTTGCAATAGAAACGCTCTTTAAGTTCTGGAAGCCCGCAAAGGCGCATTTATCGATGCCCGTGATGCCTTTCTTAATGACGATCTTGGTTACATAGCGGTTATAATCCTTCCAGGGATAGTCCCAGTTATAGCGGTCAGCCTCCAGGATCTCGATGGGACCGTTGCCGGAAAGGGTCAGGGTGCGGTCGCTGGTTATCTTCCAGGTGATGCCGTTATAAACATCGCTGTCTACGGTGCTTGCCGCCTCTGCCGTCACGGGAAACTGGAGCAGGCAGGCAAATACCAGCAAAACTGCCAGCAGGGATGTAAAAATCTTTTTCATAAAACTACCTCCGCTTTACTGTTTTCTCGCCAAAGTATAATCGTCGCCCTGGCGGTAATAGGGACACTGCCCGGTACGGGAAGTGGCGATGCGATAGACCTCGTCTTCGTCTAAGTCCATCATGCAGTAGTACTCCTCGTACTCTTCGTCATAATCGAAATACCAGCAGGTATCGCACTGTGAGTCCATATTACGCCTCCAAAATGCAGAAACGGAAAACTCCGTCCTCACAGATCATGCAGCTGTGGCTGCCGTCCTTGGGGATGGACACGCTGCCGGGATTGAGGCAGCGGATGCCGTTTACAGTCTCATCGAATTTTACATGGGTGTGACCGTAGAGAAACACGCTGCCCTCCGGGATGGGAGGCAGCTTTTCCGGATTCCAAAGGTGACCGTGGGTAAGAAACATAGTCTTCTCCCCTTCTACCACCGCGTAATCCGCCATACAGGGAAACGGCAGCACCATCTGGTCCACCTCTGCCTCGCAGTTACCCCGGACACAGAGGACCTTCTCTTTCCAGGCGTCCAGCATAGCGATCACCTGCTTGGGAGCGTAGCCCCGGGGCAGGTCGTTGCGGGGTCCGTGGTAGAGGATATCTCCCAAAAAGATCAGCTTATCCGGCTGCTCCTTTTGCGCTAAATCAAGCAGCTTTTCGCACCAAAAGGCAGAGCCGTGGATATCCGACGCGATCAAATATTTCATAGCAGTTCTCCTAAGTAGCTCTCCACATCAAAGGGCTTTATCTCTTCGTCCTTACGCAGGTAAAGGGGGTGATGGGGGTGACCCTTTTTGCTTCTCTTTCCGACGCAGTACCAGGTAGCACCGTAGCGGTTACCCACCTCGATCATATCCTTGAGGCACAGCGGAAGATACTCCCGCTTTTCGATGATCGTGCCCCAGGCCGCCCAAACCGCAGGCTTTTCGGAGATGGACAGAACATAGGAAAACGCCTCCAAATTCTCCTTATGGAGGAGCGTGTTGCAGGTCTTTTCCATATGGTCCGGGTCCGTTGCCCGCTGGGCATAGACATTGAACATAATGAAGCTGTCAAAGCCGTTATAGTGGGCGATGCGCTCCACGGATTTGAGGGTATTATCCAGGTCGTCCGGCTTTGCGGTGGAGGGGTTGATGCCGATGCAGATCAAGGGGTTTTTGCCCCGGGTGCCCAATATGTACCGGTACTCGGAATAGAAATTGGGGGCGTACAGCCACTTTTTCACATCGTAATCGGGGTTTTCCCTGTCCGCCGTCTCCAAGGCCTGGCGGAAGGTCACCAGCTCTAAGGTATCGGTGGTAGTGCCGGGAATGTGCATATTCTTTCCTCCTATGCCCAAAGCACAAGGTCTACGGGAATATCGAATTTCTCCAGGGGCAGCTCCTCCACGATCTGAAAATCGTAGCAAAGCGCCACAGTGGGGTGACCCGGCTCTTTTGCCAGGAATTTATCGTAATAGCCGCCGCCGTAGCCGATGCGGCTGCCGTCTTTTGTAAAGGCAACGCCGGGCATCAGTACCAAAGCGGTAGGATCCTCCGCCACCGGCTCATCGCCAATGGGCTCGGGGATGCCGGCATAGCCCTCCTCGGTGCGGCTAAGATCGTCCATATAGTGAAAGCGCATCTCTTCCCCGTAAACCTTGGGAACAGCCACTTTCTTGCCGTCTGCCAGGGCGCGCTCCAAAAGCGCCACCGTCCGCACTTCCTGGTTGTAAGGAAGGTAGCCGTACACCGTCTTGGCGTTTTTATACTGCTCGGTCTGCAGAAAAAGCTCCGTAAGTACCCGGCTCTTTTCTACGATCTCCTCTGCGGTCATTGTCCGCTTTTGTTCCCGGATGCGCCGCCGCAGTTCTTTCTTATCCATTCTTTTCCTCCTTGGGGTGCTTGCGGTACAGCCGGAACCAAAGGAAAATTGCCAGCTGACCGGGAATGCCCAACAAAAGCAGCTTCCAAATGTTCAGACTGCCGAACACCAAAAGGGACGCATACAGGCTCAGCAGCACGCCCCACATAATGACGGACACCAGGGTCTGATTCAGCCGAAAATCCTTCCAGGCGGAGCGCAGGCACAGCAGCACGATGGCGTCCGCGGGAATGGCGTAAATAAACGCCATCCAGGTCTTGGCAATGTCCAGAGAAGACAGTACCACAAACAGAAGCAGCGCCACGAACCAAACAAGCAGCGAGGAAAGCCGCAGGATGATCCGCTTGTCCGCCTTGCGCTTGAGGGTCTTCTCCACCGCCTTTTCCATCACCTGGACCGCGCTTCCGGTCTCCTCCGGCAGTGCGTCCGGATCAACGATCAGATCGTTTACAGAGATCTCGAACAGCTCTGCGATCTGCACCAGGATCAGCACATCCGGCACGGACTCGCCCCGCTCCCATTTGGAAACGGCTTTATCGGAGTAATTGAGCATCTCCGCAAGCTTCGCCTGGGTAAGCTGGCGCTGCTTGCGGTAGGCTGCGATATTTTTACCTATTTGAAGTTTCAGCTTTTCGTCGTTCATATTGCCTCCTGAAACATATGTAAGATTTCCCTATCTTTAATATTATATCAAATTTTCCTCTTAAGTTCAACAGACAAATTCCGCCCCAAAAGAGCAAAAGCGCCCCGGCAAAAAGTCCGGGGCGCCATTTTAGGTTTCTTTATAGGTGCGTTTGTAAATGAACAGCGCCACAAATATGGAGGAAACGCCTGCTGCGATTTTTCCCAGCATCATAGGGAAAATGTAATTCGGATCAATACTGGTGGTGTATGCCAGATGTCCACCAAGCACAAAGGCGGCAGACACCAAAAAGGCGGAATTGATCACCGCGCCCTTGGCGTCCATCCGGTTTACCATCTCCAAAGTAGGAGAGTTGGAAACAATGGTGGAGATCAGACCCATAGCAGCGGTCTCGTTGATCTTCATTATCTTTCCCAAAGCGGAAAGGGGTTTTTTCAAAAGCTGCGACACCACATACATAAAGGGAAACGCGCCGCACAAGGTCATAGCTGCCCGGAAGCAGACATCCGCACCGGTCCAAATGGAGTCCAGCTGCTTTATGAGCACGATGCCCGTCAGCTCCTGAAAAATGCCCAGCGCAAGACCCGCCGTAATAATGACGCGCATAAACACGCCCACGCCGGAAAACACCTTGACCATGCCGTTGGGAGCAAGCAGCAGACCTGCCGCCAGAATCCCCGCAAAAAGGATCAGGGGCAAAAGGTTATAAAGCAGCGTCAGCACAGGTATTCCCATAAAAAGTCCCGCAACAAAGCAGCCAAGAGGGATGGTCACGATGCCGCAGAGGATGCCTAAGAACAGTTCCTTATGCCGCTCTTGCTTGACCACACCCAGCGCATAGGGAATGGTAAAGGAAATGGTGCAGCCCATCATGGAGGAGGTCACCAAAGCGTGGAGCATGCCGACGCTCTCGTCCTTCATGATCTCCCGGGAGAGGGGATCGCCGCCCATATCGTTTGCCAGAACGGAGGCGGGGATGATGGAGGGGTCTATGCCCAGCAGGTTATAAAATCCGTCAAAGCAGGGACGCAGCAGTTCTGCGATGAGGGGTGTGATGGTGATCATACCGATCATAGAAAGGGCCATCGCTCCCAAAAGATTAAAGCCTTTTTCAAATTCCTTTCCTAAGCCGAAGCGGTTACCCAGGATACGATCCAAAGCGCCCAGCATAGCAAAGACAAGCATAATAATCGAAACAGCATTCATATTTTAAAGCTCCGCAGGGACAAATCCCTGGTCTGTAAGTACAAATTTTTCTTTGAAGCCGCAGGCTTTCAGAAGCTCCGCGCTCTCCTTAAAGTGGCAATCGAGGTATCTGCCGTCGTGGCAATCGGAGGAAATGATGGCGTTGAAGCCCATCTCCTTAAAGTGCTTCAGTATGGTCACAGTGGGGTAAGGGCTGGTGCGGTAGCCTCTGGAAATGGCGCCGGTGTTGACCTCGAAGAGGGGGATCTTGCCCCGCAGTGCCTCCATAGCGCCCAGTGCATAGGAAAGATATTCCTTGCTCTCCGGGTCGAAGAAAGGATGGGTCTCGATATTTTTGGAGATGATATCGAAATGGGCAACGATGTCGAACTTGCCCCAGTTGGGCAGATCCGCCACGGTTTCATAGTATGCCTTGGCAAAGGCCAAGCCATCGCCGCCGTAGAACTTATCGATCAGACCCTGCACCCAGTCGCCGTTCCGGTCAAAGTCCACCCAGCCGTCGGGATGCTTTAAGTAGTGGGTCGCGCCGATCAGATAATCGTAGCCGGTCTGATCCTCCTGGCAGTACATTTCATACTCAATGCCCATATAGATCTTCAGCCGGTCTGCATACTTTTTCTTCAGTTCCGGGATGACCTTGCGGTACTCGGCGATCTTTTCCTTGGTGATGATACCGTAGTTGGAATAATAAGCAAAGGAATGGCTGGAAAAGCCGATGGAATCAAAGCCCTTTTCCAGGGCGTAGGCGATCATTTCCTCGGGGGTGTCTTTTCCGTCGCAATAGGTACAGTGGGTGTGGAGATTCTGTAAATATTTCATATTCTTCTCCCCTATTCTCATATTTCGGACACATTATACAACCGTTCGCCGTAAAAAGCAACACGCAAAGCCATCAAAGCGCCACGGGCACAAAGCCTTCATCCGTAAGGATCATTTTCTCCTTAAAACCGCATTCCCGCAAGAGCTCTGCGCTTTCCTCAAAGTGGCAATCTAAGTATCTGCCGTCGTGGCAATCGGAGGTGATCACCGGCAGAAAACCCATTTCCTTAAAGTGCTTCATAAGCGTCACTTCAGGATAGGGCGCAGACCGGCAACCCCTCGCCACAGCGCCGGTGTTTACCTCGAACAGGTTGATTTTTCCCCGCAGAGCCTCCATAGCGCCCAGGGCACAATCGAGATACGCCTTGCTCTCTGTGTCAAAAAAGCGGATGGTCTCGATATTTTTGGTAATGAGGTCAAAGTGACCGATGATGTCAAAATTTCCGTACTCCGGGAGCTTGCCCACCGCCTCATAGTAGGCTTTGGCAAAGGAAAGTCCGTCGCCGCCATGATAGGTATCAATATAATTCTGTACCCACTGGGCACCGCAGTCAAAGTCCTTAATGCCCTCCGGGGTGGGCAGATAGTGGACAGAGCCGATGAGGTAATCGTAGCCGGTCTGCTCCTGGCCGCAGTACATATCGAACTCCAGACCCAAAAAGATCTGGATCCGGTCCGCGTATTTTTCCTGCAGCTGCCGAATCTCCCGCCGATACTGCGTGATCTTCTCCGGGGTGGAGGTCTCCTCCTCGGCATAAGGGGCATAGGAATGGCAGGAAAAGCCCAAAGAGTCGAAACCCTTATTTAGGGCGTGGGCGATCATCTCCTCCGGGGTGTCTTTTCCGTCGCAATAGGTGCAGTGGGTGTGGAGATTTTGTAAGTACTTCATGGCGCTCACCTCTTTTCTACATCATACAGGCTTTGGGCAAAAAAAGCAACGGGATATCCCCGTTGCTTTTTCCCGTTATTCTTCGTAAAGACCGTAGGCGTCCAAAATGGTCTTGCTGATCAGGTACTGCAGCTTCAGCGCTTCCTTCTTCAGCTCCGCCGTGGGATGCGCCAGCTTGTCGCCGGGAACTTTCAGTCGGTTGAACTTGAAGAATCCGTCGGTCTCCAGGGTGAAGTACCCCTTGTAGTCGATATCGATCAGACCGCGCATCAGGCTGTCGAAATCCAGGCTGCCGCAGAAAGGCGCGTTATGGAAGTCCTTGCGTCCGTCGTTGTCGTGGACATGGATGGCAAGGAGGTTCTTGCCCATATCATTGATCTCTTTTTGGTGGTCGATGCCGTCCATATGGGCGTGACCCACATCCCAGCAAGCGCCGAAGAGGGGGTGGTCCATAAACCTGACGAAAGCGTTCAGATCCTCGCCGTAGATGGGGAAATAGTTTCCGCCGCCGGTGTGCTTCATGGTGGTGTTTTCAAAGAGGATGCGCACATCGTGCTTCTCCATCGCCGGGATCAGCGCCCGCATAAAGGGCTCGTTTGCCTTGTGGTTTGCCTCCCGGTCGTCGGGGTACTTAAAGTCCGCCCAGCAACCGGAATGGATGACCATATTCTTGATGCCCAGCATACCGCAGGCTTCGATGGAGCGGATGGTAGCCTCAAGGCCCTCCTCCATACCCTCGCCCCGGAGCTCGCAGCAAGGCGCGTGGGCCTGCACAAAGGTAAAGCCCAGTTCTTCTGCCGCAGCCTTAGCCTCCAGGATCTGGTCCTTCCAATTGTCCATCATCATGTAGGTGGGGTGCTCGGGGTTCAAAATGTTGTAGAAGCTGTAGTCCAGGTACTTAAAGCCGGTTCCCTCATAAAAGCGGACGGCCTCGGCGGGAGATTTGGCATAACCGTAAACTTCGCCAATGGTGGTCGCGATTTTCATAGGTTTTCCCTCCAGTTTTTTGATAGAGATATCATAACGCAGTTTCCAAAAAACCGCAAGAGGCAATGATATTTCTTTTAGATGAAATCTTCGGCTTTGCCTCAGATGAAATAAAATCCACCCATCCGCCGTCGAGGCGGATTTCATCCAACGAAGTTGGATTTCATCGTCGAAGACGATTTCACCCACCCGCAAGGGTGGATTTCATTGAAAAAGACCTTGTCTTTCGACAAGGTCTTTTTCTGGCAGAGGATGAGGGATTCGAACCCCCGCAAACGGAGTCAGAGTCCGGTGTGCTACCGTTACACTAATCCTCTATGTGCAAGGCACGGATATTATTATACGGATTGTTTCAAAAAAGTCAAGAACTTTTTTCCAATTCCCTGCCTGCTTTTTTAGAATTTCCAAACGCCGCGGTTTTATACATCAAAGGGAAAGGGTTTTCCCTTCAGGACGTTGCGGCGGATATAGCGGAAGGTCTTTTTTTCGCCCTCCTCAGCCAGCATCTTCAGCAGAAATTCCAGCTCCTGCCGCAGGCGGGGATGCATCAAATGCTTTTCCCGGCTGCGGTCGTAGTACTCCAACGCGGAGGACGGATGATAATTTTTACCCTGGTAGATCATACAAGCCGCCCGGCGGTCCATGACCATCTCCACCAGATACTTTCTCGGCATAGGCACAGACACATACTCCCGTGTCTTCATATCCATATCCGTCCAGTACTCATAGTGGTGGCGGTTTCTGCCCTTGTGATGGATCCAGGCTACGCTGTAACCCTTCTCCTCCCGCTCTTTGGCGTTGGGGCTGCGGTTACCCTGGAAGTATTTCGCGCCCACAAAAAATTCCGTCGGGGAATATTTGGATAAATCGTGAGTAAGACCCTGCCAGTAAAGTCCAACACGGAAACAGCCGTCCAAAACCAGCATTCTATGCTTCGTTATGGTGACAAAATGCTTCCAGATATGCACAGCCGTTTCCCCCTTTTTACTGTAATTTGTTAAGCGCCACACGGGCCGCATCCTGCTCTGCCCGCTTTTTGCTGGAGCCGGTACCCTCGCCGATCTTCTTGCCGTTGAGCCGCAGCTCCACGGTAAAGCTCTTGTCGTGATCCGGTCCGCTTTCGGATACCAGTTCATAGGTAATGGTCTGATTGCGTTTTTTCTGCACCAGTTCCTGCAGCGCGGTCTTATAATCCTGGTTCTGCATCTTCTTTGCGGGCACATTGGTAAGGATGAAGCGCTCGATGATGCCCTTTGCCGCATCCATACCGCCATCTAAGAAAGCCGCCGCGATCACAGACTCAAAAGCATCCGCCAAAATAGACGCCCTCGTTCTGCCGCCGCCCTGCTCCTCGCCGTTGCCAAGCAGCATATGCTTCCCCAGCTCCACCCGGTTAGCAGCCGCGGCGAGAGAGGTCTCGCAGACCATATCCGCCCGCATGCGGGTCAGGTCGCCCTCCAGGCGCTCCGGGTAATTGCGGTAAAGATACTCCGCCACCACCATGCCCAGCACCGCGTCGCCCAAAAACTCCAGCCGCTCGTTGCACTTCAGGCTGTCGTGCCAGCGCTCGTTGGCATAGGAGGAGTGGGTCAGCGCGTTTTGCAGCAATGTAATGTTATGGAACCGATAGCCAATGGCTTCTTCCAGATCTTTAATCATCCGCGTTCTCCTTTGCAGAGAGCTTCTGCAGTTCCTGCTCCAGCTCGGGAGCAATATTACCCTCGGCAGCGTCCATCGCCTGCTTCACCGCGTTGCGGAAAGCAAGGGCATCGGAAGAGCCGTGAGCCTTGATGACCGGCTTTTTGATGCCCAAAAACTGGGTGCCGCCGATCTCACGGTAGTCCATCATCTTCATGACCTCGTCCACGCCCTTCTTGCAGAAGAGGTAGCCGATCATGGAAAGAATATTTCGTTTGAAGATCTTGTGCTTCATAAGGCTGCCCATAAAGTAGGCAGTGCCCTCAATGGATTTTAAGAGCACATTGCCGGCAAAGCCGTCGCATACCACAACATCCACTTCGCCCAAAAGCACATCGCGACCCTCAATATTGCCGATAAAGTTAAGAATACCCTTTTCGGAGGCATCAGTCAGCAGGGCGTGGGCCTGCTTCTGCAGCTCCGTACCCTTGGTCTCCTCGGTGCCGATATTTAAAAGACCCACACGGGGCGCTTTCAGTCCCAGGGACTTCTTTGCGTAAAGAGAGCCGATGAGACCAAACTGCAGCAGAAATTCCGGGGTGCACTCGGCATTTGCGCCGCAGTCCAGCAGCACGGTCTTGCCGCCTGCCTTATTGGGCATCAAAGGACCCATGGCCGCACGGCGGACACCCTTAACACGCTTGACAAGCAAGGTGGCGCCGCTTAAGAGCGCGCCGGTACTGCCGGCGGAAATAAAGGCATCACCCTCTCCGTCGGAAAGCATTTTAAGACCCAGTACCAAGGAAGAATTCTTTTTCTTGCGGATCACATTGGCGGGATCGTCGTGCATATCCACCACCTCGTCGGCATGGGTGATCTGGATACCGGCAGGCAGATCGTTGATACCCGCCTGCTTCAGCACTTCTAAGATCTCATTGCCCTTGCCCACCAGGGTGATCTGGGCACCGTAAAGCTTCGCCGCCTCGACCGCGCCAAGTACCGGTGCCTTGGGGGCATTGTCGCCGCCCATTGCGTCTAAGATGATTCTCATAAACACGCCTTCTTTCTATATCCCCGCCTCGATCATCTTATCGATGATCCCCAAAGAGCGGTTGGCTATGGCAAGATTCTTCTCTGCCTTTTTACGGATCCGCTGTTCCAGGGGCTTGATGATGCTGAAATCCACATTCATAGGCTGGAAGTTTTCGATCCGGGAATCGCTGATGTAAAGTCCCAATGCGCCGATGGCGGTCTCCTGGGGGAACTTGGGGATCTCTTTTCCAAAGACCCGGGCAGCCATAGCAACGGCGGCAAGATAGCCGGAGGCAGCGCTCTCCACATAGCCCTCCACGCCGGTCATCTGTCCGGCAAAGGCTACCAGGGGATTTCTGCGGTCTGCGTATGTTTCGTCCAAAAGCTTGGGGGACTGGAGGAATGTATTCTGGTGCATCACGCCGTAACGCACAAACTCGGCATTTTTCAGTGCCGGGATCATAGAGAACACCCGTTTCTGCTCGCCGAATTTCAGATGGGTCTGGAAACCCACTAAGTTATAAACGCTCTTTGCGGCATTATCCTGCCGCAGCTGCACCACCGCATAGGGCTCTTTTCCCGTGTTGGGGTCCATAAGACCAACGGGCTTTAAGGGTCCGTAGCGCAGAGTGTCCTGACCGCGGCGGGCCATGACCTCCACGGGCATGCAGCCTTCGAAGACATTCTTGTCTTCAAAGCCGTGGACCGGCGCTTCCTCCGCGTTTATCAATTCCTCGATGAACGCCTCATACTGCTCCTTATTCATGGCGCAGTTTACATAATCCGGCGTCCCCCGGTCGTACCGGGACTGCCACCAGGCAAGGTCCATATCCACGGACTCGGCAGTGACCAAAGGCGCCGCCGCATCAAAAAAGTGGAGATAGTCCGCGCCGAAGTACTTACCGATGGCGTCACTAAGGGCATCGGAGGTAAGGGGACCGGTTGCGATGATCACCGGGCCTTCCGGCACTTCGGTGACCTCGCCGGGAATTATCTTAATATTCGGGTGATTGCGGATCTTCTCCGTCACTAAGTCGGAAAAGCCCTGGCGATCCACCGCCAGCCAGCCGCCGGCTTCCACGCGGGTGGCTTCTGCGCAGGTAAGGATCAGGCTACCCAAACGGCGCAATTCTTCCTTAAGAAGACCCACGGCGTTTTCCAGCCGATCTCCCCGCAGAGAATTGGAGCAAACCAACTCGGCAAAGGTATCCGTATGGTGAGCGGGGCTCTTCTTTTCCGGCTTCATTTCATAAAGCTCCACGGAAATCCCCCGGTTTGCAAGCTGCCAGGCAGCCTCGCTGCCGGCTAAGCCCGCGCCGATGACCTTTACCGTCTGCATAGTTTACGCCTCCTTGGATTTTTTCGTCTTGGTTTTCTTTTCCGGCTTCGGTTCTTCGCCGGAGGGTTTCTTATAGTAGCCACGCTTGTCCTCGGGTAGGAACTTTTCGCAGCTTTCGTTGATACAGAAAGGCTTCATTCTGCCTCTGCCTGTCTTCTTAAACAGGGTCTGTCCGCAGACACTGCAGTCCTCCGCCGTAGGCACATCCCAGCTCATAAAGCCGCAGCTTGCGCCCTTTTCGCAGGCATAGTAGGCGTAACCCTTCTTGGATTTGCGCTTTAAGATGGTGCTGCCGCACTTGGGGCAGCGACCGGGCATTTTCTCCACGATGGGTTTGGTGTTCTTACACTCAGGGAATCCGGGGCAGGCAAGGAACTTGCCGAATCTGCCGATCTTGACCACCATATTCCGACCGCAAACCTCGCAGATCTCCTCGGTGACCTCATCGGGCACTTTCACCCTCACGCCCTCAAGCGCCGCTTCCGCATCCAGCATTTCCTGGTGGAAATCCTTATAGAACTCCTTCAGCAGCTCTTTCCAGGGCTGCTTGCCGGCTTCCACATCGTCAAGCTTTGCTTCCATGCCGGCGGTGAACTCCACGTCGATAATGTCCTGGAAGCGCTCCACCATAAGACCGGTGACTACCTCGCCCAGGGCCGTGGGGAACAACCGTCTTTCAGACTTATTTACATATTCTCTGTCCTGGATGGTGGACACGATGGACGCGTAGGTAGAGGGTCTGCCTACGCCCTTTTCTTCCATAGCCTTAACCAGGGTCGCCTCGGTATACCGGGCGGGAGGCTGGGTAAAGTGCTGCTGGGGCTTCAGTTCCCGGCACAGCGCCTTGTCGCCCTCCTTCAGATCGGGCAGCGGCGCGCTTGCTACCTCGCCCTCGTCGTCCCGACCCTCCTCGTACACCGCCATAAAGCCTGCAAAACGCACGCTCTGGTGGGTAGCGCGGAAGATGTGACCGGCGCAGCTGGTGTCGATAGATACGGTGTCATACACGGCACTTGCCATCTGGCTTGCCATGAAACGGCTCCAAATCAGCTTATAGAGCCGGTACTGTTCTTTTGTAAGGCTGCCCTGGATCCGCTCGGGATCCAGCTCCACATGGGTGGGGCGGATGGCTTCATGGGCATCCTGGGCAGAGGATTTTGTCTTGAAGGAATGGGGCTTTCCGTAATAGTAAGCCTTGCCGTAACGCTCCTTAATATAGGAAGCGGCTGCCGCCATCGCCTCGTCGCTGAGGCGCAGGGAGTCGGTACGCATATAAGTGATAAGACCCAGCGTTCCCTCGCCTGCCACATCTACGCCTTCATAAAGCTGCTGGGCGATGGCCATAGTACGCTTGGGGGTCATATTGAGCTTCCGGGAAGCCTCCTGCTGCAAGGTAGAAGTAGTAAAGGGAGGGGACGCGGAGCGCTTCTTGTCCGCCCGTTTAACGCTCTCCACCGCAAATTCCTTGCCGGTAACATCGGAAATGATTCTATCTACCTGTTCTTCATTTTCTAATTCTCGCTTTTTGGTATCGCCATAGTAACGGGCAACGAAAGAACCCTCAGCACCAACACAGTCCAAGGTTGCTTCCAAGGACCAGTATTCCTTGGGTTCGAAGGCGCGGATCTCATTTTCCCGATCCACAACCAGCCGGGTGGCAACAGACTGAACACGACCCGCGGAAAGTCCGCGGCGGACTTTCTTCCAAAGCAGAGGGGACAGCTGATAGCCAACAATGCGGTCTAAGATACGCCGCGCCTGCTGGGCATCCACTAAGTCATAGTCGATGGCACGAGGGTTTGCGATGGACTCCTTGACCACCTTCTGGGTGATCTCATTAAAGGTCACTCGGTAGGTCTTTTCGTCCGGCAGCTCCAGCAGTTCTTTTAAGTGCCAGGAGATAGCTTCGCCCTCCCGGTCCGGGTCAGTTGCCAGATATACGGCATCCGCCTTTTTGGCCGCATCTTTCAGCTCCCCGATCAGCGCCGCCTTTGCTTCCAGAGGCTGATACTGGGGTTCAAAGCCACCGGCGATATCCACGCCCATCACACTTTTCGGCAGGTCACGCAGGTGACCCATACTGGCCTTTACAACATAGTCGGATCCCAGGTATTTTCCGATGGTCTTTGCCTTGGAAGGCGACTCCACGATCACAAGTTTTGAAGACATTTTGTTCCTCCGCTCTCTTATTTCAGGGATATCCCCTTTCCGGGATGACTTTGCGCCACACCCTTCAGGGTCAGCTTGGTAAGGAGGGAAAGGGCCTTGCCCGCAGGCATATCCATACGGGCGATCACATCGTCCATAGACTGCACATTTTCCGTCAGCAGCGCTGCCGCCGCCTGCTCCTCCGCCGTCAGCTGGGAAGGTCTAATGGGAACACTATACGCAGATTTTTCCCCGTTGTCAATGGATTTTTTCGGAACAACATGTTTTTCTTTTTTCTCATTTGTGGGAATTTTGGGGTTTTGTGCCACCAAAAGTTGCTGCTCTTCCCGGGAAAATTCCGCGCTTTCCTGCCGGTTCTCCACCTGCGGATAGAGCCACTGGTACTCCCGCACCACATCCCAGCCCGTAAGCGCCGGAGCCGCGCCCTGACGCAGAAGATCGTTACTTCCCGCGCAGGCGTCCGTCCCCACATTTCCGGGCACAACGAACACATCTCTTCCCTGCTCACGGGCACGCTCCGCGGTGATCAGCGCGCCGCTTCTTGCAGGCGCTTCCACCACCAAAATGCCGCTACACAGCCCGCTGATGATCCGGTTTCTTTGAGGGAAATTATGGGCGTATGCCGGTGTGCCGGGCGGGTACTCAGAGATCAGACATCCGTTTTCTACCACGGTTTCGAAAAAGGCTGTATTGGATTTGGGGTAGACCACATCCACGCCGCTGCCCAGCACACCTACGGTGTATTTCCCCTCGTGAATGGCGCCGCCCATAGCCACGGTATCGATGCCGAAAGCGCCGCCGGAGACCACGATGCCCCCGCAGGCGGCAATCTGCTTTCCGAACCGCATAGCGGTCTGCAAGCCGTAAGAGCTTGCCTTTCTTGTGCCTACGATGCCGATGGCAGGACCGGACTCCCAATCCGGCAAAATCCCCCGGCAGTAAAGGACCAGGGGCGCATCTTCAATATTTCGAAGTCTTTCGGGGTAAGTCGCCCCGTCAAACGGCAAAATGCTAATGTTCTTATCCTGGCTGGCTTCCACAATGCCCCGGGCAGCGGACAGATCCCGCTGTTCCAGCTCCTTGCGGATCTTGGGATCGATCTCCTCACGGAGCGCATCCCAATCCGTATGGTAAAGCTCCTCCGGATCCCGGAACCGCTGCAAAAGCTGATGCTTTCGCCAAAGCGGGAGCTTTAATTGCGCAAGCCAAACCCAGTAGGTAAGCATATTCTGCCTTCTTTCTCTCTTTTATCCCTTCATCTGCCACATGACGATGGCTGCCGCCACCGCCGCGTTGAGGGATTCGCAGTTTTCGTTCATAGGAATGATCAGCTGTTTTTGGGCGCTGTCCAGGATTTCCTTACGGACACCCTGCCCCTCGCTGCCGATGACCACCGCCATCTTGGAAAGCAGCGCCTTGCGGATATCCTCTGCCTTATCAGACAGAGCCGTCACCGCCACCGGGATGTTTGCCACCTTACAAGCAGCCTCTACCGCTTCCCAGGTGGTCTGCACCACGGGAGTGCGGAACACCGCGCCCATACTTGCCCGGACGGTCTTGTGACCATAGGGGTCCGCGCAGCCCTCCAAAAGTGCCACCGGTACTTCCAGCGCATCCGCGGTCCGCAGGATCGTGCCCAAATTACCGGGATCCTGGATGCCGTCCAGCAGCAGCATACCGGGGGTGGGGACAAATTCCGTTTTCTCCGGGTATCTGCACAAAAACAGGGCGCCCTGGGGGGACTTCATAGGAGATATGGACTCCATCACATCCTCCGGCACCCGGACCACCCGGACGCCCTCCGGCACATCTGCCTCAATGCCATCGGAAAGGATCACGGTTTCCAGTCCCGGGAAGAACCGCACCGCCTCGCTAAGGAGTTTTGTGCCGTCAGCAACAAAAAGTCCGCTCTCCTCCCGCTCCCGGCGGGACGCAAGCAGCCGCTTTACCTGCTGCAAAAGAGGATTTTTCCTCGCTGTAATTCTTTCGATCATAGTTTCTGCACGGCACTCAGGGCTGCCGTATCCCCCAGTACTACCATAATATCCCCATCGCTGATCTCATATTCCGCCGCGGGAGATACATTGATCCGCTCGTTGGTCTTTACCGCGATGATGTTTACGCCCAGCTTTGCCCGGACATTCAGTTCCTTTAAATTCTTGCCGATCCAGCTCTTGGGGGCGGGCACTTCGATGATGCCGTACTCCTCGGAAAGCTCGATGTAGTCCAGCACATTGGGACTACTGAGGCTTCTTGCCAGCCGGGCGGCATTTTCCTGCTCCGGGATCACCACCTGGTCCGCGCCCAATTTCCGCAGCACCTGGCGGTGGGTCTCATCGTGGGCCTTGCATACCACCTTGGGTACGCCCAGTTCTTTTAAGTTCAGGGTCGCCAGCACGGAATCCGCCAGATTATCGCCAATGGCGACGATGGCGCAATCGAAATTCTGTGCGCCCACCGCCCGCAGAACGCTCTTATCCCGGGCATCGCCTACCACCGCGTGGGTCACATCGCTACTGATAGATTGCACCAGATCACTGCTGCGGTCCATCGCCAGCACCTCGCCACCCAAAGCGCAAAGCTTCCGGGCGATCTCTGAGCCGAATCTGCCAAGGCCAACTACAATATAGGACTTCATATCGTTTCCTCCTAACCGATCAATAGGGTTGTTTGAGCATACCGGTAGCGCTCCTGGGTCTGGTCGCCCATCAGGAATCCCAGACTCACGGTGAGCACGCCCACCCGTCCGAAATACATAAACAAAATCATAAGAAGCTGCATTGGGATGCTGAGCACCGGGGTCACACCGGCGGTGACACCCACCGTTGCGATGGCAGACACCGCTTCATAAAGAGCATCTGTAAAGGAGACCGGGCAGGTGGCACAGATCAGCACACCGCCGAAGATCGCCAGCAGTATCACAATGGCGCAAATGGTCAGCGCATCCAAGATCTTTTCTCTGGGAATGGTCCGTTTAAATACATTTACGGTGCTTCTGCCTCTTGCCCGATTCCACAGGAACAGGAACAGCACAACTACAGTAACAGTCTTTAAGCCGCCGGCAGTAGAGCCGGAGGAGCCGCCCACCAGCATCAAGAGGATGGACGCCGCCTTGCCGCCCTCTGTAAGGCCTGCCTGGTCGAAGGAG
>JAZSAB010000046.1:0-4002 GCA_045601675.1 Faecousia sp.
CGGATTTTTATGCCGACCCCAAAAAAGCGGCGGCATTTCTCCGGGAGAAAAACGACTTAGAGCCAATCATTGAGACCTACCGGGCCTATAACCAGGCCCAGCAGGACATGCTGGATGCCCAGGAGCTGATGGGTGACCCGGAGATGAAGGAGCTTTGCCAGCTGACCTACCAGGAATCCAAGGAGAAAATGGAAACGCTTTCCGAGGAGCTTAAGATCCTGCTCCTTCCTAAAGACCCCAACGACGACAAAAATGTGATCGTGGAGATCCGGGGCGGTGTCGGCGGCGAGGAAAGCGCCCTGTTTGCCCACAGCCTGTTTCGGATGTATTCCATGTATGCCGCACAAAAGGGCTGGAAAGTGGAGCTTATGAACTATAGCGACACGGAGCTTGGCGGCGTTAAGGAAGCGGACTTCGTCATCAGCGGACGGGGTGCGTATTCCCGGCTCAAGTGGGAGTCCGGTGTCCACCGGGTCCAGCGTGTGCCGGAGACCGAGTCCGGCGGCAGAGTCCACACCTCCACCGCCACCGTTGCGGTGCTTCCGGAAATGGAGGAGGCATCCGTGGACATCAACCCGGCGGATATCGAGATGCAGGTCTACCGGGCATCCGGCGCCGGCGGTCAGCATGTCAATAAGACCAGCTCCGCGGTGCGGCTGATCCACAAGCCCAGCGGCATTGTGGTTGCCTGCCAGGAAGAGCGAAGCCAGCTGCAGAACCGGGAAAAGTGTATGCGTATGCTGGCATCCAAGCTCTATGAGATCGAGCAGGAGAAACTTGAGAAAGAGGTCACCGGTATGCGCCGCAGCCAGGTTGGCACAGGTATGCGTAATGAGCGCATCCGTACCTATAATTTCCCCCAGGGTCGTGTGACGGACCACCGGATCGGACTGACCCTTTATAAAATTGATGCCATTATGGACGGCGCCATCGATGAGATCATCGATGCCCTGGCAACTGCCGACCAGGCAGAAAAGCTGAAAAACGCACAGCAGTAAAGGAAACACTATGGTTTTTGAAACAAATTCCTATTTGGAAACGGAAAATTTAGGAGAGCGGCTGGGGAAGGTGCTTCAGCCGGGAACGGTGCTTGCCTACCGGGGCGACCTGGGCGCGGGAAAGACCGCCTTTACCCGGGGCGTTGCTCGTGGTCTTGGCTGCACCGATACGGTGACCAGCCCCACCTATACCATCGTAAATGAATATCTGTCCGGGCGGATGCCCCTGTTTCACTTTGATATGTACCGGCTAAAGAGTTCCGACGACCTTTGGGACATCGGCTGGGAGGACTACTTGGAGCGGGGCGGCGTTTGCTGCGTGGAATGGAGCGAAAATGTGGCGGACGCTATGGAGGATGCCATCACCGTGACCATCGAAAAGACCGGGGAGGAGTCCCGCCGGATTACCATAGAAGGAGATTGTCATGCTAATCTTAGCCTT
The DNA here is from genome assembly GCA_045601675.1 of Faecousia sp. Classification (GTDB taxonomy): domain Bacteria; phylum Bacillota; class Clostridia; order Oscillospirales; family Oscillospiraceae; genus Faecousia. Next base: position 1,441 of record JAZSAB010000046.1, read on the forward strand.
TGAGACCTCTGCGAAAGCCGGCTCTGTTGCGCTGATGCGCGACGGAAAGCTTTTGGGAGAATATTATCAGAATACCGGTCTTACCCATAGCCAGACCCTGCTTTCTATGGCCCAGGAGCTGCTTGCGTCCTGCGGGCTCACCCCTAAGGATGTGGAGGCGGTGGCAGTGGCGGCAGGTCCGGGAAGCTTTACCGGCGTGCGCATCGGTGTTGCGGCGGCAAAGGGCTTTTCTTGGGGCGCTCAGCTCCCCTGCTACGGCGTGTCCACTTTGGAAGCTATGGCGAGAAATGCGGGGACGGATGGCTATGTGCTGCCTGTAATGGATGCCCGGCGCAGCCAGGTCTACACCGCCCTTTTTGAGGGCACGGTGCGGAAAATGGAAGATAGCGCCATCGCTTTAGAAGACCTTAAAGAAAAACTTCGTGGTCTTGGAAAGATCCTCTTGGTGGGTGACGGGGCGGAGCTTTGCTACCGTACCCTTTCCTCCGAGATTCCGGAACTGGTCCTTGCTCCGGAACACCGGCAGCATCAGCGTGCAGCCGGTGTTGCGCTGGCAGCAGAGGCGGCGATTGCCCGGGGAGAATCCGGCGACGCTGCTGCGCTTACGCCCAACTATTTACGCCTTTCCCAGGCAGAACGGGAACGACTGGAAAAAGAAAAGAGAGAGGCTTGAGCCTCTCTCTTTTTTTAATTGACAGTTGACAATGGACAATTGACAATGTGGTGTTATAGCTTCAGGTCGCCCTCTTTGATCCAGCCGAGCTTCTTAAGCAGTACGCAGAAGATGGGGGTGAGAATGGCGGGCAGCACGATGCTGATCAGCAAAAGCCCGATCCAGTCCATAGCGCCGGGGGTGATAGCGACCGCGCCCTTGGCGATGGCTTCCTCACTGGGCGCAAGCCAGCCGGTCCATACGCCAATCTGACCGCACAGACCGCAGGTGCCCATACCGGAGTTGATGGGAGCGCCGTTCATCTGCAGCTTGAAAAGGCAGGTTGCGATAGGTCCGGTGATGGCGGAAACGATAATGGGCGGAATCCAGATCCGGGGATTGCGGATGATATTGGGCATTTGCAGCATGGAAGTGCCAAGGCCCTGGCTTACCAGACCGCCCCAGCGGGTTTCCTTAAAGCTCATCACCGCAAAGCCTACCATCTGCGCGCAGCAGCCGGCGACCGCCGCGCCGCCCGCAAGACCCGTAAGACCCAGCACGGAGCAGATGGCAGCGGAGGAGATGGGCAGCGTCAGCGCAATGCCTACCAGTACGGAAACCGCAATGCCCATCCAGAAAGGCTGGAGCTTGGTGGCAGTATCGATCAGCGTGCCGAAAGCGCTTGCCACTTTGCCAATGGGGGGAGCGATGAGCATAGCCAGGCTCACGCCTACGAAAATGGTGACCGCAGGGGTGACCAGAATGTCGATCTTCGTTTCCTTGCTGACCATCTTACCACACTCTGCGGCGACGATGGCGATGATCAGTACTGCCAGCGGTCCGCCGGCGCCGCCCTCCGCGTTGGCTGCCCAGCCGACTGCCGCAAGGGAGAAGAGCACCATAGGATCTGCCTTCAGGGCATAGCCGATAGCGACTGCCATAGCAGGACCGGAAACCGCCATAGCGTATGTACCTACGGACACCAAAAGGTCAACGCCCAATTGCGCGCCCAGGGTCTTTAAGATCGTGCCGATGAGAAGGGAGCAGAAAAGACCCTGCGCCATAGCGCCCAAGGCGTCAATTCCGTACCGTTTTGCGGAGATCTCGATGTTTTTGCGTTTCAGGAATGCTTTTAGTTTGCTCACAAAAATCGCCTCTTTTAATATTCTCTCACAACGGCCTTAACAAGACCGATGATCTCAGCTTCCGTGCCGTCGATCGGCTCGTAATTTTCGTTTTCCGGCATTAAGAGGATCTGCCCGTTTCTGCGGTGCAGTCGCTTAACCGTTGCCTCATCCCCCAAAAGGGCCACAACGATCTGCCCGTCGTCGGCGGTCTGCTGGGGGCGGACCACCACCTTATCTCCGGACAAAATACCTGCGTTTATCATACTGTCGCCCCGGACACGGAGGGCAAAGCAGGAGGGATCGCCCTCCCAGGCCATAGTGCCTTCCCAGTTTTCGGTAGCGAGAATGGGCGCGCCGGCGGTGACCACACCCACCACCGGGATCTGACCCGGACGGCTTGCGGTAACGATTGCCCGCTTGCAGCCTTTGCCGCCGGGGGCTTGGAGAAGTCCCTGCTTTTTGAGCTGCTCCAAATGGTAGCTGACGGAGGCGGTGGAGCGCAGATCCACGGCCTTGCCGATCTCCCGGACGGAGGGGGCATACCCGTTTTCCCGGACGAACTGATTCACAAATTCTAAGATAAGCTGGGCTTTATTACTGGTTCTGGGCATAGGCATACCTCCTTATTTTTCTTCATAGTAGCACATATGTACGAAAAAGAAAAGTACTTTTTGCTGCGTTCCTGCCAAAAATCCCGAAAAATTTTATTGCCCCCGGCATATACTGATTATGATATTGCTTTTTGGAGGGGTTATTATGGAAAAGTACGATCCGCAGAAGGCG
>JAZSAB010000047.1:0-17311 GCA_045601675.1 Faecousia sp.
TCCGGTTTCAGAGCCGGGGTAGCAGTAGCACTCCACACCGCCGCCGGTGCCCAGGTTGATGCCGGCATTATGGTGCATATCGATGTACACATCCCCGCCCCAGGCGTTTGCTCCGGCGGTGCGTTTTTGAATGGTCACTTCCGTCTGACCGGAAGAATCATCCGTGCGCAACAGCTGCACTTCCGGGTATTCCAGCGCCGCCCGGGCAAAGTAGTCCGCGACGCGGTCGTTGAGTGTCCATTCCCTGGTCTCGTTGGGGTCAAGTGCCTTCGGCAACCGTTTGCCGGGAGTGCCGATATAATGACCGGCACAGTATGCGATCTTAAACATTGGTTTCTTCCTCCTGTTTATTCAAAATTTCCTGCGCTTCGGCTTCGGTGATTTCCTGCCATACAGAGGCATCCTCATCCAAAGGAAGTACCACTGTAGATTTTGCAACTTCACCGTTCGTTAGGTACATCCCCTCATCTGCCGTGAGGAGGCGCTGGTTTACAATTTTACTGTTCACTGGTTTACCTCCTTAGTATGCTAGTGTCCAGTTTTTCGCGGTGATGGACGCTTTTTGTTCGTCCGTGAGCTTTGCACCGACATCTGCATGGAATGTAAGTGTCTGTGTAGTTGCCCCGGTCAAGTCCTTCAAGTGGTCAATAATAGACTGTACACTTTCATTAGTGAGGACAGCCGTTGCGGAAATGTTAAAATTCACATCGATGCTGCCCTCAATGGTGATGTTCTCCAGCTTGGAGCAGACGGCGAATGTGTTCGAAAATTTTGTAACATTTGTCAGCTTTAATAGCGGGATCGTAACCAAACGGGAGCAGCGGACAAAAGCCATATCTGCAACACCGTCACGGATTTCAATGGGTACTTTGGTATCTGTTATGTGTGCCGCGTCAAACATTTGGGAAGCTGTTACACTTGCAACGATCGGGTATTTCGGGTTGTAGATTGTGTCATTCCAAAACTTATGGAAGAAAGCTTTTTCATAATCAGTACGGTTACCGTTGTCTTGAAAAGCATTCCAAAAGCGATCATACTCAGCGGTCTGTCCAGCATCATAGACCTTTTCCTGATTCTCTGCAACAGTGGTCAATTTTTCTGCAATGCTCATTCTGCGCCACCTCCGATAAGACCGTTCTGGATCTCAATAATGGAATCCAGGGCGGTTTCGATGTCACCTAGCTTGTCGCCTACGGCTTTTGCATCGGCAGCCTTGCCGCTTTGGGTCAGTGTGGTGTCAAGGGCAACGCCGGACGGGTCTAAATTTTCAAGAGCGGTAGCTAATTCTTTAAAAGCGGCAGCTAACTTCTGCGCTGACCAGGTTTTATCCGGGGCAGTAGAGCTGTCGTCGATATGGGCGGCGTCCGGGTCTGCCACCGTATAGGTCTGACCGTTGACGGTCAGGGTCTTCATTTCCATAGAGCTATCCTCCTTATTTCCATGAGCCTTTAGCAACATACTGCAAGTAGTACCCCACCGCTTCTGTTAATTTCACGGGAGATATCGTATAGACAACCCCCGTCTTTGCAGCCGTTGCCGCTCCTTTTGAAATGAACATATTGGTATTCTCAATGTTCGTTGTTAATACGGGTGTTCCCGCAAACAAGTTGGTCGGGAAATTCTCCTCAGCTATTGTTCCATAATACAAACTCCCCCAGGCAGTATCACATTTAACTGTTCCCGATTTTGTTTTCCAGCACTCCGCAACGCCGCTGCTCCATTTGCGGTATGTCCAGCCGCCACTGGTTCCGGTCTCAATTACCAAATCGACGGGCAAGCCTTTGAGAGTAAGTCCAGGCAGATCCACCGGCACATTAAACCGGAAATTATTCCTGCCCCAATCAAACACCGGTACGCCTGCAGGAAAAACCACAGTCTTGTACGCATAGTAGTAACCGCTTTGCCCTCCGAACAGATCTCCTGCGCAGGTTTGAATGGACGTAACATCTGTATAGGGGATATCCGTAAACTTCACAGACGCAGAGTAAGTGTTCTTTGCAGAATCAACGCTCCAGGATACCCCTTCTGTTTCTTCTGTGATCTCTGTCCACTCCTCAGCGGTCGGCAACTTATACCACAAACGCAAAACATTTTGTTTTCCGTTGATATCGCCTGCATAAAAATTGCCCTGAAAGACCAGTGTTATATCGCTGCCGGTTTCTGTGATACGCTTTGCATAGGCATTGTTAGTCACCGGAACATACGGTATCCATTTATAGGCGGTGGCTGTGCTGTAGGTCTCATAACCTCGGGAATCCTTCGCCCATATCTGGAAAGAGCTTTGCTCTACTTTCGCAAGCTCAAATATATTGTCTGCTTCATAGAGCCATACACCCTTATTCTCAATAGATATATCTTCAATCGCAGCGCGATTCTTTGCCGTCGCAAACACGGCAACCTGGGCAGTTGACACATAGCGAACCAATACAGAATGGTCACCGGTCACGGCACAGGATACATCATTGATATCAAGCACCGATGTGCTAATCGACGGTTTACATTCCGCAGCGTTGGTGCGGTATGTAACTGTTGCGGTTTTACACTCCGCCAGGTAAGAATTCTTATTGTTGCTTGTGTAGGTCCAGCACTCTAATGTAAAAGTCCCGAAGGTGGCGTTAGGAATCGCGGCATAGAGATCCGGGATCTTGAACGGGACACTGGTCGCACTTAGAAGTGTCTCTGCTGTTACAGATTCCCCATAAGCGTTTATGTAGTAATAGGCATTGTCAAGAGGATTCTTATAACGCAGAGAATGATAGAAACTGGTGCTCTTTCGGGTTACCGCAATATTGACCGTCGTATCAATATCGCCGGACACATCTGCGATCGTGGAATGCCGGGGAATCGCGGTCAGCATCATCGTGCCGCCGGAGTAGGTGAAATAACCCGGGCTGAAGCCAGTGGGATTTGCATGGTCCACCCCAAAGGAAACACTCAAATTCAGCGTGCCATCCTCATTGTGAGGGATGCTCACCAAACCGGAAAGGAGGGTGACCGATCCCTGCTGTGATATGGTCACCTTGCTGCCGGCACCATTGTTAATTATCGTCCCACCCAAGTTGATGCTTGCGTAGGTTGTAAAGTTGGTGATTCCGGTATTACCAGCCTTGACGACCAAGCTGTACCGAATAGAAGAAGTGTTGTCAGCTACGCTTGTACTTTCCTCTGTAAGGGTCAGTGTGGTCTTATAGTATCGGGATGCCGAGCTGGTAGTATCGCCGTAAGTGAATGTTTTTGTCTGTAATGCCATCAGCTGCTAACCTCCCAATAATAACAGGCTGTTCTTCCGTTTCCGTAGTCCTCGAATCGGGCATGCTCACCCACGATCAAATAATTTCGCACCGTGACATCCGTTGCCTGCACACCTTCACTGGTGGCAGTCAGCACATTTTCACCGTTGCGCGTAATGTGCATGCCGTTTTCGTCCAGCAGGTTCTCCATCTGCTTTCCGGATTTGCTGATCCGCAAGCCTTCATCAGAAAAAGTAAAACCGGTGCTTGTCTCGACTTTGGTGGCGCCGTCCTCATCGATCTTTTTAAGCTTGACCTCCAGTTCATCTGCAGATTGCTGAACAGAGGAAATAGCTCCCTTCACGCCGTCAAGTCCCTCTTGCTGACTCTGCACCGTCGTCCGGATCCCATCGATATCCAACTCTATATTCGATAGTTCGCCTAGCATATTAGCGTTTTCAACTTTTAGACCATCCACATCAGTGCGCAAATTCAACACTTTGCCGGTAAAGGCTGCAAAGCGTTGGTTATTGACTGCCGATGAGCTGGCACGGTTCGGTGATCCGGTGCATTCCAGTGTGTCCCGCTGACCTTTGGTGGTCTTGGTCATTACATAGGCGGTAATCGTTTTCCCGTTCCGGTCCGTGATCTGGACGATATTGCCGGCACGGATCCCCAACTGCGTCGCTATGGACACCTTACAGGGCGTATAGGTCACATCCTTCAGATGCTCATAGAGTGTTTTGGCAACCGGTACCAGCTCATCTCCTGAACTGGCGGTAAGGAGGTAATTACCGGTGATGGCGTATGTGTTGACCGCATCGGCAATGCCGTCCGGATAGACCGTACCCACATCCTGGTCATTCTGCCGCAACTGGACCTTCTCGATGGGCGCCACCGTATAGTCCTCGAAGCTGAGACCGTTTTGGTAATAAAAAACAGATGCATCAGACTCTGCTTTTGCAGAAATCGAAAGGGTTTCCACGGGCTTATACCAAGCAAACTCGATCTTGCCTTCAGCGGTTGCCCTGCAGAACCTACCGGCGATCTGTCCGACCCACTGCATCAGCTGCCTTCCGGTGATCCCGTCTGCAGAAAAAGCGGAGATCTCATAGTCCCCGTTGAGGAGCGATTCATTTACAAGCTCCAAACCGCACTCCTGGCACACCATATTTGCAAAATTGAACAAGCTGTAGGGCCACGCATTCAGAGAATGCAGCCATAAGGAAAGATCCTTATCCAGCCATGTCACGCGGTCATAAGCTGTGATCGCTATGCTGTTGGCGCTGGGGCGTGTGGGTTTCTCTGTGGTAAACAGACCAACCAGATACTGCTGTCCATCATCCGCCACACGGTAGACTTCCAGCTCATCCCCAGCGGAGATCGCAAGTCCGCCTTGGGGGGTTATGATCCTGGCTTGTATCATATTTGCGCATACGGAACCCAGGGATAACTCCTGGGCATCGTTTACGCATTCCGTGATGGTAATGCTTTGAATTGCATTCTGCGTTCCTGTTCCGGAGGATAGCGCTGTGCCATCCGGCAATACGATGAGTGTTTTTAGCACGATACCGCCTCCTAGCACTCAATAATATTGAAGCTGTAGCCGCTCCACAGACCGGTAACGGCGTTTTTCCAGCTGATTCCGTATTTGGAGCGGTAGGCTTTGCAAGTGACCTGCTTGGAGGCGTCCAGCCGGTCCGGATGCTCGAAGGTGAACTCCGGCGCATCCGGGAACAAGCTTTCTATGTACTGCCGTTCTGCTTCTGTCAGATGCTCATAAGCAAAAGACCAGCTGCCAACCTTATACCGGATCGGGACGCGGTGCATGACACCGCTTTCGTCCCGTCCGGAATCGGAGGAGTCCAGGTCTTCGTAGCTCATACCGACCTCTTCATCCGGAACGAGCATGGGGTTTCCATTTATCTTGAATTTATCGGTTGTCGCTCTCATACCTGACCTCCTCTCACTACTGCCATCCTGGCTTGATGCCGGCTCACTGCGTTGGCGATCACATCATCACCGATGCTGATTCCAAGCACCGCCTCCAAAATCTCCCGCAGCACCGCCACAGTCGCCTCGTGTCCGGCAAGATTACTTGCAACATAATCCTGCATAACCACAGCGACCGCCTCCTGAATGGTGGCAAGGGGCGCTTCAATGTTGGTGCCGTGCTTCTGGTCGCCGACCACCGCCATAAACGGCTTATTGGGCGGAAGCACCGCACCCTGGGCGAGATACGGGATCTGGGGCACTGTAATGGTCCGGATATTTGAGAAAGGCTGCATATCGCCTACCTTCAAATCCCGCAACTTGGTTAGTCCGCTATTGACGCCATTAAAAATTTTTGTCAAACCGGAATTTAGCGCGCGGATCAGCTCGTTGAGTATATCCTTGCCCCACTGACCGATGCCGGCAAAGGTCTCTTTAACATCTTCCCATGCATCAGAAGCTTTTGTAGAGAAGTCGTCCCAAAGATCTGTGAAGAATCCGGTTACCGGCTGAATGATATTCTGATCGAACCAGTCGGCTACAGGGCGGAAAAACTCTTTGATGCTTGTCCACGCATTTTGCGCACCGGTGCTTATATCGGTCCAGGTATCCTCGAAAAAGCCCGCCACCGGCTGGATCACATTCTCATCAAACCAACTGCTTGCAACATCCCAAGCATACTGAATAACCTGCCAGCAACCTTCTGCAATGACGCCGATGTTGTAGAACACATCGGAGAATGTCTGCTCGATGCCTGCCCACAAATCACTGAACCATGTAGCTATGGGTTCGAAGATATCCTTTACCGGCTGGATCACATTTTCATCAAACCAAGCCGATACATTACCCCAGACGCCCTTGACCGATTCCCAAGCGCCGGAGAATTTCTCACCTACGCCCTGCGCCCAGGCGCCGATCTTCTTATCCAGGGCATCCGTATCGATGCCTATGGCTTTTGCGTAAGTGCGCAAGCTTTCTGCAGCTCTCGACAGCTCCGCCTCCACCAACGCACCTAAGCCGTTAAAGATTTGTCCCAAATCCAGGTTAAAAATACCAGCAATGACTTCTGACAGACCGTAGAACATATCTATGATGTACTGCAGATCGTTAATCGGCGTATCCGTGGCGATCTGGGACAGACCATCACGCAACCAAGTTAAGATCGGACCTATCACTGTCCAAATCTTTTCAATGACCGTGCCGATATTTTGAAATACCTGCTTGATTTTAGGCTCGTTTTCTTTCCACTTCTTCGCTATGTCCTGACCGATCTCTTTAAGGTCTTCCAGGATCACCAACACGGTATCCCCGATCCATGAGAAAATAGGCTGTAGAGAATCCCAGCATCCTTTGAGCGCGTTAAAAACAACACTCACCGTAGCTGTCAGTCCGCTAAAAGCAGTGGACAATGCATCTACACTGGCGGGTGCAGCTTCTTCAATGGTCCATTCTGCCAGGGGCGCAAGTATATTGAACCAGCACCACTCCAGAACCTCACCGATAACAGTGCCGAAGGCAATGATCTCCTTACCCAGATTTCCGAATGCGGTTTGTAAAGGAGAAAGGTCGATTTGCCGCAGGGGTTCAAAAAGCTTCTTGATTTTTTCAATTACTCCTTGAATTACAGGTGACACATTATCATCTATCTCAAATGTAGCTCCGGTTTTAGCATCTCCCGACCCTGCTCCAGCCGCGTTATCCGAAAGCTTATTGATTTCATCAAAGCCTGCAACAGATTTCCCCGCTTTCTTCGCACCCTTTTCAACAGCCTGTAGCGCATTTGCTTCTTCATACAAGCCTTTTGCTGTCTCCGCATTTGTCTTAACAGTCGTTCCGGTAATCTTAGAAAGAAGTTCCGCCACAGCTAATGCCGCAGTTTTCAAGATGCGAATTAGAAAAATTACTGCTGGTGCTACAGTATTGTAGATCGGCTGAAATGCTGTCAATAATGCACCTTTCAGCTGAGACAACTCAGAAGAAAACTCTTTATTCGTTTTCATTGTTTCGCCTAGATGGTCAGCAAGCTTGCGGAGCCCTTCGCTTATTCCATTAAAAATTAACGCACCCAGTGCAATGCTTTTTAATCGAGTTGCAAAAACACTTGCAGACTTACCAAGTGCTCCAAACTCTTTTTTTGACTTCGCTGCGTTTTTAGCAATTTGCTTTGTTGCGCTGGCCGCTCTTCTTGCTTGTTCCGGTGTTTGCGCAAGCTCCGCAGCATATTTCTTTGCCTCCGCTTTTGCAAGTGAAAGCTTGCGGTACACTTCATCATAAGCAGGATCTCCAAGACCTTTGCCGGCATTACGCAAATTATTTAGCGTATTTTCCAGAGAAAAAATCTTACCCTCATAGGTATCAAGTCCCGGAGGTACCCTCGTCTCGGTCAAAGACTTCTGGTATTCCTTTGCTTCCTGCGTTAGCCTTGCCAACGCTGCATATGCTTCGTCATACTCTTTGGTCCCAAGACCTTTGCCGGCATTACGCAAATCATTTAGCGTATTTTCCAGAGAAAGAATCTTACCCTCATAGGTATCAAGTCCCGGAGGTACCCTCGTCTCAGTCAAAGACTTCTGGTATTCCTTTGCTTCCTGCGTTAGCCTTGCCAACGCTGCATATGCTTCGTCATACTCTTTGGTCCCAAGACCTTTGCCGGACTCCTTTAGCGTATCAAGTCTATTCTTCGCTTCTTGCATCTTGCCTGCTATCGTATCAACCCCAAAAGGATTTGTCGGTTCCGGCGGTGTGGTCGCAAAATGCTGTGCCTCTAAAATATCCTTCTTAATACGATCTAACGCAGTGTAGGCTTTTTCATATTCTTCATCACCCCACCAAAATCCCTGCGTCTCAAGTTCTTCAACCTGCCTTTTCGCTTCCTCGAAGGCATCTCGCATCCCGTTGCTGTGCTTCTCAACCTTATTCAACCCGGAAGCATAATCGTTTACAAATTTCTCGATTTCTTTGGTGTCATATTGAAAGCCGGTTAACTGAACCTTCTTTTTTCCTATCTCTGAAAAAGCTTTATCTATTGCCTTTTCAGTTTCTTTTACTGTTTTTGTTAGTCCTCCAAATTCTCCGTTGACTTCTCGCAGGTCTTTCTCTATCCCACTATTATCTATGGCTGTGCTGATTGTCACTTTGCCGTCGTGCCTACCCGACATATTTCCACCTCCTAGAAGTCATCCGTCAAGCAGCTGCTGCAGTCGCTGCTGCTCTTGTATTTCTTCGGCTGAATATCTCTGCCGTAAATCTACTTTTTTCTTGTTTTGCCGGTAATAGTCCTGCTCCCATTTTTCAAGCTTCTTGCCCCGGCGCAGCTTGTCCCGGATCGCGACCAGCGTAGAAAGCTGACCCTCTCCGATTGCCTGAAAGAAAGAAAGGAATGTCCACCAGTGCAGGTAAGGTACACTGCGCACCTCATATCCCGCCACTTTGTTGACGTCTGCAACGATCACGCAGGCATCCTGCTCCCAGTCCAAAAGCCGCGGTCCGGGTCTGTCGTTGTCCTTTTCGCCATAAGCGATAAAGGCAGCCAGATACTCCATTGCCTCCTGCTCATGCTCCGGTGGGATTTCCCCCTCATAAAAAAGCCGTATCGCAGCAAGCCAGTTGACATATTCCGGTCTATCCGGATCTGTCAGCACCTGCATGATCTGCATAACATCTCTAAAGTCTGTATTGATCTCATATTCCACTCCGCCTATTTCGGCGGATTCCGGGAGCTTCCAGGGGTCCACTTATTTCCCCCGGGCGGTGGTTTTATAAGGCTTCCCACTGGGTCTTACCTCCGCCGCCACGGCTGCTGCCTGCTCACGGGCACATTTCTGTGCGCCCTCCGTCAGGATCGGCGTGAGTGCATAAAAGAAGTTTGTAAGCACACGCTCACCATTGGCGGCAACCGCCATCACATTCACGCCGTTAAACATCTTATCGAAGTCGTTCTGACTTCCAAAAACCTCTGCCAGGAGGTCTTTTGCCTTTCTGTCTGCTTCTTCCATCAGCCGCAAAACCTGCGCGCCGCTGTTTTCTGCGTTCTTGACTACCATTTGCTGCTCGATATCGGTTATTTTTTCTGCTGCCGCCACAAAACGGGCGTACACATTGGGGTCAGAAGGATTGAACCGCAACACAGCGCCGTTCACTTCAAACTCTTCAATACCGGTATCAAAATTCAGTTTTTTCATAATTTAGCCTCCTATAGCAAACCCCTCCCCGTTATTGGGGAGGGGTGACTTTCCTTATTCTGCGGGGGTAAAGGTCTTGGTGGACACATTGAAGGTGCCCTTGGTCCGGTTGCCGGTGAAATGCAGGGTGTAAGGGATCTGGTAGCCGGTGGTGTCGCCGCCGTAGGAAGAGACCTCGATATAAGCCTCCTCCTTAATTGCGGGGTAAGCGCCCTCTTCGGCTTCGTCCCACAGCTTCACTTCAACCACATCGGTCTTCAGCTCGTCAAGCACCAGCTGATCGTCGATGATGCTCTGCAGTCGATCAAACAGGGGATCTCCCTTCTCCGCGTAGTAAGGCTCCACGGAAGCAGTCTTTTCATAACTGGAGATCAAAATGGACGTCTCGCCCAAAATGTTCTTCTTGGTGTCGACCTGGGCTGCCAGCTCGGGGCTGAACTCCTCCAGGTCTTTGCCCATACGCACATACACTGCTTCACCGGCAGGTGCGGCTGCATTGATGAAATGTGCCAGGTACTTTCTTTCAATTTTTGCCATAATTATTCCTCCTTGTAGGTTTTTGTAAAATTAATAGACAGCTGCACTGAATAGATACCTGTCCCCTCTTCGTCGGCGACATCAACCTTGCCGTTCTGAGCGCTTATCGTCTCAGTTTTAGGGCTATCACCGAAGGTCGGTGCCTGCCGGCGTATGCTTTGTTCCTGAATCCATTGCTGCAGATGCAGGATCCAGTCTGCGTTATCTGTTGCGCCCTCATCATCATCAGGAGATTTGGCGAAAACAAAATATAGTCCGAAGTTGTACTGATTCTCCACTGTGGTAGTGCCGCAGATATCCGTTTTGCGGGATACTTCGACAAGACCAGCGGGATCTATGCTACCGTTGTTAGGCTGAGCGGAATAATAATCCACACCGAGACTCTTCAGTCTTCCTATCTGCGGATAAGTCATCAGCCAATTTCGCACTTTTTCAAGATCAGACATGGATCATCTCTTCCTTTCGTTATAGCGCTGTGCATCAGCCGCCATGGCTTTGCCCTCCCGGGTGGAAACTGCAATATCCCATCTGGGACCCGCATGCGGGTTTTTGGTTTTGGTGTATTTTAAGTTGCGGTTGGTTGCAACTTTCTTACCTTCACCCTTTCGTGAACGCCACCCTTCCGGGGTCATGAATCCCGGGGAATTCGATCTTACTCCTACCATGACTTTGCCACGAAAAAGATACTGACCTTCCGGTGCGTCCGTTACGATTTCCGGTCTCCTGATAACCGTTTGCGCAATTGTCAGTTTAATCAGCATTCCAGATAAGAACGGCATGTACTTCACGATTCGACGCAGCACATTTGCAGTGTGGAACTGTTGTACATCTCCGGTCTCATTTAATCCTTTATCCCTAAGGATCTGCGGAACACTATTCATTTCCAGATACGCCACCGTTCCGCTTGGCAGTCTGAAAATTCGTTTCTTGCTCATCCGCCAGCCTCCGTGTGGACGATCTGTCCGTTCCACTTCTTGGCATCTGCCCACTCCACCGTCGCCAAACCCGGGACGTTAACAGGAATAAAGGACGCCCACGCCTTACTGTCAGCGATTTCCGGACCAATGCCATCGTATACCTTATCTTTCGGAAAGACCGTCTGCGTGTCACCGGGGATCACCAGGAGGAACGATGTTGCCTCCCGGCTACCGGACTTATCCACAGATACAGTCTTCTTGAAGTCGAAAAAGGCGCGCTCATGCACCGTCCGGATGTACTGACCGTCCTTAAACCGATACACCGTGATCGGCTGGTTGCACATCCGGTAGTCCACCGGGCAGGTGGGTTTCAGCATCAGCATTAACCCACCCCCCGGTAAAAATCCAGATATAAGCTTGCGCTGCGGTACAGTTCCTTTGCCAGTCCCTTGGGGCTGAGATCGATACTGTTCGCCGCATTACCGTAACTGACGGACACAGAGCCGATGGACGCGGATGTAACCGCGCCGGCACCGTTCTGCGCCGCCACATAGTAGGCAAGCACATCCGCCATGGCGCACACCGCCATAGCCTCGCAAGCTACCTGCGGAGTTAAAATGGTAACATTTCCTTTGCCATCATCAACTGCAGTAATCGACGCAGCATCTATGGTAACATTTTCTCCGATGTAGCAAGACATCACATCCGCTTTGGGGTTGATGCGGTAGATCTGCTTGTATCTACTAAGTTGATCGTGTGCCCGGCGGCAAAACACAGGCCAGTCCTCCGCAGAAATGGAGCTGCCAAGGTAGGTTTCCTTGTAGAAATCATGCGTTACCATACGGGCGCTCCTTTCTTGGCTGCTTAGGCTCCGATGGCGATGTCTTTCAGGACAGCTGCCTTCAGAGTGTTCTTCAGGGCAACACCTGCCACCAGCTCGACCTCACCAGTCTTAACCGCACCGGGGGTATTCAGGTCGGGCATATAGGAAGTGATCACACCGTTGCCGGTGGGGGAAATGCCGTGGAAGCCGTCCAAGCCCAAGGAGACCGCGTAGATTGCAGTCTTGCCCTCGGTGGTATCTACAACATCCTTGGAGTTCTCACCGTCGAAGTACTTACCCATATCGATCATGGGAACACCGGCATAAGTCTCTACGACCCGACCAAAGTCATCTTTGGAACGCTCGTAGTAGCCAGCGCGCCGGGCAATGGAACGCAGCTTGATCAGCATTACGGTATTCATCAGCAGCATGGAGGCATTGCCGTCCAGTGCGCTGACCAATGCATCCATCTCATCCAGGAAGGCGTTGTAATTCTCGTCCAGCTCCGCAGAGGTGGTGAGAGATACTTCGCTGGAGATCTCATTTTCAGTGCCTGCCAGCAGCTTCTTCAGACCGTCAAACGTACCGTTATCGGTACTGCCGTTGATTACCAGGTTGTGGAAGTAGTTCGCAGTAGCCTTGATCTTCTGCTCTGCCTGGAAGGCAAGCTCATCAGCGGCGCCGTCAGTGTTCTGCAGAACGCGGTCCACCTGGAAAGAGCCACCCATAATGATCGCATTGGTGGTCTTCTTTTCTCTCTTTGCTTCACCGGGGGCGTACTCGGAATTGATGGTACGGACCGCAGCGGTGGAGGGGGTCTTCAGCTGAATATAGCCGTAGACCAGGGTGCTGCCGCCGGTACCGGGGCTGATGGTGTTATCGAAAGTCATCTGATCCAGCAGCAGGGAGCTGCGACGGAACATGTCAACGATCTGCTGATCGACCTTGTCGGCCATGCCGACCTTTGCTTCTGCCAAAGTAATTGCCATAGTTTAATTCATCCTTTCAAATCATTTGCTGTAGCGCTCCCGCAATGCACCGGCAAGAGTGTCATTCGCTGCAGGAGCAGAATTGTTTGCGCCCGTTCCCCGGGCATACGGGGGAGGTGTGCCCTCTGTATCGAAGAGGTAGCCGCTGTCCTTTTTCAGGTCCTCCAGTGCGGCATTGATGGCTGCTTGCTGATCTTCGCTTCCTCTCAGGGCGTCAACATCCAGGTTGGCAATGATGCCTTTGACATTTCTGCCCTTGGCTGCCGTGATAGCACCTTCCAGAACATGCTGGAATTTGATGCCGTCCAGCTCCTTCTGATGTCCGGAAACAGCATTGTCATACTCTTCCTTCCACTGCTGGGCAGTCTTGCCTTCCACCGTGCCATCGGTCTGCTGCGCCTTCAGGGTATCGCGCTCTTTCTTGATGTCCTCATAGTCGGCATAGGGCTTTACCGCCGCCGTTTTGGCTGCAGTAATGTCTCTGCCGTTTTCATCCATGATGGCATCGATCACTTCCTTGGGGAGCGCTTCTTCCCCGACTTTGAGATTCTGCAAAAATTCGCGTTTCATGGTGTATCCTTTCTCCGCTACGCTTTTATGACGGGGGTTGCATCCCCTGCGGCCGGCGTTTTTACGCCCGCCACGGCAAATTTTGAGTATAAAAAAAGCACCATGCTTACGCACAGTGCTTCAGTCAACAAATTTAATTAAATCCCATTTTACTTAAAGGAGTGAATTTTACTTGTTGTTAAAATTTTCACTTCTTTTTTTAATTACTATTCCTCTGCGAAAAAGCCTATTGGTTGCCGGCGATCTTTCTGAAGTGTCAGTGTTTTGTCCGGCAGCTCCACTTCGATCTTTACGGAGCAATAGGGCAGCTGATCCACCAGCTTCTCGATCTCGTTTAAAACAGAATTTTCTTCATACATACTACCTCTTTCACTCCCAAGCGTTTGGGATTTTAGGCATTATAGAATCAATAACGCGCACAGATGTTTCTATCCGTGCGAAACCGTGCGTTTTTTCGTGCGTTACGTGCATAAATGATAGAATCATGCACGTTAGGGCATAGAAAAACCACCAGCCATTTTCACGGTTGGTGGTTCTCAATACCACATAACGACGCACTCGCTTTTGTAGTCTTTTTCTTTTGCCATTCTCACGAGCCTTTGCCGTGCATGTCCCACATAGGACGGACCGAACCCCGGAACATTGTCGCAAGAAGAGATTTCTTCTGTGGTTAGATCTACAACTACATGCCCAGAAATCTCACTGTCTTCCGGAAAAAAGTCCGCTTCCGCATATTCACTTTCGATTTTTACGTTCTTTAAGCGCAGCATAGTAGTCATCACTCTCCTTTGCATAATTGTATTTCTTACTTGCTTCGATATGTGCCAAATATTGTGTCATGCCACTGTCCATTAGTTCCTTTTCAAGAATTTCATGTTGTAACATAGTAATGTCGTGTGGCTCTGGACTGCCGTTGATCAGTCTTTGCCATGACTGTGCCATAGAAAAACTAGGATCAAAACGACGCGGCTCCGGATCTCCCAAATCGTGTTTCTCCAAAAAAATAAAATTCTTTATTCTTTGAATCACATCCTCAGGATATCCGGTGCTTTCGGCGATTTTAGCAACATCAGTTGTCATTGCACGTACCAAACCATAATAACGTTCGGCATGCTTTTCTGCTGCAGAACCATTAACATTTGTTATCCGTGCGCCATTTATCGCTTTCATTGTACCACTATTTTGGCGCAATGTAAAGTCGTTTTCGTACTGTTTTGAAACCCTCTCCGCTGCCTTGCCATCTTTCCAGGTAAAGCCGGCAGCTTCAGCGCGGGCATGCTGGGTGGGAAGTCCTGCCGCTTTGGAGAACCGGGCATATTCATCCCGGATACGCACTAACCGGATCTGATCTGCCTGGAGCTTATCCGGATCGTCCAATGTTTTATCGATCAGAATCTTTCGCTTAGTGTTGCGGATACCCCGCTCTAATTGGCGCTGGCGCTGGGTCGCTTCGTAACCAGTATAATGGCGCCCGTCCACAGTAACACCGGCTTCATTCTGCTGACGCAGTTCTTCCAGCTCTTCCTCGGTATATTGCGGGCTGTTTACGCCCATAATGATCGGAAAAGCCGCGTGTCCGCAGTTAAGTGTGCCTATTCTGCGGAGCAGGCTATCATTCAGGCGTTTATATGCCTTATCCGAGTATTGCCGCCCCTGGATCGGCTCATGGTCCGGGGCGCTGGCAGCATGCGCAGAGATCTCCCAGCCATCGCAACCAAGGTCATCATGGTTTTGCTGAGATATCTGTTCCTGCATAAGACCCAGACCGCCCATGATATTCTGCCGCACAGCCGCTTCTACGGTAAAGTGCCTGCCGGAAACATAGTCTATTGACACAATTCCCTTTTCAGCAAGACCCCGGGTAGCATCCCGGATAGCGGAGGTGTAATCCTGGGCGCCGGTAACTGTGCGCATAAACGCATCATCACACGCCTTTTGGTATGCCTCGGTCAGCTCCCGGACCTTTCCATCGGAACATACAAAGCCCATGGTGTTGGTTATGTTTGTCAGATCCTTTCGCGCCTGCTTCACTGTAGCCGCCACGATCTGTTGTATGGAAGAGTTGGCGGCGAAGGGAATCGCCTGGGATGTGGGAAGTCTGGAAAGATCGAAGTTATATCCGGTCTTTGCTGCCTGCTTTAGCAGCTTTTCCAGCTCATCAGCAGATACATTCAGCCTTTTCTGCAGTTCCTTTTTCAGTTTCTTCTGAGATATTCCCAGGTTTTGGGCACGCCACACCTGGTATGCGGCGGTACCCGTTAATTGTCCCGCTTCTCGCACGCGCCTGGCAATATCCTCTACAAGAAAATCAATTACCGGATCCAGCAGCTGTGTTGCCTTATCCCGCAGCGCGTCTATCTGCACGGCTGTCAGCATTATTCTTCACCCGCCACCATAGGCATATATGTTTCACGGATATACTGTCTTTCTTCCAGAGTCTCGCAGGGCACATTGTGATACCATCCAACCAGTCTTTCCGGCTGTAGCAGTCCCATTGACACCTGCTCTTTCAGCTCTGTATAGGTCTTGCCTTCGTCGTAAAGAACACCGTTGCCCCATGTAAAGGTTATGGCATCTTCCGCCACATCATGGGCGGCGGCGATCTTGTACATCTGTCCCAAAATGCCACAGAGCTGCACTGCGTCCTGAATCGCCTTTTCCCACATCTTTTGGAGGTCGATTACGGTAAGGTTATACTCGCCGGCGCTGGAGGTGATTTCCGTTGCGGTGCGCTCCGCCGCCTCCACTTCGCTGAGAAGACCGCGCTTTAAGCCTATCACACTTTCAACTGCCCGCAAGTACTCTTGCTTCCGGGCAAGGAAAGACTGCTCACGCAATGTGGGAGAAAAGATCGTAATGCCAACTGCTTCCGGATCTTCGTCCAAACCTACAAACAAGTTATCATGCAGTTCTTTCTTCCCATCTACTTTTTTCAGCATATCGTCGGAAGCGATAATGCGGCTTTGTCCCCGCTCAAATTCGCCCTTCAACAACGCCTCGTTGCGGTTAATGTTGTGAATCAGACCTGCTGCTGCGGCATAAATGCTGACGCCGTCCGGACCTCCGTCTACGCAATTAACGATCGGCGTCTTTACCCGCACCATACCAATGGATCCCACCGGCTTGGTAAAGGTGTACTCCGGCTGCAGCTGCGCATACTGCTGCAGGCTGCTTAGCGGCACCTGTTGTCCCAAAGTATTTTTTGCATAAGACTTAAAAAGCTTATACCGGATCGTAAGGTATCCGTTTGCATCTACCGTTCTGCGCTCCAGAAGCGTGTAGTAGCAATTGCCAACCGTGGAAACCTCCACGGTGCCAAGGTCTGTTATGTTGCCATATGCATCCCGGGCAAACACCAGCACGTTGTCTCTGGGTACCACGGCAAACATAAAGCCTTTTCCGTTATCTTCAGGAATCGGCTTCAATAAAGCTTCTCCGCCTATCAGAGTCAGCTGCATCAGGTGGTCGCCACAGTCTCGGAGGGCATACAGTACGTCCGCCACAAACGCATCATCGCTGGTGGCTTTATACTCAGAAAACACCGTCTTGGTGAGCTTGCGGACTACGGTATAAGCAATTCTTTGGCAGGGATCTTCCTCTTCTGTTGCGTCTGAGTGGTAGTAGAGATCAAACCAACTTTCAATTGCCTTCTTCATATCAGCCGTAGTGGTATCTGCGGCGCCATATGCCGCTGCATAGCCAGATGCATTTTTCAGCAGGGTGCTGCTTCTGCTCATTTTTTCTCCTCCGTGGTGTTAATAATAATCCGGCGCTGGCTTTTCATGCCCGCCACCATGCCGTTAATATAGGCGTTTTTTCTTTCCAGCTCCTCTTGGAGTTTTATCACTTCCAACCGCAGGTTGCGGTTTTCTGCAAAAACCGTTTGCTTTGCCCACATGGGTAAAAAGCGGTTTAAGAACCAGTCTTTAATCCTCGTCAGAAGATTCATTGCAAATCCCTCCTAATTTTCGCCGGGCAAGGGCATCTCTGCGCATGACCGTAGCGCAAAAATAGCGGATATCGTCCATTGCATGGTCATTTTCCTTTATCGGCTTATCCGTTTCACCCTTCT
>JAZSAB010000048.1:0-3490 GCA_045601675.1 Faecousia sp.
GGAAAACCTTGTAGCCGTTCAGGCTGCCGTCAGCATTGTACATAATGAAGGGCAGCAGAACCATGGGCAGGATGTTGCCGACCATAGAGCCGATGGAACGCCATGCAGAAAGGCTTGCGCGGTCAGCGGGCTCCTTGGAGATCAGGGAGAGGAGGCTGCCGTAGGGAACGTTTGCTACAGTGTAGAATGCGTCCCAAATCACATAGCCAGCAATAAAGATGATGGCCTTTGCCCAGACGGGAGCCTGGGGAACGGGGATAAAGCAGCAAGCGCCGCCGATAATCAGACCGATGGAGCCGGCCCAGATGTAGGTCAGGAACTTGTTTGTCTTATACTTACGGTCGTCTGCGTCCACGATGGAGCCGGTCAGGGGATCGTTGATTGCGTCCCAAACCTGAACGATGACCAGAAGCAGGGAGTACCACAGACCCATACCCATAACCTGGGTCCAGAACAGAGCCATGGTGCCCTTCAGCGCGAAGCTCATGTTGCAACCCAGGTCGCCAGCTGCGTAGGCAACAGAGTCGCGGATACCAAACTTACGGTAGCCGTTGGCATCCAGTTTAACCGGTTTTTTTGCCATTGAAATTTCCTCCTTGTTTTTCGTGGGTCATACCCACGCCTATCATAGCTAATTATAGAACATTCTTCGAAAATTTCATAGTCACAAAATGTCCCTTTTGTGGCACCCCTTGGAAATTTATTTGTCGTTTATTTATGTATTTTACACAACAGTACTTGTGATTTTTCCACTTTATGCTATACTATTCATAAGAGAAACAGGAGGTAGGCTATATGTATAAGATCTGTCAGACCGAACAATCCCTCAAGCGGCAAAGAGTCTTGGAAAACGGTCTTCTGGAGCTAATGCAGAAGAAAAACTATGAGGATATTTCCGTCAGTGATCTGTGTGACTACCTGCAGATCCCCCGCAAGTCCTTCTATCGCTACTTCTCCAGCAAAGATGGTGCTCTCTATGCCCTTTTGGACCACACCATCGCTGACTTTTTTGAAATGCCTCAACCGAAAAACAAGGAACGCGGCACACCCTTAGGGGATCTTGACCTGTTCTTCCTGTTCTGGTATGAGCACAAAACCCTTTTGGACGCACTGCATCGCTGCGGTCTCAGCGGTCTTTTAGTGGAGCGGGCAAACGCCTTTGCCCTTCGGGAAGGGCATCTGCCCCGTCAGTTTAAGCGCTGGTCTCCGGAAATCCAGGGCATTGCCCTGTCCTTTGCGGTTTGCGGACTTATGTCTATGACCATGCAGTGGCACCGGCAAGGATTCTTGATCTCCCCTGCGGAAATGACTAAGCTTGCCACCGCTATGCTCACCGCTCCCCTGCTATCTACTTGAGCCTTTCGTGGTTTTTGTATAACCTGCGCAAAAAGAGCCGTGTATTTTCTGTATGCGAGTGTCACACTTGTGCCATTTTGTCACTTGCCTTTTCCTATACGCAGAAGTTATAATAATAAGGTATGAAACCATTCCATAACACAAAGGAGGATGGCTTTTGAAACAGTTTCTGTGTAAAGATTTTCTGTTGTCTACGAACACCGCAAAGACTCTCTACCATGATTTTGCGGAAGATCTTCCCGTAATCGACTATCACTGCCATGTAAATCCCCAGGAGATCTTCGAGGACAAGCACTTTGAAAATCTCTATGAAGTCTGGCTCACCGGTGACCACTACAAGTGGCGCATTATGCGCTCAAACGGCGTGGACGAGCGCTACATCACCGGCGACGCTTCTCCCCGGGAGAAATTCCAGAAGTTTGCCGAGGCGCTTCCGATGGCAATTGGCAACCCCATGTACCACTGGTGCCACTTAGAGCTGAAGAATTACTTTGGCTACGAGGGTGTGCTCAATGGCGACACCGCCGAAGAGGTTTGGAATCTTGCCAAGGAAAAGCTGCAGCAAAAGGATATGGGTGTCCGTGGCATTATTGAAAGAAGCAATGTCTGCTTTATCGGCACCACCGATGACCCCATCGATTCCCTCTGCTGGCACAAAAAGCTGATGGAAGACGATAGCTTTAAGCCGGTGGTTGCCCCTACCTTCCGCCCGGACAAAGCGCTGAACATCGAAAAAGCGGAATGGAAGGACTACCTTTCCCGTCTTTCCGCTGCCGCCGATGTGCAGATCCGGGATGTGGAGAGCTTGAAGCTTGCCCTCAGGAAGCGGATGGATCATTTTGCCGCCTGCGGCTGTAAAGCCAGCGACCACGGTCTTGACTATATGATCTTCCGTCCTCTGCCCCCAGCCCAGGTGGAAGATATTATGAAAAAGGCTCTGGCTGGCATCCCTGTTTCCCAGGAAGAGGCGGAGAGCTTTAAGACCGAGCTGCTGATCTTCTGCGGAAAATGCTACAGTGAGCTTGGCTGGGTGCTTCAGTTGCACTACAACTGCCTGCGTAATCCCAACACCGAAATGTTCAAGAAGCTGGGTCCCGATACCGGCTTTGACTGCATCGGTCCTTACCCCTCCAGTCAGACCCTGCCCAAGTATCTGGATGCGCTCTATGCCCAAAACGCTCTGCCCAAGACCATCATTTACAGCCTGGATGCGGCGGACAATTCCTTTATCGACACCCTCATCGGTGCCTTCCAGGGTACGGAGGTTGCAGGCAAGCTCCAGCACGGCAGCGCCTGGTGGTTCAACGACAACAAGACCGGTATGCGTGAGCAGCTGACTTCTCTCGCAAACCTGAGCCTGCTGGGTAACTTCGTGGGCATGCTCACGGACTCCCGCAGCTTCCTTTCCTACACCCGCCACGAGTACTTCCGCAGAATCCTCTGCGAGCTCATCGGCAGCTGGGTAGAAAACGGCGAATATCCTGCAGATAAAAAGGCACTGGAGAAGATCGTCTCCGGCATCTGCTATTACAACGCAAAAAGATATTTTGGACTATAAACAGGAGGAAAAGAGATATGCCAATGCAAATGGGTTTCCGTTGGTACGGAGAAGGCAACGACAAGATCAAGCTTTCCGACATTAAGCAGATCCCCGGTGTTAAGAGCATCGTTTGGGCGCTGCACCACAAAATGCCCGGTGAAATCTGGGAAGAAGAAGAGATCGCTGAGGTCAAGCGCCAGCTGGACGAGTATGGCTTTACCATCGATGTGGTAGAATCCGTCAATGTCCACGACGACATCAAGATTGGTCTTCCTACCCGGGACAAGTACATCGAAAACTACAAGCAGTGCATCCGCAACCTGAGCAAGTTCGGCGTGAAGGTCATCTGCTACAACTTCATGCCCATTTTCGACTGGACCCGCTCCAACCTGTTCCATGAAGTCGGCGACGGCTCCACCGCCCTGTTCTACGAAAAGGGCATGATCCAGGACGATTACAACGCCATGGCCAAGTATATCCTGGACTTCACCGAGAAGTATAACATGTCCTTCCCCGGCTGGGAGCCCGAGCGCATGGCCAAGCTGGACGAGCTGTTTGAGAAGTACAAGCCCGTCACCAAGGAAAAGCTCTGGG
>JAZSAB010000049.1:0-3124 GCA_045601675.1 Faecousia sp.
GTTCCGAAACAACGGTTGCGGCGGTCATTACCGATTCTGTGACGCACAGAAAAGCTGCCATCAACGATCCGTTTTTGATTCCGAAGTACGCGGTTCTGGATCCGGAACTGACGGTTGGACTGCCTCCTTACACAACCGCAACTACCGGCATGGACGCTCTTGCCCATGCGGTAGAGGCATACACTAACAAGACATATAACACCAAGCTGGAAAATCGATTGGCAAAAGAAGCTGTTAAGCTGATTCATGACAACATTCTTGTGGCCTTTGAAGATGGCAGCAATCTGGAAGCCCGGCAGAATATGCAGCGGGGTGCCTTCTATGCCGGCCGAGCCTTTACCCGTGGTTGCGTTGGCTATGTCCACGCCATCGGTCATACCTTAGGCGGTTTGTACGGTGTTGCTCATGGTCTTGCTATGGCAGTGTTGCTGCCCCATGTGATGCGGGAGTATGGTGCTTCTGCCCACAAGCGCCTGGCAGAACTGGCGGATGTTTGCGGTATTGGCGGTGCCAATGAAGCGGAGAAGGCCAATGCCTTTATTCGTTGGATTGAGCAGACCAATGCCAAGATGGGGCTGCCCGACGGCTTTGATATGATTAAGGACGAGGATATCGACCAGATGATCACCTGGGCCAAGAAGGAGGCAAACCCGTTGTATCCCGTGCCGGTGGTTTGGGCAAGAAAGGATTTCCGCAGACTCATTGCATCTATCCGGAAATAATACGCTAAAATAGAAGTAAAGGAAAAGTGCGACATGGTTTCCATGTCGCACTTTTAAAATCATCACGAAAGTGATGCGGTTTTAGGGAGGGACCCCGACGATTGGGCAAATCGGGGGCCCCAAGGAGTGAAAATAACGCGTATCTGCGGCTAAGGGGGAGTGCGCAGTGCGTTATAAGCAATGTAAAGTGATGCACCAGTACTTTGCGAAAAACGATCTATAGGTATTAACTATAGAATATTTTGCGTTCATCATTCCCGATTTGCATCAGTTGAGGTAATTGCGAAATTACAGCCTTTTAATCTGTTGGGAGCGCTGTAGATATTGAAACGGTTCTCCCGGGAAAAACCCAGAAGTGTAATATTGGCGCTACGGGCAGTTTCCACAGCCGCAATAGTGGGGGTGGAACGGGATACGATCATAGGAACACCGATGGCGGCCACCTTTTGGATCATATCCATGGGGATCCGGCCGCTGGTAAGGATATACTTATCTTTCAGCGAAACTCCACTGAGCAGCGCCTTTCCTGCCAGTTTATCCATGGCATTGTGACGGCTGATATCCACGCAGGAGAAGTAAGTGCCACTGTCGTCACAAAGCGCACAGCAATGGGTTCCGGCAGTAGCTTTTTGCAGCGTAGAATTATCGTAGAACCGCTGCTGATTGTCAAGCAGGATCTCTGGGTCAAATACGGCACTGTCACACAGAGGCGTCCGGGACTGAGGCTCGAACTGTGCAAGCTGGGCAGAAGCTCTTCCTGCGTCTTCATCCAGCTCCAGGGATATAATGTCATCCAGAGAACGGATATAACCTTGTGTGTACAGATATCCTATCAGCAGTTCTTTTCGCTCACTGGGAGAACAGTATAGTGTCCTGTCCGTTTTTCCGGAAATCTCTACATGCAAAGCGGTTTCGTGGACCATCAAATCCCGCATGGGAACATATTCTCCCCGGATGTAGCGAACGATTTCCAGCTTATCCACCAGGGCTCTGGCTTCCCCTTCCGGTTCTTCTGTGGTGGTGCCTAAGTACTTTTCGTATTCGCTGCGGGTATTGATGTTGGTAAACATTTGAAGCTCCTTATCAAAACTGGCAGCCTCATCCTGGGAGATCACGCAGGCCCGGCTTGCGTAAATAAAGCGGAACAGAGAACTGTTTCCGGTTTCCAGCCGGTAAACCACCTCGTCCAACAGTGCGCGGGAATAAAAGGCGTTGAATGGCTCAAGCCGATCTTGAAATTTGCCGGCACAGATATCTGCTCCGGAATTCAAAAGATTATTTTTCAGATGGCGAACGAAATCCAAATTTACTACCGGCATATCGCAAGCCAGCAGATACACATATTGACTGCGGGCGTGGTTTAGTGCCGAATGGACACCGGCCAAAGGACCTTTACCCAGATAGATATCGCTGCAAAGCCGGACATCAATACCTTCATACAGCTGAGGCTTGGCGGTGACAATCAGGATGTCAGAGAATTCTTCCTTCAGGGTTCGAATGATGTTTTCCAGAATTCGGCGGTCATCTGCCATTAGGAGCTGTTTATCAAAACCCATCCGGGAGGATTTTCCTCCTGCCAGGATGGCAGCGGTTCCAAACATAGGAAGAGCCTCCCGGAGCGTTTCCGCTCCGGGATTTTCGCTTGTAGTATTCACGGTTACGCCTTCTCGATCCGGGCGGCGCAGACCTTCAGCTCGGGGATCTTTGCGGTGGGATCGGTGACAGTGTTGGTCAGCAGGTTGGCAGGGCCGTCTGCAAAGTGGAAGGGCATAAACAGCACGCCTTCCGGTACGATGTCAGTAACTCTTGCTTCCACGACAACTCCGCCACGGCGGGAGGAGACCTTCACATCATCTCCTGGAGCGATGCCCAGCTTGGCAGCGTCGGCAGGGTTCACTTCCACATAGGAGCGGCCAGCGATATTCTTCAGGCCTTCGACGCGGCCGGTCATGGTGCTGGTGTGATAATGATACAGAATACGGCCTGTGGTGAAGATCATGGGATATTCACTGTCGGGAGTTTCTGCGGAGGGACGGTAGGGAGCGGGTTTGAACAGCGCGCGCTCACCGCGGCTGAACTTACCCACATGCAGAATGGGAGTGCCGGGATGATCGGCGGTGGGGCAGGGCCACTGCAGGCCTTCCTTTTCCAGGCGCTCATAGCTCATGCCACCGTAGGAGGGAGTGACAGATGCGATTTCAGCAAAGACTTCTTCAGCGGTACGGAAGCTGTTGCCGTAACCCAAAGCAGCCATCACATCAGAGAGGATCTCAAAGTCTGCGTGGCTCTGACCGATGGGGTTGATAGCCTTGCGGATCCGCTGTACACGGCGCTCGGTGTTGGTAAAGGTGCCGTCCTTTTCTGCAAAGGTGCAGCCGGGCAGAACTACATCTGCCAAAGCA
>JAZSAB010000050.1:0-13729 GCA_045601675.1 Faecousia sp.
CTCGTCGGTGATAATATCGCCGTAAAGGTTCGGCAGAAGCATTACCTGGAAGCCGCTTCGAATGTCTTTATTGACCAGGTTGGCGGTCATAATATCGATATACCAGTCGTCTACGGTAATACCGGGGTAATCCTTTGCCACCTCGTGGCAAATAGCGGTGAATTTACCATCGGTCTTCTACATAATATTGGCCTTGGTGATGATGGACAGGCGGGTCTTGCCGTTATTCTTGGCATACTCGAATGCCGCACGGGCGATCCGGCGCGTACCCAGGTCGGTAGTAACCTTAAAGTCCACCGCCATACCCGGCAGCTCGATGCCCTTGCTGCCCAGCACATACTCGCCTTCCGTGTTCTCCCGGTAGAACATCCAGTCGATGCCCTCTTCCGGGATGCACACGGGCCGTACATTGGCGTAGAGGTCCAGTTCCCGGCGCAGCGTTACATTCGCGCTCTCCATTTTTCCGCCCATAGGGGTGGTTGTAGGACCTTTTAGGAGCACATCGCAGGTCTTGATCTGCGCCAGGGTGTCTGCGGGCACCGGCTGGTTCAGCGCCTGGCGGTTTTCGATGGTAAGTCCGGTGATGTCCTTGAGGACCACCTTGCCAGCCGCAATCTCCTCTTTCAGGAGGTGCCGGAGCACACGGACCGCCTGCTCCATAATGATCGGACCAATGCCGTCGCCGGGGGCGATACCGATGGTAACGGTGTCCATTTTAGAAAAGTCCTTAGCGGGTTTGTCCATATTTTCAAGGCGGATCTTCTGCTCCCGGAGCAGATTCTCAAAATGCTCCAAAGCCTGTTTTATTTCCATTACGCATTCTCCTTTGTGTAGCTGAGAAGTCCGCCGCAGAGCAGGATCTTTTTCTGGCGGTCCGTAAATTCACCCTTGAGGGCATATGTACGCCCGGTGTCGTCGGTCATAATTACCTTTCCGGTCTCGATTCCCTTGTGCAGGTCGCTGAAGCTCAGCTTGCTGCCCTGGGTAAGGGCGTCGTAATCCTCGGGGTTTTCAAATGTCAGGGGCAGGATGCCGGCGTTAATGAGGTTTGCCACATGGATACGGGCAAAGCTCTTGGCAATAACACAGCGGATGCCCAAGTACATAGGCACAAGCGCCGCATGCTCCCGGGAAGAGCCCTGGCCGTAGTTGCTGCCGCCGATGATCACGCCGTCTCCCGCTTTCTTTGCCCGCTCCGAAAATTCCGGGTCACAGACCTGGAAGCAGAACTGGGACAAAAACGGAATGTTGGAGCGGTAAGGCAGGATCTTCGCGCCGGCAGGCATAATGTGGTCGGTGGTGATGTCGTCGCCCACCTTCAGCACGAGCTGCGCCTGCAAGCTCTTAGCAAGCGGCTGGCTCTTGGGAAACTCCTTAATATTCGGTCCACGGAGGACTTCGGCGGTTTCCGCCTTCGCTGGAGGAAGGGGCGCAAGAACTGCGGAGTCGTCAATGGTAAAATGCTCCGGCATTACGATGGCATCCATCGGAGGCAGCGTGGTGGGATCGGTGATGTAGCCGGTGAGGGCCGCCGCCACAGCGGTCTCGGGAGAAACTAAGTACACCTGACCGTCCTTGGTGCCGCTTCTTCCTAAGAAGTTCCGGTTAAAGGTACGCAGGCTGACGCCGCCGGAATTGGGGGAGAAGCCCATGCCGATACAGGGTCCGCAGGCGCACTCCAGCACTCTTGCGCCACTGGCAAGAATGTGGCTGAGAGCGCCGCAATCGCTGAGCATCCGCAGCACCTGCTTGGAGCCGGGAGATACGGAAAGGCTGACGGAGGGGTGGATGGTCTTGCCCTTCAGCATTTCGGCGACCTTCAGCATATCCATAAGGGAGGAATTGGTGCAGGAGCCGATACAGACCTGGTCCACCTTTGTGCCCTTAAGGCTCTCCACGCTGACCACATTGTCAGGGCTGTGGGGGCAGGCGATCATGGGCTTCAGGGCAGAAAGATCGATGGAAATGATTCGGTCGTACACCGCGTCCTCGTCACTTGACAGGGGGATGTAATCCTCTTCCCTGCCCTGGGCCTTGAGAAATGCCCGGGTGGTCTCATCGGAGGGGAAGATGGATGTGGTTGCGCCCAGCTCCGTACCCATATTGGTAACGGTTGCCCGTTCGGGAACGGACAGGGTCTTGATGCCCTCTCCGCCCCACTCGATGATAGCGCCTACGCCGCCCTTAACGGAGAGGATCCGCAGCAGCTCTAAGCTCACATCCTTGGCAGTAACATAGGGGCTGAGCTTGCCGGAAAGCTCCACCTTGAACATTTTGGGCATAGTGATATAGTAAGCGCCGCCGCCCATGGCAACCGCCACATCCAGACCGCCTGCGCCGAAGGCAAGCATACCGATACCGCCGCCGGTGGGGGTATGGCTGTCGGAGCCGATGAGGGTCTTGCCGGGCTTTCCGAACCGCTCCAAGTGCACCTGGTGACAAATGCCATTGCCGGGGCGGGAGAAATGGACGCCGTATTTTGCGGCAACGGTCTGCAGGTACCGGTGGTCGTCGGCGTTTTCAAAGCCGGACTGGAGGGTATTGTGGTCCACATAAGCAACGCTCAGCTCCGTCTTAACCCGGGGGATACCCATGGTCTCCAGCTCTAAGTACGCCATTGTGCCGGTTGCGTCCTGTGTCAGGGTCTGGTCGATACGCAGAGCAATCTCGCTGCCGGGGGTCATATCTCCCTCTATGAGGTGGGCGGCAATGATTTTCTGAGCAATGGTCATTCCCATATCAGTATCCTCCCTTCAAATGATCCTGGGCGTTGCGCAGGTGCTGCTCCATGGCATCCCGCGCCTGCTCCGGATTGCCGGATATCAGCGCCTCAAAAATCTTGTGGTGCTCCTGCAGGCTGCGCTGGGCACGGTCTTTGTTTCCCATGACCGTTCTGCGGTAGCGGCGGGTCTTGCGGTGCAGAGGCGCTAAGGTGTCCCGGATCACTCTGCGACCGGAAAGCTCGCAGATGGCATCGTGGAAGGCATCATCTGCCTGGCGAAGATGCTCCGGGTCCCATTTCGTAAAGTAGAAGTCCTGCAGGTCGATCAGATGCTGCAGCTCCTCTTTTGCTTCTTTTGTCATATTCTTGCAGGCATAGTAGGCAGAAAGCCCCTCAATATGCTCCCGGATGTCCATAATATCCTGGAGATCTTCCGGGGAGATGCCCAGCACCACAGAGCCTTTGCCGCTCTCCTCGATGAGCCTCTCCTGCTCCAAACGGCGCAGTGCCTCCCGGATAGGCGTACGGCTGACGCCCAACTGTTCCGCAAGCTTCAGCTCCGTAAGGATCTCGCCTTTTTGGTAAATGCCGTGGATAATATCGTCTTCCAGTTTTTCAAACACCTGGTCCGCCAGGGATGTGGTTCGGAATGTTTTCATATTTCTTTTCCTCACTTTGTAAATCTGCCGGGGGCAAGCTCTTCGATCTTGGCTTCCAGTTCCTTGTTGGACAGCACAGTCTGCCGTCCGTCCTCATATTCCTGATCGACCCACTCTTTCATTTTGACCACTAAGGGGTCCTTCTTGTCTAACTTCTCGTCACCGGTAAGGCGGTAGGCCTGGTTGATCCAGTAGGCGATGCCGGCCAAGCCCGATGCCTTGCCGATTTGCACCGTTGCCGGGCGGTTCAGGAGTTTTTCTGTGTCGAAGATGGTGTAGATCTCCTGGTCTTTCATCAGTCCGTCGGCATGGATGCCTGCCCGGGTCACATTGAAGTTGCGCCCTACAAAGGGCGTCATATCGGGAATGGGATAGCCGATGTCCTTTTGGAAATACTCGGCAATCTCGGTGATCACCGTGGGGTCCATGCCGTCCATAGAGCCACGCAGGGATGCGTACTCGAAAACCATAGCCTCCAGGGGAATGTTGCCGGTACGCTCGCCGATACCCAAAAGAGAACAGTTGACGGCGCAGGCGCCGTAGAGCCAGGCGGTGGACGCGTTGGCAACGGATTTATAGAAGTCGTTATGTCCGTGCCACTCCAAAAGCTCACTGGGCACATCGGAGTAATGCTGCAGACCGTAGACGATACCCGCAACGCTTCGGGGCAGCGCCGCCTCGGTGTAGGGAACGCCGTAACCCATGGTATCGCAGGCACGGATCTTCACAGGAATGCCCGCCTCCCGGGAAAGCTTCTGCAACTCATTTACAAAAGGCACGACAAAGCCGTAAAAGTCCGCCCGGGTGATGTCCTCTAAGTGGCAGCGGGGCATGATGCCCGCGTCAAAAGCGTCCCGGATGGTGTTTAGGTAGTGCTCCATCACCTGCTTGCGGGTCATCTTCATCTTTTTAAAGATGTGATAGTCACTGCAGCTGACCAAAATGCCGGTTTCCTTGATACCCAGGTCCTTAACCAGCTTAAAGTCCTCTTTGCTGGCGCGGATCCAGGTGGTGATCTCCGGGAACTTCAGGTCCAGCTCCATACACTTTTCGATGGCCTTGCGATCCTTCTCGCTGTACACGAAGAACTCCGTCTGCCGGATGATGCCAAAGGGTCCGCCCAGCTTGCTGAGGAGCTTATAGAGCGTCACGATCTGATCCACGGTGTAGGGCTCTACGGACTGCTGACCGTCCCGAAGGGAGGTATCGGTGATCCAGATCTCCTCGGGCATATTCATAGGCACACGGCGGTGGTTAAACGCCACCTTGGGCGCCATACCCTGGGTGTAGATATCCCGGTACAGATTGGGATCCTCCACATCCTGCAGGGAGTATTTGTAGGATTTCTTTTCAAGCAAGTTGGTTTTGCTGGAGATTTCTAACATGGTCGCTTCCTCCATATTGTATAATTGTATACAATTATACCATCGAAGTGCATTTTGTCAATACCTTGCGGACATTTTTCTATTCAAGAGCAACACGCAGTTTTTGGAGCGCCTTTTTCTCGATGCGGGACACATAGCTGCGGCTGATACCGGTGATCTTTGCCACCTCTCGCTGCCGCATAGGCTCTCCGCCCCCAAGACCGTAGCGCAGGACGATCACTTGTTTTTCCTGTTCTGTCAGGCATCGGTCCACCGCCTGGCAGGCTTTTTTCGCCAGTTCCTTTCCCGCAACCTTTTCCAAAAGGTCCTCATCCTGCCCCACCACATCCATCAGTTCCAGCGCCGCACCATCCGTACCGGTTTCTATGTAATCGGAAAGGGATACATCCTGGCTGGATTTGCGCTGGGCACGAAAATGCATCAGTATTTCGTTTTCCACACAACGGGCGGCGTAGGTGGCAAGCCTTGCCCCCTTAGACGGGTCAAAGGTGGTGATT
Organism: Faecousia sp.; assembly: GCA_045601675.1. GTDB lineage: Bacteria > Bacillota > Clostridia > Oscillospirales > Oscillospiraceae > Faecousia. Next base: position 5,264 of record JAZSAB010000050.1, read on the forward strand.
CCCTTGATAAGACCGATGGTGCCAATGGAGATCAGATCCTCCTGGTCCGCGCTTTGGGCGTAGTATTTTTTCATAATGTGGGCAACCAAACGCAGATTGCGCTCAATGAGTATGTTTCTTGCCTCCAGGTCCCCCTGGGCGGAGCGTTTTAAATAGTACTGCTCTTCCTCCGCCGACAGGGGCTTGGGGAAGCTTCCGGTGGAAAGCTGCAGAGAATACATCAGGCTGCTTAGCAGCAGCCATACCGCGGCAATCATAAAAACACCTCCACCCTACCGTATTCGTCAACGCTCGTCCTTATGCGCAGGATAGAAAAACACCCCGGGAGCAATTGCTCCCGGGGTATAGCTATGTAATTTACAGAAGACGCATAAGCTGCTCCGCAATAAATACCGCAGCGCAGCTGGCTGCCGCAACTACGATCAGGCTTTTATTCTTAAATGCCAGCACCAGCGCCGCAACAAATCCTGCCGCGCCGCTTACGATGTGTTGGGTGGAATAGAGGATCGCGGGGAAGGTCATTGCCGTCAAACAGGCAACGGGGATGTAATGCAGAAAGGAACGGAAAAATTTACTTCGGATGGGTTTTTTGAGCAGGGTCAGCGGAATCACACGGATCAGATATGTGGTCAGCGCCATGACAAGGATATAAAGGTAGATCTTCACTTCGCCACCTCCTCATCCTCCACAGGGAAAAGAAGGGCGCAGACAGCAGCCGCGATCACCGTGCAGATCACGATGGCAAGACCTGCGGAAACGTTGCACAGCCCCGGCAGCCATGTAAACAGGCAGCTTAAGACGAGAGCGAGCAAAAGGCAAATACCCATCTTCCCGTCCTGCTTTGCCTGGGGCAGGACGATGGCGATGAACATACCATAAAGCATAATACCCAGCGCGGATCGGAAAGCCATGGGAAGCAGAGCACCCGCAATGGCACCCAGCACAGTTCCCGCATTCCAGCCCAGAGCCGCTATGGTTCCTGCGCCAACGAAGAACGCGGCGGTGAGCTTTCCCTCCCGGGCCATGCCCAGGGCAAAGACCTCGTCAGTGTTAAAAAAAGCCATCAGCAGCCGCTGCCCCAAGCCCACACCGGGTCCCAGCCGCTGTCCCAGGGCAAGTCCCATCAGGGCATAGCGGCTGTTGATCACCAGTTGGGTCAGGATCATTTCTATCATCGCTGCGCCGGCAGCGATGACCGTCAGACCCGCAAACTGCCCAGCACTTGTCAGATTTGTAAAGGAAATCAAAAAAGCCTCCCACACCGTAAGTCCCTGGGAGACCGCCATTGCGCCAAAACCGAAGCTGACAGAAAAGTATCCCAGGCACACCGGTACGCCGGCTCTCAAGCCTGCCGTGTACTCTTTTATATTCAAGCTGCGTCATCTCTTTTCCGTAATATGGGCTCTATTCTATGGCATTTTTAATCTTCCGTCAACCATTAAAATGCCAAAATTTCTGTCCACATAAAGGCGAAATTTTTCCGGTTTAAACAAAAATTTTCATCCCCACGTATCTCTTAGCGTGGACATTTGGCTACGCAGGAAGTACACAAAAAGTAGGGATATCTCCTGTTTTTTGTGAAAAACCCCGGAAAAATGCCCACGAAAAATTTGAATATTTTCCGTTAAAAAGTATAGAAAACCACCTTGTTTCCTGTATTTTCCGAATAAAAAATATTAAAAAAGTCTTAAAAACCTATTGACAATCATAAATATTGCGCTATTATATAAGACATATTCAACAAAAACTTGGAGGCGTTTTTATGAAACATACCAAAATCATGGCACTGGTACTTACTTTTGCTCTGTGCCTGGGACTGCTGGCCGGCTGTGGCGGCAGTGCTACCAACTACGCAGCCAACAATACGGAATTTGTCATTGGTGTTTCCGGTCCTCTGACCGGCGCTGCCGCCGTTTACGGCACCGCAGTGCAGAATGCCGCAAAGATCGCAGTTGACGAGATCAACGCTGCCGGCGGTTTGAACGGTGTCAAGTTCAAGCTGGTGGTTACCGACGACAAGCATGATGCTACCATGATCTCCACCAACTACTCTTCCCTGCTGGAAGGCGGCATGCAGGTATCCCTGGGTACCGTTACCACCGCTCCCGGCCTGGAGTTTACCAACCTTTCCGCTGAAGACAACGTGTTCTTCCTGACTCCCTCTGCTTCCGGCGATAAGATCCCCGCTAACCCCAACGGCTACCAGATGTGCTTCGCTGACGGCAACCAGGGTAAGGTCGCCGCAGACTTTGTCAACGCAAACTTCGCAGGCAAGACCATCGGTGTCTTCTACAAGTCCGACGAGAACTACTCCGACGGCATCTACAAGCAGTTTAAGGAAAACCTGGACGCATCCGTCACCGTGGTCGAGACTTCCTTCTCCGACGCGAACACCACCGACTTCTCCGTCCAGATCGACACTCTGAAGGACTGCAACTTCCTGTTTATGCCTATCTACTACACCCCCGCTTCTCTGTTTATGACCCAGGCGAAGGACATCATCGCTGCTGACGCTGTTTACTACGGCTGCGACGGCTTCGACGGCATCGACAGTGCAGACGGCTTCGACATCGCTACCATCCCCCAGAAGATCACCATGCTGTCCCACTTTAACTCTAAGGCGGAAGACGGCGCTGCTAAGGTCTTCGTCGATAAGTATGTTGCTGCCTACGGCACCGAGACTCTGAACCAGTTCGGCGCATCCGCTTACGACTGTGTCTACGCCATCTACGGTGCAATGCAGAAGGCTATCAATGAGGGCAAGGATATCCCCGTTACCATCAGCGCATCCGACCTGTGTGACATCCTGAAGGCTCAGTTCTCCGGCGGCTACACCATGGCAAATGCCGTTACCGGCGATTCCATCACCTGGGATGCAAACGGCTACGTCAACAAGAGCGCTGTTCAGTACGTCATCAAGGAAGCCGGCTGATCCTCCTTATTAATGCGTAAGATAACTGCACATACCGGTTTTCGGTATGTGCAGTTTGTCGGCTTTTATAGAGCAGGAAAAGAATCCTGTTTTTGCAGATTTTTTAGAATTTAGGTAAAAAGTATGGAACTGATTTTCTCAACACTTATCAATGGTTTGAGCTTAGGCGGCATTTATGCCATGATCGCGCTGGGCTATACCATGGTCTACGGCATCGCAAAGCTCTTAAACTTTGCCCACGGTGATATCATCATGATCGGCGGATACATTATATTTGTATTTATGGCCACCAATATGCCACTGCTTGCGATCTTGATGGCTGTCATCGGCTGTGTCATATTGGGCATTTGCATTGAAAAGGTGGCATACAAGCCCTTGCGGGGTGCCTCCCCCCTTGCGGTCCTCATTACTGCCATCGGCGTCAGCTACCTGCTGCAGAGCCTGGCGCAGATCATTTTCGGCTCTGCCCCCAAGATGGTCATCGTTTATGACTTCGGCTCTATTAAGCTTTTGGGCGCTACCGTGCAGATCTCCTCTTTGGTCACTTTGGGTATCACCGTGGTGGTTATGGCTGCCCTTACCCTGTTCGTCAAGTACACCCGCATCGGTCGTGCGATGATCGCTGTTTCCGAGGATAACGGCGCTGCCCAGCTTATGGGCATCAATGTCAACAGCATCATCACCATCACCTTTGCCATCGGCTCTGCCCTTGCTGCCATTGCAGGTCTTTTCTATCTGCTCAAAGCCCCCACGGTCTCCAGCACCCTGGGTGCCATGCCCGGCATCAAGGCATTTACCGCCGCGGTTATCGGCGGTATCGGCTCGATCCCCGGTGCAATGCTGGGCGGTATTCTGCTTGGAATGATCGAGTGCATCTCCTATAAGATCACCGCCATCGCACCCTACACAGACGCCATCGAGTTCTCCATTCTCATTTTGATCCTGCTGGTCAGACCTGCCGGCTTCCTGGGTAAGAAACGGAGGGAAAAAGTATGACCATCGGAAAATTCAAACTCAATCACTACATAAATTACATCGTCATCGGCGCGCTCACCGCTGTGCTGGGCATTATGATGCTCACCGGTACCCGGTTCGACAATTCCCTGCTGTTTTTGCTGGAAAAGGTCGCCATCAGCATCATTTTGGCAGTTTCCCTTTCCCTGGTGGTAGGCTTCCTGGGTGAGCTCTCCCTGGGTCACGCAGGCTTTATGTGTGTGGGTGCATACCTGGGCGGCAAGGTCGCCGCGGTTTTGGTGCCTGCACTGGGTAACGGTCCTTTGACATTCCTCATCGCACTGCTTGCAGGCAGCGCCGCTGCCGCCGTGTGCGGTATCATCATCGGCATCCCCGCCCTGCGGCTCCGGGGCGACTACCTGGCCATCGTTACTTTGGCTTTCGGCGAGATCGTCAAGTCCCTGTTCCAGAACTCCTCCAGCGAGTCCTTCGGCGGCTCTTTGGGTCTGGACACCCCCCGCTACGATAAGAACTCTCTGTTCATCATCGCGTTTATCCTGGTGCTGCTGGTTTTGGCGGTGATTCAGAATCTGATCCGCTCCAAGCACGGCAGAGCCATTACCGCCATCCGCGACAACGAGATTGCTGCCCGTGCAACCGGCATCAACGTCACCAAGTATAAGCTGCTGGCGTTTACCCTGTCTGCTGCCTTTGCGGGCGTTGGCGGCGTGCTGTACAGTTACAGCAACTACACCGTCCAGAGCATGAAGTTCGGCTACAACTACTCCATCGAGATTCTGGTCATGGTGGTACTTGGCGGTATGGGTAACATCAACGGCTCCATCATCGCCGCGGCGCTGATCACCTTCCTCAACACCAAGCTGGCGACGGTGCTCACCGGCGACCTGGCGGTGCTGCAGAATCTGATCTATGCACTGGTACTGATCGTGATCATCATCTACAACAACGCCCCCAAGCTCAAGGGCTTCCGGGACAAATACAACCTGGGTGTCCTGGTGGAGAAGTTAAAGAAGCACGATCCCGCCCACATCAAGGACGACAAGGCAAAATGGGATGTTGTCCCCACCAAGATCAGTATGGATGAGATCCTTTCCGTGGACTTTACTCCCCAGGATTTCAATAACAACGGAAACGGAGGAGAAAAATAATGGCTCAGTACATTTTGGAAACCAAGGACCTGGGCATCTCCTTCGGTGGCTTGAAAGCGGCGCAGAACGTTAATCTCAAGATCAAAAAAAATCAGATCTACGGATTGATCGGACCCAACGGCGCCGGCAAGACCACTATTTTCAACCTGCTCACCTGCGTTTATAAGCCCACCGCCGGTACATTCTACCTGGACGGCGAAGAAATGACAGGTCTTACCCCGGACAAGATCAACCTGAAGGGCATCGCCCGTACCTTCCAAAACATCCGTCTTTTCAACAACATGACTGTTGTGCGTAATGTTATGGTTGGTCTGCAGAACCTGCCGGAGTACAAATGCAGCGTGCTGGAGTCTGTTCTTCGTCTGCCCCGCCACTTTAAGGTGGAAAAGGCTATGCGCGCACGGGCAAAAGAGCTGCTGCGGATCTTCGACCTGGAAGAAGAGCGTAATGCCCTGGCCTGCAACCTGCCCTACGGCAAGCAGCGCAAGCTGGAGATCGCAAGAGCCCTGGCTACCAACCCCAAGCTTCTTCTGCTGGATGAGCCCGCAGCCGGTATGAATCCCCACGAAACCGAGGATCTTGCCCGGACCATCCGCTTTATTCGCGACCATTTCAATATGACCATCCTGCTCATTGAGCACGATATGAGCTTCGTTGCAGAGCTTTGCGACGAGCTGACCGTCCTCAACTTCGGCACGACCCTGGCCGAGGGCGAGACAAAGGCTGTGCTCCAGGATCCCGAGGTCATCAAAGCATACATCGGAGGATAACACTATGGCAATGCTGGAAGTTCATAATCTTGAAGTATACTATGGTGTCATCTGCGCGCTGAAGGGCATCAGCTTTGAGGTAAACGAGGGCGAGATCGTCTCCCTCATCGGTGCCAACGGTGCCGGCAAGACCACCACCATGCAGAGCATCGTGGGTCTGATCCCCAAGAAGAGTGGTACGGTGACCTTCGACGGACACAACATCACCAAGACCCCCTGCCATAAGATCGTGCAGCTGGGCATGACCCAGGTTCCGGAAGGTCGTCGGATCTTTCAGGAGCTTACGGTCTACGAAAATCTCCTGATGGGCGCTTACACCAACCCCGATCAGCAGCTTTTTAAGTCGGACTTGGAAGACATCTACACCCGCTTCCCCCGGCTGGCAGAGCGCCGCAACCAGATTGCCGGCACACTTTCCGGTGGTGAGCAGCAAATGCTGGCAATGGGTCGCGCGCTGATGTGCCACCCTAAGCTGCTGATGCTCGACGAGCCGTCTATGGGTCTTTCTCCCCTGCTGGTGGATCAGGTCTTTGAGATCATCAAGGATATCAACAAAGGCGGCACCACCATCTTGCTGGTGGAGCAGAACGCAGGCAAGTCCCTGGCGATCTCCGACCGCACCTACGTCCTGGAAAACGGCGCCATTGCCCTTTCCGGCACCGGCGCGGAGCTGGCAGCCAGCGAGAAAGTCCGCAAGGCATACCTGGGCGGTTAAGAAAACACAATCCCGGTTCAGCACAACGCTGGACCGGGACTTTTTTCGTTTTCAGAAAATTTCTGTGAAAAATTGTTATGCGGGGTAGAACTACGGCGGCATTTATGTTATAATGTGTTTAAGTATATATAGTGGAGAGATATGTCTATGTTGGAATTATTAGCACCTGCCGGTTCTATGGAAGCTCTGCGTGCTGCCGTGCAAAACGGCGCAAACGCGGTGTACTTAGGATGCGGTATGTTTAACGCGCGGCAGAGCGCAAAAAACTTCACCCCTCAGGCGCTGACTGAGGCGGTCAAGTACTGCCATGTCCGCGGTGTCGCGGTCCACCTTACACTGAATACTTTGGTATCCGACCGGGAAATGATTGACGCGGCGGAGCTTATCCGTCACGCGGCAAATTCCGGTGTGGATGCGTTTATCGTGCAGGATTTGGGTATGATCCGTCTGTGTAAGCAGATCGCGCCCAACATCCCCCTCCACGGCTCTACCCAAATGACCGTCCACTCCCTGCCCGGCGTGCAGCTTTGCGCCGCCTGGGGTCTTTCCCGTGTGGTGCTCAGCCGGGAGCTGAGCCGGGAAGAGATTGCCTACATCTGCAGCAAGTCCCCCATTGAGATCGAGGTATTCGGTCACGGCGCCCTGTGTATGTGCTACAGCGGTCAGTGCTATCTGTCCGCTGCCATCGGCGGTCGCTCCGGCAACCGCGGTCGTTGCGCCCAGCCCTGCCGTCAAAGCTACGGCTACGACCGCTGGCAGGATAAGTACCCCTTAAGTCTAAAAGACAACTGCCTGGTCCACAATCTCCAGGCGCTGGAGGGTATGGGTGTTGCCTCCCTGAAATTGGAAGGTCGTATGAAGCGCGCAGAATATGTTGCCGCTGTGACCCAGGTCTACCGCAAAGCATTGGACGGCGGTGTGGTCACCCAGGATATGATGCAGCTTCTCTACGCATCCTTTAACCGCCAGGGCTTTACCGACGGCTACTACACCGGTCACATCGGTGAGGGCATGTTCGGCATCCGTGAGGAGGAAAAAGAGAACGAAGCCTGGGCAAAGCAGATGCGCCAGACTTACGAAAACACAGAAAACGGTCTTGTGCCGATCCGTTTCCAGTTCTCCCTGACCCGGGAGGAGAGCCGTCTTTCCGTTCTTGACCCGGAAAACCGGATCTGCACCATCAACGGTCCTGCCCCGGAAGAAGCGCGAGTGCTGGAGCTGACCCGGGAGGCCCTTGTTCCCCGCCTTGCGAAGACCGGCGGTACGCCCTACTATGTCACCGATGTGGAAACCAAGATCGCACCGGGCATGACCCTCTCCGCTGCCGCCATCAACGCTATGCGGCGGGATGTGCTGAACCTTCTCACTGCCCAGCGGGCACGCAGAGACCTGCCCACTCTTGGCAAGCCGCAGCAGTCCTCCCAGCATCCCGGCAGCCGAAAGCCACCCAAGCTGACTGTGCAAGTCACCTCCGCTGAGCAGATCACCGAAAAGCTACTCAAAATGGCTCCCGCAGTGCTTTATGTGCCGGTCCATGTTCTCATTGAGAACCCTACCCTTTGCAAGGAGCTGACAGAGAAGGTTCGTCTTTGCGCCGTGGCTCCCAGAATTCTCCACGACGGCGAGCTGGCAAAATTCCGCACGGATCTGCTTAGCTTGCGCGCCTTAGGCGTCCGGGAAGTCCTTGCGGGTAACTTAGGTCACCTGATCCCCATCCGAGAGTGCGGCATGAAGGCCCGCGGTGACTTCGGTTTGAACCTCTATAATTCCGGCGCAATGGATGCCGCGGCAGAGCTGGAGCTGCGCTCCGCCTGCCTGAGCTTTGAAATGACTCTGCCCCAGATCCGGGATGTAAGCAAGGCTGTGCCTTGCGAGATCCTGGCCTACGGCAGACTGCCCCTGATGGTCACGGAAAACTGTCTGATC
>JAZSAB010000051.1:0-3300 GCA_045601675.1 Faecousia sp.
TACAGCCACACGGGGTTTTCAAAGGAGCGCAGGTCGTACGTTTTCTTAGCCTGCACAGCGCCGCGCATCACTTCCATGGGATCGATGCCGGCCACAGCCATGGGAAGTAAACCCACAGCGGTCAGAACGGAGTAACGGCCGCCCACATTGGGAGGAATGACAAAGGTCTCCCAGCCTTCCTCAGTGGCCATCTGACGCAGAGCACCCTTGACGGGGTCGGTGATGGCATAGGTACGCTTCTTTGCACCCTCGGTGCCGTACTTACGCTCCAGCAACCAGCGGAGAGCACGGGTAGCGATAGCGGGTTCGGTGGTAGTGCCGGACTTGGAGATGATGGCGATGGAGAAATCCTTGCCCTCCAGGAGGCGCTGCAGTTCGTTCCAGGCCCGGGTGGACAGACCGTTGCCGGCATAGTAGATCTGGGGATTGCCCTTACCCTTGCCGATGTTGTGGTTGCAGCCCTGCATCAGCTCGATGGCTGCGCGGGGGCCCAGGTAGCTGCCGCCGATACCGATGACGATAAACACATCGGAGGTCTCGCGGATACGCTTTGCTGCCGCGCGGATGCGGCGGATCTCGTCGGTCTCTTCCTCGGAGGGCAGGTCCATCCAGCCCAGGAAGTCATAGCCTTCGCCGCTATGGTCAGTCAGAGTCATGTGGGCAGCTGCCACCTCTTTTTCCGTTGCCAGAAGATCGGGCAGAGAGAGCTGGCCCCATACATTGGAAATATCTACTTTGATCATAAGTAATTACCGCCTTTCATTTATTCTTACTGTTATGTTATCGTAAATTTCTGTCAAACGCAAGTGCTGTGAGGAAGTTTACAAAAATTTTCTTTATTCTTCGGTGTCTTGCAGGGGCTGACCCTGGATATACTTTTGATCCCAATCCGTATCGAAAAGGCTGGAGGTCATACTGCCCCGTGCCAGATCCTGGGCAAGCTCACTAAGCGCAGCGGTACAGTCCAGGGATTCCAGGTAAAATTCCGGCAGCGCGTCCGCCCCCATATACGCGCCCAGCAGCGCACCTGTCAGCGCGCCTACGGCACAGCTTGCGCCGGAGTGATTGACAGCGCAGATCAGCGCCTCGTCGAAATTGTTGCCAAAGACAAGACTTGCATACAGGGCGCCTGCAAGGCAGTGGGGCGCGTCGGTGCAGCTTAAGCGCTCCATATCCGCCCGGGGATCTTCACCGGGGGTCTGCGCTAAGGCGAAGGCAAGATTTATGGGTTCTTCCACGCAATCTACATCGAATCGATTCCCAAAAAGGGCGCGCACAACCGAAAGCGCCTGGGTAAACTGCTGCCGCAGCGGGATCTCCGGCTGCTGCAGGATCCCCGCGACGCCGTAGGCAAGGACCGCGGCGGAAAGAAACGCCTGCTCTCCCCCGTGGGTCATGGCCGTAAGCTCCGCCGCCAAAGCGCCGATTTGCTCCGCTCCGATCCGCTCCGGCGCATAATATAAGCCAACCGCCATACCATAAGACAAAGCGCCGGGGGCATCGGAAGCGTTGGTAGGCGCGTCCACCGTACCCAAAGTCTTTGTCCGCAGGATGCCAAGCAGGCGGCTGTCTTTACAGCAGCGCCGGCGCAGCTGGGGCATCCGTGCCACCCAAAATACGCTGGGCTCCGGATCTCTGGGGAAATGCTGTCGCTTTGCCCATTCCCGGAGGGCGGCGGCGCTGTACTGGAGGTAGGTATCCCGCTTTCCCCGGCTTAGGGACGCCAAAAGGGCGTTTGCCATATAGGCGGCGATCTGGGTATAAGAGGTGATCTGAGCGCCGTCATTGCAAAGATCGTAGCCAAGCAGACCGTTCGGTCCGTAATTTTCCGCGATCTCTTCCCAGCTCTTGTCGTTTACCGCATAGCCCATAGCATCGCCTACGGCAAAGCCAAGCAAGCAACCACGGTAGGATAGCAGCTTTCGATCCACACAGATCCCTCCTTCTTTCTTTTTATACCTTTATTATAATAATTATAGGGGCAAATGCAAGAAAAATGTACCAATTCATTTATGCAAAATATTTTTTCATTTTCCTGTTGACAAATTCTTTTTCCTATGATATTTTATAGATGAGAATGATAACCATTCTCTTACGACCGACATCGCTTATGCCCTGCCGGCTGCAATGTGAAAGCAAACGCGCGGGGAAGCTCAACAGAGCCTCCCCGTTTTTATATTATAACCAACAACCATACCCAACGATCCGACCGAAAGGAGCAAACATTATGACACAGAAACTTTTGGCCGCTTTGCTGAGCCTGGCGCTGGTAGCCGGAACCGCATCCGCGCAGTTCTTCACCACCAAAGAAGCGGCACCCGTTAAAGAAAATACAACTCCCACAGAAGTTGTAAAAACCATAGAGCAAACCCAACCCGAGCAGACCTACGCTCCCGCAGAAGTGGCCGAACCTAAAGAAATCGAAGGAGTCCCCCGGACGCAGGACACACCGACCCCCGCTGAGCCTGAGGAAGCGGTTGCGCCCACGGAAGCTAAGGATGAGCCTAAGCCTACCGAACCTAAAGTGGAGCCTAAGCCTACCGAGCCTAAGGAAGAGCCTAAGCCTACCGAGCCTGAAGCAAAGCTTCTGACCGCTGAGGAGGCCAAGGCTGCTGCCCTTGCCCACGCAAAGCTCACCGCTAAGGAAGTTACCGGTCTTCGCGCTGAAAAGGACAGCGACGACAAGGTTATCCACTGGGATGTGGAATTCCGCAGCGGCAACTGGGAATACGACTATGAGATCCATGCGGAAACCGGAAAGGTTCTGAAACATGAGAAAGACTACGACGAGCCCGATGTAAAGCCCACTGAAACCACCAAGAAAGAAGAAACACCCCAAGTCACCGAACCTACGCCCACCAAAACTCCCGCCCAGGTCAAGGAACTGACTGCGGATGAGGCAAATGCAGCTGCCCTTGCTCACGCAAAACTTTCCTCTAAGGAAGTTACCGGTCTGCGTGCTGAAAAAGACAGAGACGACAAGGTCGTCCACTGGGATGTGGAGTTCCGCAGCGGCAACTGGGAATACGACTATGAGATCCATGCGGAAACCGGAAAGGTTCTGAAGCACGAGAAAGACTACGACGAGCCCGATGTAAAGCCCACTGAAACCACCAAGAAAGAGGAAACACCCCAAGTCACCGAACCTACGCCCACCGAAGCTCCCGCTGAGGTCAAGGAACTGACTGCGGATGAGGCAAAGGCAACTGCCCTTGCTCACGCAAAGCTTTCCTCTAAGGAAGTTACCGGTCTGCGCGCTGAAAAGGACAGAGACGACAAGGTCGTCCACTGGGATGTGGA
>JAZSAB010000052.1:0-4347 GCA_045601675.1 Faecousia sp.
CTCCCCTACGGAATACGTGGGTGAAAAATTGTAGGGGCGGGTCTTGACCCGCCCTCCTTTTGGTATTGCATAAACCGTCTATGGATTTAGAGCCTTTTCTCTTACGAACATCGGTGTCAGCTTGGGCTTTTTGAAATCGTCGATAAACCGCTGACATTTTACTAAGAACGCATAGTAGATGTTCATTCCGCAGCCGCAGAGGGTCTCGGTATTTCCCTGACCTTTTGCAAGGATCACATCTGCTTCTTTAAATGCTTTTTTCGCGTCCGGCGGCAGCGCTTTCAGATCTGTGCCGCAGATGGCAGTGCCGTTATCCACAATAGGGAAGCAGATACCGGCTGCTTTTGCGTCTTCCCGTGTGGCATCGTTTTTGGAAAGCAATCCCCGGACACAGAATGTGATCTCTAAATGGGGGAAATGCTCTTGGATCTCTTCCGCAAGCAGGCGGTCAAAGCAGATCTCGCCGGCGTTGTCTGCAACGTACAACAGCCGTTTTCCGTTCCTTAGCTCTTCAAGAAAGGTTGCGTAGCAGACTTTGTCCAAATCCATCTGCAGCGCATCATCCAAAAGCTTTTCCAATTCTTCGAAGCTGACCTGGCCCCGCAGAGCATTAAAGTCAATGTAATTTCCCAAAACAGAAAACTGCAGCGCCGCAAACAGGGGATCGGAGGCAGCTTCGATGCGGTTTCGAATAGTATCCAGCCGCTCCAAAACAAAGCGGTTGGATTTTTCTTTTTCCGCAATATACTGGGTTCCGTCCAAGCCAAAATACTGGTGCAGCAGCTTGCGTATCTCCAGCTCTGCTGCCGGGGAGTTCATATCCTCGGGAAGCTCGGCAAGCAGCTTCATCAGCGCCTTCGTAAAGGCGGTACGGGTCTTTTCGTCCCCCAAAGGGGCGATGATCTCCATACTTTGCCGCAGGTGGCACATCAGACATTCTGTGTTGATGGTAAAGTCCATGGTTTTTCCTTTATTTGTTTAAAAGCTTCATAGCCAGCGCCAGGATCTTGGGGTCCGGGAGACTGTTTTCGATCTGTACGCTACCCTCACCGTTTTCTAAAAGTCCGGCAGATTCCAGACAGTGGCGGGTATGCCGGGCGGTGCCTTCACTGCCATCCAGCAGTACGGTTCTGTCACCTAAGATCCTGCCAACTGCGTCCTTTACGAAGGGATAGTGAGTGCAGCCAAGGACCAGGGCATCCAGCTTTCCTGCGTAGGGGGAGAGAATTTTCTCCAAGAGCGCATAGGTCTCTGGGGTATCTGCCTTTCCGGCTTCAATCAGCTCCACAAGACCGGGAGCGGGGATCAGGGATACCTGCATATCCGAGAAGCGTTCCAGCTGGCTGTGCAGCTTTTGCTCCCGCAAGGTTACCTGGGTGGCCATAATGCCAACATGCCCCTTGGGGAAACGGTCTGCCGCCGGCTTCAGCGCAGGCTCAATGCCCACAACCAAAAGATCGGGATAGATCTCCCGCAACTGCTGGATAGCGGCGGAGGTGGCGGTGTTGCAGGCGATGACAAGCGCTTTAAGACCCCGGTCGTACAGCTTCTTTGCTGCGCTGAGGGTCAGCTCCCGGACCTGCTGGGTAGAACGGTCGCCATAGGGGGCGTTCCGGGAATCACCGAAATACAGGAAACGTTCCCCGGGCATTTGCCGCACCAGCTCCCGCAGGACGCTGATTCCGCCGATGCCGGAGTCGAACACGGCAATATAGTCGGTAGTTTTGTTCACACACCCACCTCCTTTCACATTTTCCCTATTGTATCAAAAAAAGACAATCCTTGCAAGAGCAAGAAAATTACAACTTCTTCTTGCACTATGGAAGGGAAGGTGATATAATATTTAGGCTGTGCGAATTTCAGAAAGGAGGAACGCGGCTATGAAAGCAATCAATCGAATAGTATTCTGCCTGGCGCTTGTGCTGATGCTGACGGCTGCGATCCCGGTTTTTGCGCAGAACTCCGCGGAGGAGACGGTCCCCCAGGAGACCACGGAAGAAACGGTTATGGCAGAACCTCTCACCGAGGAAGAGGCGCTGTGCCTGCAAATTGAAGAGGATTATGAGGTAGTGCTGGAGGAGAGCGGCAAGGAGTCCCTGGGCGGATTCTGCGGATACACTGCGAGCCTGCAGCTCCATCACCTGGGCATCAACAGTTACTTCATTTCCTTCGATGGAAATAAGCAGTATGACCATTACAGCACCCTGGAGCAGACCTCCGGCGGCTATACCATCACGCCCTATTCTGTAGAGGATTACTCTATGGAAGATGCCCTGAACGAGATTACCGATTCCGGAAAAGAGGACGCATATAATCTTTTGGTGTGCTTCGAGTGGACAAACACGGAGGCCGGTGATATTTACGGTCACACAGTGTTTGTTTACGCGATCCTGGACGGCAAGGTCTACTTTACCGAAAGCTTTGAGACAGCGCTTGGCACTAAAGAGGGCGAGACCATTGTGGTCACCATCCCGGAATTTGTGAAATACTACGACGATTGGACGATTTTTGAAGGCATTATCGTCTTTGGTAAAAAAGAAAATGCAACGGAGCTGAAGCGTACACCCACTAAGTTCTACGGCGTGTCGGAAAAGCCTTTAGAAATTCTTTCCGACCTGCCTCTGCCGGATAAGACCGTGCAGACTGTTCGCACTGTCCCCGCGGGAGAACGGCTCTTTGTTACCGATGTCTATAAGGACGAACAGGGCGGTCTTTTCTACCGCATAGTCGACAGCGGCACGGACGGATATGTTCCCGCCGCGGATTTGACACCTGTGCAGTTCTGCACCGAGGATGTGGTGCTTTCCGATGCTGCGATTCCGCAGACCATCAAAAAAGGGGGGTCGTTCTCCCTTACCGGCACGGTTTCCTCCCAGCACAGTAAGCTTACCGGCTTGACCGCCCGAATCACAGATGAGGCCGGCAAGCAGGTCCTTTCCTGCAGTCCGGAAAAACTCCACGGAAAATTCGTTCTGGAGGGCGAGAGCTGCGATCTTTCCAACCTTCCTAAGGGCGCCTATTACTACACGCTTACCGCAAAATGTACCTACCCCTATGTGAAGGGTGATAATGTGCTGCTGGCAACGGAGCAGATCGAGCTTGTACATCAGTTCTTCTATGTGGGCACAAAGCCTCAGGAACAGGCGGCAAGAGCGTCCCTGGAACAGGAAGTCCCGGACGGATGGGTCTATGACGGCGTTTGGTACTATTATAAAGACGGCGCGCCCTACTCCGGCTGGCTGCGGGACAACGAGATCGACTATTATCTCAAAGAAGATGGCAGCATTACCACAGGTTTTGCGATGATCAACGGCAAGGAACGCTTCTTCAGCAGCACCGGCGCAATGCGTACCGGCTGGATGGAGCGGGAGGAGGGCCGTGTCTATCTTCTCAGAAACGGTGTTACCGCAAAGGGTTTGCGTAAGATTGACGGAAAGTACTATTTCTTTGGCACCGACGGCGCTATGCGTACAGACAGCTGGGCGGAACATAACGGCTACCGCTATTTCCTTACCGCTGACGGCGAGGCGCTTACCGGCGGCTGGCAGGAACTGCCGGACGGCACATTCTTCTTCCATTCCGACGGACGGGCGCTGATGCAGCGCGTGGAGGAAGAGGGCGAGCAGCGTATCGTCGCGCTTACAAAAAAGGTAAAGCTCCGGGCAAAATGCCTTGTAACACCCTGAATACATACAACATGAGGATGCAAGCAGCGCTTGCATCCTCTTTTTTGCATATTGTTTTAGAATAATTAAGCATAATATTCAAAAACAATCAAGATAAAAATATTTATTTGTGAATTGTGATAAAATTCGCAGCATACATTTGTGAAAAAGTCTAATTGAAAAATCAAGCGGAATTCGTTAAAATGTATGCATAGGAAATGCATACATCTACATATAGTGTACGGTGCATTTCTTTCATCCCATTTGGTTGCAAAGCAGAACCTGCTTTCAACATATATTTTCAATTTTGGAGGAAAGACAATGAAGAAGTTTATTGCATTATTGCTGGTTCTCGTCCTGGCTATCGGTCTGGTAGCTTGCGGCGGTGGCAAGGCACCCGCAGCTGATGGCAAGATTAAGGTTGCTATCTCTGTTGCTGAGTACAACGAGTGGAACAAGCTGTACGAAGGCGTCATCAAGGAAAAGTGTGAAGCATGGGGCTGGGAGTACGAAATTTTCGATTCCAAGCAGGACGCTAACACCCAGATCGACCAGGTTCGTACCATCATCAACCAGGGCTTCAAGGCTATGACCATCCAGGCTTGCGATATGGCAGCTCTGGCTCCCGTCGTTGCTGAGGCCGCTAAGGCTGGCGTTATCGTTGTTGACCACTATGGCTTCA
>JAZSAB010000053.1:0-7952 GCA_045601675.1 Faecousia sp.
GACAGAGGGCTTTATTTGATTTTTGGAGGAAAAGAGAATGAAACTTTATGACGAGCTGGTTGCCCGTGGCTTGATCGCCCAGGTTACCAACGAGGATGAAATCCGCGAAATGATCGACAACGGTAAGGCCACCTTCTACATTGGCTTTGACCCCACTGCTGACTCCCTGCATGTTGGCCATTTTATGGCCCTGTGCCTTATGAAGCGCCTGCAGATGGCTGGAAATAAGCCTATCGCCCTGATCGGCGGCGGTACCGCAATGATCGGTGATCCCTCCGGTAGAACTGATATGCGCTCTATGATGACTAAGGAGACCATCGACCACAACTGCGCCTGCTTTAAGAAGCAGATGGAACGCTTCATCGAGTTCGGTGAGGGCAAGGCACAGATGGTTAATAATGCAGACTGGCTGCTGGATCTCAACTATGTGGACGTTTTGCGTGAGGTTGGCGCCTGCTTCTCTGTAAACAATATGCTCCGCGCTGAGTGCTACAAGCAGCGTATGGAGAAGGGTCTCAGTTTCCTGGAGTTTAACTATATGATTATGCAGTCCTACGACTTCTACTACCTGTACCAGCACTACGGCTGCAACATGCAGTTTGGCGGTAACGATCAGTGGAGCAATATGCTGGGCGGCACCGAGCTGATCCGCAGAAAGCTCTCCAAGGATGCCCACGCTATGACTATCACTTTGCTTCTCAACTCCGAGGGCAAGAAGATGGGTAAGACCGCAAAGGGCGCTGTGTGGCTCGATCCCAATAAGACCACTCCCTTTGAGTTCTACCAGTACTGGCGCAATGTGGAGGACTCCGATGTCCTTAAGTGCATCCGTATGCTGACCTTCCTGCCCCTGGAGCAGATCAATGAGATGGCCTCCTGGAAGGATGCACAGCTCAACACCGCAAAGGAGATCCTGGCATTTGAGCTTACCAAGCTGGTTCACGGTGAGGAAGAGGCTCAGAAGGCGCAGGCATCCGCTAAGGCTCTGTTCGTAGGCGGTGGCGATGATGCCAATATGCCTACCACTGAGATCACTGCCGATAAGCTTGTGGATGGGAAAATCGGCATTCTGAACCTGATGGTGGCTTGCGGTTTGGCACCTTCCAACAAGCAGGCTCGCCAGCTGGTGGAGCAAGGCGGCGTTCTCGTTAATGACGAGAAGGTTCCTTCTCCGCAGTTTGCGGTCACAGAAGAGATGCTCAAAGCGGGCGTTAAGATCCGTAAGGGCAAGAAGGTTTTCCACAAGGCGGTTATGAACTAAGAATAAGCCACACGGGCGCTTGCCCGTGTGGCAATTTTTATCCAAGTAAGTATTTCTTTAGTTTTGCGGCATTTTCACTTGTAAGATCGCAAAGTGGAAGACGACAGTCGCCGCAATCGAAGCCGATCAATTTCATAGCGGCCTTAACGGGAATGGGATTTACTTCACAGAAGAGCAGGTCGATAAGGGGTAGTAGCTGGCATTGGAGCGCGGATGCAGTATCGAAATCTCCGTCAAGTCCGGCATCTACCATTAGCTTTGTTTCTTCCGGGCAGATATTGGAGAGTACAGAAATGACGCCTTGCCCACCTAAAGACAGCACAGGAACGATCTGATCGTCGTTTCCGCTCCAAACATGGAAATCCGGACTGCATTGCCTGCGGATACGGGCAACTTTTGTAATATCCCCGCCTGCTTCCTTAACACCGACGATGTTTTTTGCCATAGAAAGGCGTTGATAAACGCTGACTGGAATATCCACACCCGTCCGTGATGGCACATTGTAGAGTATCATAGGGATATCTGTATTTTCTGCGATGGTGCGGTAATGGGTAATAAGCCCATCCGGTGTGGATTTGTTGTAATACGGCGCGACGCAGAGAATACCGTCAACGCCCACATCCCGTGCTGCTTTGCTGAGGGCAACGCTATGTGCGGTGCAGTTAGAACCTGTGCCGGCGATGATTTTGATACTGTTTCCTGCGTATGACTTGCTTCTGCGGAAAAGCTCAATTTTCTCAGTATCGGTAAGGGTAGGGGACTCACCGGTCGTTCCGCAGATGACTACTGCCGGGATCCCAGCATCTATCTGTCTGGCCAGAAGTCGTTCCATCATCGGAAAGTTGACCTTTCCGTCTAAGAAAGGTGTTACAAGGGCCGTGCAGACCCCGGAAAAGAAAGGTTTATTCATATGGCATACCTCCAATCCAATCTATGATTCAGAGGTATGTTTTGCTTGTTGCAAAAAATGGAATAATGGACTATACTATAAGGCGATACTATGAAGATACGGAGAATACGATGAAAACCCACGATTTTTGGTATGACCTGCCGGAGGAACTTATCGCACAGACACCTCTTGAGAAAAGAGATACCTCCCGGCTTTTGCATCTTGACAGAAAGACCGGTGAGGTTACCCATCGGCATTTTTACGATATTATTGATTACCTTCAGCCCGGTGACTGCCTGGTGATGAACGACTCCCGTGTTCTGCCTGCCCGGCTTTTGGGACACCGCCCCACAGGCGGAGCGGCTGAGCTGCTGCTCCTGAGAGATTTGGGGGATAAGTGCTGGGAATGCCTGGCAAAACCCGGCAGAAAGCTCCTGGAGGGACAGGAAGTGATCTTTGGTGACGGAAAGCTTACTGCAACGGTGCGCAAGGTCCAGGAGGACGGCAACCGTGTAGTAGAGTTCCACTACGACGGTATATTCCTGGAGGTTTTGGAGCAGCTGGGAAAGATGCCTCTGCCGCCTTACATTAAGGAAGAACTGCAGGATCAGGAGCGTTATCAGACGGTGTACTCCCGTGAGGTGGGCTCTGCCGCAGCACCGACCGCAGGATTGCATTTTACCGAGGAACTGCTGGATAAGATCCGCGCAAAGGGTGTAAAGACAGCCTTTGTAACTCTCCATGTGGGACTTGGCACATTCCGCCCCGTTAAGGCAGAGGAGATCGCCGAGCATCATATGCACAGTGAGCTGTGTATGATCAGTGATGAAACTGCCGCGGTACTTAACGAGACTAAGAAAAACGGCGGGCGCGTGATCTGCGTTGGCACCACATCCTGCCGCACTTTGGAATCCCTCGTAAATGAAGATGGCACTTTCGCGGCAAAGTCCAAGTGGACAGATATTTTTATTTATCCCGGATATACATTCAAGGCGATGGACGGACTGATCACCAATTTCCATCTGCCGGAAAGCACCCTTGTCATGCTGGTTTCCGCATTTGCCGGTCGTGAAAATGTGCTTTCTGCGTATGAAACAGCGGTTAAGGAAAAGTATCGTTTCTTCTCCTTTGGAGATGCCATGACGATCCTTTGATATGTTAGGAGAATTGTATGTTTAAGCTTTTGAAAACCGAGGGAAGCGCCCGTCGCGGTGAGTTTACATGTGCACACGGCACGGTGCAGACCCCGGTCTTTATGAATGTTGGTACGCAGGGCGCCATCAAGGGCGCTCTTAGCGCCAAGGACCTAAAGGACATCGGCTGCCAGGTGGAGCTTTCCAATACCTATCATCTGCATCTGCGTCCCGGTGACAAGCTGGTAAAGGAATGCGGCGGTCTCCACAAGTTCATGACCTGGGACGGACCGATCCTTACGGATTCCGGCGGATTCCAGGTGTTTAGCCTTGCGTCCTTGCGGAAGATCAAGGAAGAGGGCGTTACCTTTGCCTCCCATATCGACGGTCACAAGATCTTTATGGGTCCCGAGGAGAGTATGCAGATCCAGTCAAATTTGGGTTCGGACATCTGCATGGCTTTTGATGAGTGTATCGAAAATCCCGCGCCCCGTGACTATGTCAAGCAGAGCATTGACCGCACTTACCGTTGGCTGGAGCGCTGCAAGGCAGAAAACGCAAGACTCAACGCACTTCCCGATACAGTAAATCCCCAGCAGATGCTTTGGGGCATCAACCAGGGTGGTACCTACGCGGATCTGCGCGTTGAACATATGAAGCGCATTGCGGACCTGGATCTTCCCGGCTATGCCATCGGCGGTCTTGCTGTGGGTGAAACCGCCCAGGAGATGTATGACATTATCGAAGCGGTGGAACCACATATGCCTAAGGACAAGACTCGCTACCTGATGGGTGTGGGTACTCCCACGAATATCATTGAGGCAGTCTATCGCGGTGTTGACTTCTTTGACTGCGTTATGCCGGCAAGAAATGCCCGCCACGCAAGGCTCTTTACTTGGCAGGGTTCCATTAATCTCAAGAATGCGAAGTACGCAAAGGATCTCACCCCCATCGATCCTGAGTGTGATTGCCCGGTTTGCCGTCGCTACTCCAAAGCCTATATCCGCCATCTGTTTGTTGCGGACGAGATGCTTGCTATGCGCCTGAGCGTTATGCATAACCTGTATTTCTACAATAAGCTGATGGAAAAAATCAGAAATGCCCTGGATGAGGGAACATTCTCCCAGTTCCGTGCGGAATATTCAGAAAAGCTTGCAAGAAGAATATAAAATATCCTTGCTTTTTAGGAAGTAAATGGTATAATATTGAAAGAATTTAATAAAAGGAGCAAATAACTATGTTACATTTCTTAGATGCTGCTGCCAACAACGCTAACGGTGGCGGTCTGCTGGGCACTCTGCCTATGCTGCTGATTATGATCGGCGTTTTCTACTTCTTGCTGATCCGTCCCGAGAACAAGAAGAAGAAGGAAGCAGAGCAGATGCGTTCCTCCGTCAAGGTTGGCGACCAGATCACAACCATCGGCGGTCTTATGGGCACTGTTGTCAGCGTGAAGGAAGACCGTTTCACCATGGAGACCAGCGCAGATCAGGTTCGTATCGAACTGGCTAAGTGGTCCATTTCCACCAACGAAACTGCAGCTGCTGCAGCCAAGGAAGAGGAAAAGAAGCGCCAGGAAGCTAAGGCAAGAGCCAAGGCAGAGCGCAAGGCAAAGAAAGACCGCTAATTGTAAAAAGAAAACCTCCCATCGAAAGATGGGAGGTTTTTTCGTTATGTGGGATCGTAGTTGACGATGACGCTTTGGTCTGTCAGCATCTTTGCTTCCTTAACGCCAGTACCATACACATTTACCTTGATAAGAACCGGGCAGTTCTTGAGACACTCGACGGAATAAATGGATTCGTTATAATCCATCAAGACATTGTTGAGCTGCGTAAGTCCTGCAAGAGGCCACAAGCTCTCGATTTTGTTGTTGGAGCCATCGATGGTGATTAAATTGCAGCTTGTCTGGAATGCAGGGATCTCACTGATGAGATTATGCGAGAAGTTCAGTACGGTAAGGTTATTCAGCGCGCTCAGAGCGGCGATATCCACCAGAGAGTTATGGGAGATGTTTAAATCTGTAAGAGATGTGCAGTAAGCCAGGGTGGAAACATCGCTTAGCTTGTTGTAAGAAAGGGATAGATAGGAAAGACAGGAAAGCGTGGAGAAGTCCGGTAGATCTTCCAGCGTATTGCTGCCGGCATCCAATGTCTGCAATTTGGCAAGACCAGCGATGGGGGAGAGGTCTACGATGGAGTTGTAGGATACATCCAGGTAAGAAAGCGCAGCGCAGCCGGACAGTGCGTCCAGACTCTTGATGGCGTTTCTCTGGAGATTTAAGCTCTGCAGCTTTTCCATAGAGGAGATCGCACTTAAGTTACGCAGTGCGTTGTTGCTCAGGTCCAAACGAACCAGGTTTACCGCTGTTTCAAGACCTGTGGTGGTGGAAAGATTACATTCGGAAATGGTCAGCTCCTCCAGGGCGGGAAGAGAACCGATTACCTTCAGATCGTCTGCGGTAAGATTAATACCGCGGACAGTAAGCTTACTCAGATCCTTCATACCTGAAAGACAACCCATCTCACCGGAGGGACCGCCGGTAAAGATCAATTCTTCCACAAACTGCATATGCTTAAGGTCGGCAAAAGTGGTAGCGTTCTTAGGGACAGTAAAGGATTTGAGGTCCCAAAGATCGTCGGAATAAAGGACCTTATCGTCTTTAACGCCAAGATAGTTTCGAATGTCGGTTTCAATGGCAGGATCTGCAAACTTGACCTCTTCCACAACGCCGCCAATGGTGTAAGCGAAAATGGAAAGGGGACTTACAAGACCGTTGTCCGCAACTACAAGGGAGTAGATTGCGTTTTCGCCGCTTACAAGAGGAATCGGTTTTTCATACTCGGAATCCTTCACAGAGGGATATACGCCAGAGGGATTGGCATAAAGCTTGCCGCCTTCTGCCTCAACAGTAATGTTGATATATTGACTGTAAAATCCGGGAGTAGGGTAGGCAGTAGGTGCCTCTGGACGCAACAAATTGATTTTTGCGGCGATTTCCGGGTTACGGATGTTACTCAAAAGCTCCACGGCATCCAAAAGCTTGTCCTGGGCGACATAGGTTTTGCAAAGAGCGATATAAAGCGGGGTTGTACTCTCGTCGCTGAGCGCTCTGTTAAGCGTGCGTTCTGCCATAGTATAGTTACCGGAATCGGCGTATTGCTGCGCAAGCTCAATGGCAACTACGTCGCTGTTATCAGCTTGCTCGTAGGCGCGGTCGTAGAACCAGGTGGCAATCACATGATTGCCCTGGGATTCAAAGAATCTCGCGCCGGTCAGCAGCATATCCCGGGTAAACTCACGGTCATATATAAACAGATACCAGGCGCTGCACGCAATAATTGCCAGCGCCAGTAAGATAGGTATGATAATTCGGATAGATCTTTTCATAATCTTCTCCATTCCGATAAATTTCTAATATAAATTATACCCGTACGGCGGTTTTATGTCAAGTGCCGTCGCGTGACTTTGTTTCTCCGATTCCCAAAATCGTGGAGTTTCCGCAGCGTGTGCTGATACAATGTTTTTGGGTGATAATATGAAGAAATTTTGGCAGGACGGACTGCTTGTTATCATAGTGGGACTCATTATCCCAATGGGCATCGTTTCGTTGTTCAGCAGAACCCGGAGCAGACCCCTGGAGAATATTCCGCCAACAAGTGAAACTGTGCTGATTCGTGAAAAGGAATTGGTTTCTGTTCTTATGAATGACGGAAAAAGTGTAGTTATGGACATGGATACCTACTTGACCGGGGTCGTGCTTGCGGAAATGCCGGCAGAATTTGAACAGGATGCGCTAAAAGCACAAGCGGTGGTTGCAAGGACTTATACCCGGAAGAGAATGACGACCGGGAAGAAACACAGCAATGGCGATGTATGCGTAAGTCCGGATTGCTGCCAGGCATATTGCACGGAACAAGAATATCTCGCGCGGGGCGAGTCCAAAGATATGCTAAACAAGGTTAAAGCTGCGGTAGAAGCGACATCCGGACAAGTACTCATATACGGGGAAGATTATATCGAAGCAACATATTTTTCTTGTTCCGGGGGAAAGACCGAGGATGCGGTAGCGGTTTGGGGTTCGGACATCCCATATCTGCAGGCAGTGGAAAGTCCAGGAGAAGAATCCGCAAGTCACTATACGGATACTGTGACATTTCAAAAGGAAGAGATCAAAGCAAAACTTGGCATTGATTCCGATATTAAGGTTCAATCTGTTTCTTATACCGGAGGCGGAGGCGTTGACACTATAACAATCTCCGGAAAGGAATTTACTGGAACACAGATGAGAATGTTGCTGGGCCTTCGCTCTACGGCGTTTTCTATGACCGTGCTCGGCGATTCGGTCACGGTTACAACAAAAGGCTTTGGTCACCGCGTAGGCATGAGCCAGTATGGCGCCCAGGCCATGGCAAAGGCGGGAAGCGACTACAAGGAAATCTTAGCGCATTACTATCAGGGAGCGACGCTCGTCCAGGATAAGGAGCATTGACAAAGACTGCAATCTTTAGTACAATAATGCGAAATGAAAGGGGGCATTATTGTGCCGATCCAGATTCCCAACGATTTGCCGGCTGCGGAGATTCTGCAGCAGGAGAATATATTTGTTATGCGTGAAAACCGGGCAAAGACCCAGGATATTCGTCCGCTTGAGCTGCTTCTGCTCAAT
>JAZSAB010000054.1:0-3014 GCA_045601675.1 Faecousia sp.
TGGGTTCGAGTCCCATCTCTCGCACCAGCATAACACCGCTGAATTCCTACGATTCAGCGGTGTTTTTTAATAAGACCATACTTTTAAGGAGTTGATCCTATGAAATTTATTATCACCCTTTGGGTCAGCAAGGTAATCGCCAAGATCGTGAGCATCGTTGCAAAGGATCGCGGCAGCAATTACTCCGGCAAGATCGCCGTCAAGCTGATGCCGGACTTTGTGCGGCACTTTACCGGTATCGATATGAAGAAAGTCTTTTTCATTTCCGGCACAAACGGCAAGTCCACTACCACAAATCTGCTCTACCACACCCTGATGTCTGCCGGAAAGTCTGTAGCCTGCAACGCAGAGGGCGCAAACATGATGACCGGCGTTGCTACGACACTCATCAAGAACTCCACGCTCCTCGGTAAAATGAACAAGGAATATTTGGTGTTGGAGATCGACGAACGCAGCTTCCCCCACATCCGCAAAGTACTCCCCGGCGCAAATATGGGCATTACAAATCTTCAAAAAGACCAGGTCCAGAGAAACGGTGACCCGGACTTCATTCTTCGCAAGTTCCAGGGTGCAGTTGGCAAAGATATGACGCTCTACCTAAACAACGAAGAACCCCGCAGTCGTTCCCTGGAGGAGTTCGCCGGCAGTGCCCACTATTTCAGCGTCTGCGAGAACTCCCGCACTTACAGGCTGGACGACTTCTACAATGTCACTCTCCCCTGCCCCAAATGCGGTCATCCCATTGCCTATGAGCGTTATAACTTAGGTAACATCGGAACATTCCACTGCACCAAGTGCAGCTACGCATCCTCTACTGATCCTCACACCCTGGTTACCGCTGTGGATTTCGAGAACAACACCTTCTCCTGCGGCGGACGCACTTGGCATGTTCCCTATAACAACCCCTTCTATATTTATAATTTTGCAATGTGCATCGCCATTGCCCGTAACCTGGGTCTTACCGACGAGGAGATCGCAACGGCATTTGCAAACTTTAAGAACCCCGCATCCCACGAGGATATCATCCACTTCAAGGGTAAGGAGATCCACTACCTCCGCGGCAAGCAGGAAAACCCGGAAGCACTCCAGTCCGAGCTGGACATCATCGCCGCGGACAAGCGTAAGAAGGCTGTGTTTGTTGGTCTGTACCGTGTAGCAGACTTCTATCCCCACTACAGCGGCAGTTTCTACTTCTTTGATTGCAGCTTCGCTCCCATCGTGGAAAGCGGTGTAGAGCGGTATGTAGCCTTCTCTGAGTGCGAGGCAAATGATATTGCAAGCAGAATGATCCTGGCCGGCGCAGATCCTACGGCTGTTACCATTTGTGACAGTGACGATATGCAGAAAGTCTTCTCCTGTCTGGAGGAGCTGGAAACCGATGTTATCTATGTGCTGACCAATCCCAAGCACGCGCGTGTCGTTATGAACTACTTTGCAAAGGGAGGTTCCACCAATGAATAAGCTTCATATTGCATGGATGTATCCGAACCTCCTGAATCTCCACGGTGAGCGGGGCAGCATTCAGGCGCTTGAGGAGATCGGCAAGAATTTAGGTCTGGATGTTACCATCATCCGGGTTGAGGATTTTGATGATCCTGTCGACTTTACTTCTTTTGATCTGCTGGTTTTCCTGCCCGGTGAGATCAGTTCTTTCCGCCACCTTGTTCCTGCGCTAAAGAACGATTCCTTCTACGAATATGTGGAAAACGGCGGTCACATTCTCGCAATCGGTACCAGCGGTCTGATGTTCGGCAAAAGCATCACCCGGGAAGACGGCACCGTGATGGAATGTCTTGGCTGCCTGGATATGACCGCTAAAGAACGCCAGTATGTTTGGGGCGATGATCTACACCTGCGTCTTCTTGATAACAAGCAGGAGATCGTAGGCTCTCAGATCCAAATGGCGGATGTAGAAGCCGCAAATCCCCTTGCAACGGTTCTCTACGGCAGAGGCAACAACAAGACCGGTGTTGACGGAGCAAGATACAAGAATCTGCTCTATACCAACTGCCTGGGTCCTCTGTTCGTTAAGAATCCCTGGTTCGCAGAAGAGATCCTCAAGGATATCGTTCTTACGAAGATGGGTATTACCCGTAAAGCACCCAATACCATTGCATCGGATTCTTTTGACTCTACCTTGCGGTTCATTGCGACAAAACAATAAAGAAAAGCTGCTTTGCAAATGCAAAGCAGCTTTTTTATTCTTCCTTACCGATAGACATGATGTCATAGGGTGTTGTTTGATACACGAAATAGTTCAGCCAGTTGGAATAGAGGAGATTTGCGTGACCGCGCCAGCGGACGATGGGTTCTTTTGAATCGTCGTCATTGGGGAAATAATTCTCGGGGACATGAATCGGAAGACCTAAGTTTTTATCGCGCAGATACTCTTTCTGCAGGGTGTCTGCATCATATTCGGAGTGACCGGTGATGAAAATCTGCTTACCGCCCTTGCTCATGACCGCGTAAACGCCGGCTTCTTCGGAAGAAGCCAGGATCTTAAGGCCGGGCACTGCCTCGATCTCCTCACGGCGAACAGTAGTATGTCTGGAATGAGGAACCCAGAAGGTATCATCAAATCCACGCAGGAGAATCGCTCGCTTGTAATCTGCCTGGTGCTTGAAAACGCCAAACATCTTTTCCTCAAGGGGATACTTCTTTACACCGTAGTGGTAGTAAAGACCTGCCTGCGCACCCCAGCAAATGTGGAACGTGCTGTGGACATTGGTCTTGCTCCACTCCATGATCTCACACAGTTCGTCCCAATAGTCTACCTCTTCAAAGGGCATGTTTTCAACGGGAGCGCCGGTGATCACAAGACCGTCAAACTTTCTGTGCTTGACCTCGTCAAAGGTTTTATAGAAATTAAGAAGATGATCCTGAGATACATTCTTAGACTGATGCGAGCTTGCACGAATCAGTTCCAGGCGGACCTGCAGCGGCGTGTTACCCAAAAGTCTTGTAAGCTGTGTCTCCGTGACCACCTTGGTGGGCATAAGATTGAGCAGAAGCAG
>JAZSAB010000055.1:0-4759 GCA_045601675.1 Faecousia sp.
AAACCCCGCCACAAAAAAACATCCCCCGACCCACCCTGGTGCATCGGGGGATTCTCCTGTGTAAAAGAAAGCCACCGGCATTACCGGTGGCTTTTTGTTATCTTTTCAGTTTTCTTGCGCCCAGCTTATCCAGAATCTCACCACAGATATCGGGGTGATCGCAGGTAAAGCACTCCGTTCCGTTCTCCAGGGAACGGCGGTATACATCCTCGTCTGTATTCATTGCGTAATGGGCGCAGGGCTTAATACCCATCATTTCAAACTCTCTGTATCTTGCTGCGTCTACAACAGGATCATCATGCTTGATCGGGAAGCCCACAGGCGACTTGTCACCGGTGTTAAAGAGGCAGACCTCATCGTAATACTTGTACGGGTCGTCGTTCTGGGAGCCGGCCATAAGGGCCTTGGGATAGAAACCGTGAATGCAAAAATCATCTCGTGAGTAGCGGGTGTGCAGCCAAGCGCAATTTCCGGCGGAGAAGGTGATGACGGTCAGTCTGTCTCTGCCCCAGAGACCGCGTTCCTTGCACATGGAAAGGGCCCGGGAAGCGGAGGCGTAGGCAAAGTCACCGAGATGCTCAGGGGAGTCCTTCAGCTCCAAAAGCAGCCGAAGATCGGGGCGCGTGACCATTAGATCCAAAAATTCCTCGAATGTGGGGATTTTCTCTCCCTTGAATTCCTCGCCAAACCGGATACCTGCGTCTGCTTTTCTGACTTCTTCCAGGGTCATATTGTGGATCAAACCCGTGGAGTCGGTGGTACGGCTAATATCGGGGTCGTGGCAGACAACGATGTGGTAGTCCTTTGTCATATGGACATCCATTTCAATGCCGTCGATATCCAGTTTCATTACTTCCCGGAAACCGCGCATCGTGTTTTCGGGATACTTGCCACGCCAGCCTCTGTGGCCCATCAGTGTAACATTATTCTTCATTTTCTTCAGCCCTCTCTGTGTCCTCGGACGGAATGTAGTAGGAAAAAACCTTCACAAGTAAGCAGGACTGCATATATGCAATCCCGGAAAAACCTAATAGAAGTATAATGGGGAAAATGGTCTGCAGGAAGAATGCGGGAAAGAAATAAAAAACAAGAAGCGGTGCAGCAACCATCACCAAGGAAACCAAGGTCACCGGCAAATGACGCACAGCAATGATCGCAGACCACTTGATGAGCTCGGAAAGCTTGTTATCGAACTGTGCCAGTACGGCGAAGATGTAGACCGCAATCATAGCCAGAAGCAGTCCCAAGAAGCCGATTACAAAGGTCAATACTTTGGAAACTGCCTCCGGGATGGCGATCATATAGGTAAGCGCCTGGATGTCTACCACAAAAATGGCAGCCAGCAGCAATAAACCTACGCCAAGGATCAGTCCTTGCTTGAAGTTCATGCGGAAGGAGTGGAAGAAGTTTTTGACAATTCCAGTTTCTTCTTTGCGCACGATCTTCAGCGCAACATAATAGGTAGCGGTGAGGGAAGGACCGATGGTGACGATGGGAATGGAACAAACCAGGAATAGAAGGTTCAGAAGAAGCAGGTTTGTAATGATTTCCAAAAACCGAAAAAACGGTCCGTCAATTCTGAGAAAGCGCATAAGTTCTCCTTAAAGGTCAATGACGGTTTTTTCGTCATTGGCGCGGTAGGCAGCTTCCATGATCCGCTGCACAAACACAGCATCGGCAGCAGGAACTTCCAGGGGAGCGCCGTTTAGGATGGAGTTACCGAAGGATTCGATCTCCCGGGTGTACATATTGCCGAACTCCACATCGATCTGCTCACCGGCAACATCCAGCGTATCCTGCTGGGCATTGTAGCTGCCCTGGTCACCGCAGAACAGGGCATCGAGCTTACCGCCGTCGATTTGACCGATGATATTTTCGCCAACCAGGCGACCCTGGTCACCGAAGATCTCAATGCGCCACTTGGAAGCGGCATCGGGAATGTTGAAATTGGACTGCACCACACACTGGGCGCCGTTTTCCAGGCGGAGCAGGACCATGGAGGAGTCCTCAACCTCATACTGGAAACTTAAAGTATCGTGGAATGCGGCAACCTGGCATACTTTGGAGCCGGTGATATACTGCATCAAATCGATACAATGGACACCCATATCCATCATCGCGCCGCCACCGCCGTTTTTCTTGCTCTGACGCCAGTTGCCGGGCATATCCGGATACCAGCAGGTAAACTGGGAGTAGCCGGAAACCACGCGGCCGATCTTGCCTTCTGCGATCTTCTGCTTCATAACCTGAACATAAGATCCAAAGCGCATCATAAGACCGGCAGCGATCTGCACGCCTTTGGCGTTACAGTATTCAATGACCTTCTGACCTTCTTGGGCGGTCATAGCCAAAGGTTTTTCAATTAAGATATGCTTTCCTGCGTCTGCCGCTGCCATGGCCTGCTGTGCGTGGAGGAAAACAGGGGAGGCAATGTAAACCGCATCGATCTCCGGATCGGCAAGAAGCTCCAGATCGGAGGTATACGCGCGTTTTGCGTTCCACTTAGCGCGGAGCGACTCGGCAAATTCCGCATTTATCTCCATAACGGCAATCAGCTCGGCGTTATGGGCTAACATCATTCCGGGGATCGTGCGTCGGTCGGCAATGCCGCCTGCACCGATGACGCCCCATCTTAGTTTCTTCATATGAGAACCACCTGTCAGTAATTTTGTGAATCAGGGGAGCAAATGCTTTGTGCTGTGGCGGGGGTAGACATTATAGGGGCGGAAAGCTTCTGCATAGGCAACGCCGCACTGGTAACCGCGGTACTTGGAGCAGGTACGGACCATATCCACAAAGTCGATATCGTCATGTTCCAGCATCCATTTTACCTGGGATTCGTGCATAGCGAGCGCCTGGAGCTTTCGCTCGATCTGACCCGAAATGTCCACATAATGGGAGGGGTTAAAGTCCACACCTGCCAGCGTGTCCATAAAGAATGTGGGGATAAAGCTGTTAAAGGCGGGGTGATTGACGGATCTGTGGGGCAAACCGGACATAAACGCACCGTTGGTTGCAAGGTGGCTTGTCTCCATATGATCCTGCATGTAGTCATCACAGTTGTGGGTGATGATCACATTGGGCTTGGTGATGCGGACCACATCGGCAACGGCGTCAATTTGCGCCTGATCGTGACTGTTTACCTGCATATCGGAAACGCCGATACTGAAGATCTCCTTAGCGCCGATGAACATAGCAGCCTTTCTTGCCTCTTCCGCGCGGATCGCCGCAAGGGGTTCCGGCTCAATGATCACATGTCCCTGGTCGCCGTTGGCAACATGGCACATATATACATTCGCGCCCTGCTCCACATATTTACGCAGTGTGCCGGAGCAGGCGATCTCTAAATCGTCAGGATGACAACCGATGGCTAATACGTTCACAGTGTTTCCTCCTCATAGGAATTTCAGCTCTCTGCAGGGAGATAGCTAAATGCGCTTCCGTCCTGGAACAAATGCTGCAGAACAACACAGAGAGATCCGTAAAGCTGGGTCTTCATACCCAGTTTGGATTTCACAAGCTTAGGACGGGAACCGAAATGGTGCATAGAGATGTTAATGGATGCGATGGAATTTTCCATCTGCTCAACGATCTCATCGGGGAGCAGATAGGAATCGTGACCCAGGATCACCGTGGGCACGCTGTAGAGATTTAAGTAATTGTTAATGCCGTAGCTAAGCTGACGCATAGCGTTATAGAATACGGCGTAAGCCGTACGGTTTGAAAGAGCAAACTGCACCGCGGATTCCATATCCGGGAGCACCACACCTGTTTCTGCAGCAATCTGCCGTAAAAGGTTGGGGGTGCTGGCATAGAGCTCCAGGCAACCGTTGCTGCCGCAGGCGCACTTGGGTCCGTGGTAATCAATGGTCATGTGACCCATCTCACCGCAGAAATCCAGGAGTTTTCGCTCAAAAATAATGGAGGCGGCAATACCGTGGGTCAGACCCACATAAAGGAAATTATCCTCTGTTTGACCGTGCCCGAAGTACAGTTCGCAAAGCGCTGCCGCATGGATGTCGTTACATACATAAACAGGGAAGTCAAAGAACTGGGTCAGATAACTGCGCAGATCCAGCTTCTTGATATTAAAGAAGTTTGTGATGTATTCGATGACACCCTTTTCCCGGTTGATAACACCGGCGGTGGAAATGCCCAGACCCAAGATCGGTCGGTCAATATCCGCAATGAGACCTTCCGCCAACTGACGCAGCTTGTCCAAGATGGTTTCCTCTGTTTCCGTTTCAGAGAGGGTTACGGTCTTTTGGACAATAGGGGACATAGAGAGATTGCCCACAATGCCGTAAAGATGACGACTGGTCATACGAATGCCCACAACAACAGGGGAAGCAGGGGAAATCTGCAGCAGCATAGGAGTCCGACCGGGAACCTTAACGGTATCCTCCGGCGGAATTTCCTCGATCAGCTTCTGGGCCAGAAACTCGTTTACGATATTGGTGATCGTCATGGGAGAGAGCTGAGATTTCACAGAAAGCTCAGTTCGTGTGATTCTGCCTGATGTACAGATCAGCTGCAATAGCAGTGCGCGGTTCGTTTCCTTTGCTTTTGTGAGGTTGATTCCGGTGTTCTTCATGGCAACTCCTTACAGCATAACGATAATAAATTATATTATACCTCTGAATAAGGAAAAATGGAACCGTTTTTTTGAAAAAATGTAAGAATTTAGAAAAATATTAGGCTACAGAGATTAGTTGGTATCGGGGCACAGGGGACCTGCCAGCTCTTCCATAAAGAAGAG
>JAZSAB010000056.1:0-5810 GCA_045601675.1 Faecousia sp.
TGTTCTCCCGCCTGAAGGCTGCTTCCGAGGCTGGCAAGACCTTTACCATGATCCTGGGCAACCCCGAGCCCGACACTTACATCCCCCTGGCACAGCTGATCAACTACTTCCAGGTTGACTGCTCCAAGGTCCATCTGTTCGCAGAGGACGAGTGGGCTGACCAGGACGGCAACATCGCCCCCATCACCTACGAGGCAGGCTTTGCTCACTCCATGATCAAGTACTTCTACTACCAGATCGACGAGAAGCTGCGTATGCCTATGGAAAATGTCCACTTCCCCACCAATGCCAACATCAAGGACTACTCCAAGATCATTGATGACATTTCTGAGCGCGGCGCTGACATCGCTTCCACCTCTCCCGGTTGGGCAGGCCACATGGCATTCGTGGATCCCATCCCCGAGTTCATCGGCAGCGGCGACATCGAAGAGTGGCTGAATCAGCCTGCTCAGATCGTTAAGCTGCACCCCATGACCATTATGCAGAACTCCCTGAACGGTACCTTCGGTCAGTCCGGCGACATCGCAAACGTTCCTCCTTGCGCCGCTACCATCGGACCTCTGGATGTTATGCGTGCTAAGGAGCGTATCGAGGTTCACGCACTGGCTACCTGCGGTACTTTCTCCTCCTGGCAGAGAATGACCTCCCGTCTGTGCACCCACGGCCCCATCACTCCTTATCTGCCCAGCACCATGCTGCAGACCAAGAAAACTCAGGTCTACATCAGCGAAGAGCTGGCTGCTCCCTTCGAGTGCTGGGAGAAGGTTGGCTACTAATCTTGATTCCTTTTTATGGGGCTGTCCCTTTGGGGCAGCCCCCAATCCCAATTTTTGGAGGCACTTATGTACATAGGTATTGATCTTGGCAGCACCAATGTAAAGGCTGCGATCTACGATGAAAATATGCACCTTGTAGACCGGCAGAGCACGCCGGTTACCTATCTGCGCGAAGGTGGCTTTGTGGAATTTGACGCGGAATGCTACTACCGTGATCTTCTGGCGCTGGTTGCCGGTATGGTCGAAAAGAACGGCATCCGCGAAATTAAGCAGATCGCCTTTACCGGCCAGGCGGAGTCCCTGGTATGCGTGGGTAAAGAGGGAAGTGCCTTGATGAACGCTATTTCCTGGATGGATGAGCGTTCTACCGCCGAGTGCGCGGAACTTTCAAAACTTTTTGACAGCGCCACTTGTGAGCGCATCACCGGTCAGCAGGCGGTTCTGCCTACCTGGCCCGCAACGAAGATGCTGTGGCTGAAGAAGCATCGCCCGGAGATCTACGAGAATACGCAAACCTTTATGCTTCTTAAGGACTATATCGTTTACAAGCTGACAAATGTGAAGCTTGCGGATATGTCCATTGCAACCTTTAGCTTTTACTTCGACATCTACGACAAGTGTTACTGGAAGGAAATGCTCCAGGCCATCGGCATCACGGAAGAGGTTCTTCCGCCGCTGGCAGAGCCCTGTACCGTGGCAGGTCCGCTGACCTCCGGGGCAGCTCAGGCACTTCGTCTTTCTGAAAATACAATGGTCAATATCGGCACCCTGGACCACTTTGCCGGTATGATCGGCACCGGCAATGTATCTGTTGGTGGTATGACTCTTTCCACCGGAACGGTAATGGCGCTGACAGCTATGTCCAGCGAGCCTGCTCCCAGAGATTCCGGTATTGCTATGCACTACGGTTTCCTTCCGGATACCCATGTAATGCTCCCGGTTGCCGAGAGCGGCGGCGTCAGCCTGGAATGGTTCCGCCGTACCTGTATGGGGAAGACCTCTTATGACGAAATGAACCGGGTCCTTGCAGACAGAAAGGATAATAACCTTCTCTTCTTGCCGTACCTGGTGGGCACCAATGCCCCGGAATTTGATACGGATGCCTCCGGCGTTTTCTTTGGTCTGCGCCAGGAGCACGATATCTTCGATATGGCAAAGGCAGTCATGGAGGGCGTTTCCTTCATGCTCCGTAAAAACTGTGAGGCGATCGCGGCAAAGGGAACGAAGCTTTCTCATATCATTGCCACCGGTGGCGGCTCCAAGAGCCCCATCTGGTGCCAGCTCCAGGCGGATATTACGGGTCTTCCCGTGGTGATCCCCGCGGAGAAGGAAGCGGCCTGCCTGGGTGCGGCTATGATCGCGGCGGTCAGTGACGGAAAATACGCGGACTACTCCGCAGCGTCGGGTGACTGCGTATCTATGTCCCATCGGTTCGAGCCCAACTCCACCGCGTTCCTGGACAGAAAGTACCGGCAGTTCTGCGCCCTTTATAAGGCTGCGCTGGATGTTGCCAGAATGTGAGGGTGGCAAATGAGAGAGTACACCATTACCCGCATAAACGGCGCACCGGACTGGGAAAAAATACCTTACGCACCTATTGACAATTTGCTTTGGACAGAGTATACTGATACATCTTCAAAGGCTCAGCTTTGTTGGGATGAAAATGCCATCTATGTCCGTATGACCGCGATGGAAAAAGACATCAGAAGGGAACTGACCGGCGTGCTGGATTCCGTCTGTGACGACAGCTGCCTGGAGTTTTTCCTGCAGCCCACCGAGACGGTTACTTACCTCAATATTGAGATGAATCCCAACTGCGCGGTTTTTATGGGCTTTGGCTCTTGCCTGGAAACGCTGGTTCGCCTGATTCCCGAAGATTGGGATCCCCTGTGTGCCAAAGCTGAGGAATTCCCCGGTGGCTGGGGTGTTACCTATCAATTACCCATTTCCTTCATACAGAAGTTTTACCCCACATTTAAGCCGAAAACCGGATTGAAAATGAAGGGTAATTTCTACAAATGTGGCGATTTGACTCCCAACCCCCATTTCCTTTCCTGGAATAAAATCGAGCAGGATGAGCCCGCATTTCATGTGCCCCAGTTCTTTGGAACATTGATTTTAGGATAAAAGCACATAGGAGGAAGAAAGATATGTATGAAAATATTAAACTCGTTGCCTTCGACCTGGACGGCACACTGACCCAGCATAAGAGCAAGCTTTCTCCCGAGCACACCGCTGTGCTGGAGGCCCTCGCAAAGAAGTATAAGCTTCTGATGGTTGGTGCAGGTATGTGCATGCGTATCTTCAATCAGATGAATCAGTTCCCCATCGATGTGCTTGGCAACTATGGTCTGCAGTACGCTGAGTACAATCCGGACACCAAGGAGCTGGAGATCAAGGAGAACAACACTCTGCCCTGCGACCGTGAGTCCGTGGAAAAGCGCGTAACCATGCTGCGCGAAAAGTATGGCTATACCGAGTTTGTAGGCGAGAATGTAGAGTACCATGCCTCCGGCTGTGTCACTTTCCCCATCCTGGGCACCAAGGCTGACCTTGCCGACAAGCTGGCATTCGACCCCGACCGCAAGAAGCGCCGCGCGATCTACGAAGATGTGAAGGCTACCTTCCCCGAGTATACTGTTTTCGTTGGCGGTTCTTCCTCCTTCGATATGGCTCCCGCTCCCTTTAATAAGTACTATGCCCTGGCAAAGTACTGTGAAGAGCGTGGCATCAAGCACAGCGAAGTTTGCTATGTTGGCGACGACTACGGTCCCGGAGGCAACGACGAGTCCGTTTATCAGTCCGATATGAATTTTATTACTGTGGACAATTACCTGGATTTCCCCGAACTTATGAATCCTTTGCTGTAACAGGAGGGTAAAATGATGAATATGCCGAATGTACCTCAGGATATTGAGGCTTACCTCGATAAGGACTTGGTCTGTGAGTGCGGTCATACCCACAGAGCAGACATCAAGCGCGTCATCGTCAGCGAGGGCGCCAACAAGGAATTGCCCGCAGTTGTTCGTCAGCTGGGCGGCAGCAATGTGGTGCTTGTTAGCGATGAGATCACCTACAAGATCGCTGGTGAAAACTGCGCAAATATCCTGAAGGACGCAGGTCTTGAGACCACCGTGATCACCCTGAAGCACCTGGGCTTCGACGAGGCAACTCTGGGTGAGATGCTCATCAATACCCCCAATGGCTGCGACATTATGGTCGGTGTCGGTACCGGTCTTATTAACGACATCGTCAAGTACTTCAGCTACAAGACCAACAGACCCTATATTATCGTAGCTACCGCCGGTTCTATGGACGGCTATGTTTCCAATATCTCCGCGTTCCATGAGAACGGCTTTAAGGTCACCTACAACGCCCACACGCCCTCCGCGCTGATCGGTGATGTGGATGTTCTGAAGAACGCTCCCGCAAGAATGATCGCAGCAGGTCTGGGCGACCTGCTGGGTAAGTACACCTGCCTGTGCGACTGGCGGATCGCAAAGCTTATCATCAACGAGCACTACTGCGACAATGTTGTGAATCTGATGGCACACAGCCTGGAGAAGACCATGGCGGTAGCAGATAAGGCTAAGGACAGAGATCCTGAAGTCATCGGCAACATTATGGAAGGTCTGGTCCTTGCCGGTGTTTCTATGGGTCTGTACGCAAACTCCCGTCCCGCATCCGGTTGCGAGCACCATATGTCCCACTTCTGGGAGCTGGTGCTGGAGCAGAAGGGTATCCGTCCCGCTCCTCACGGCATCCAGGTCGGTGTGGCAACCGTTCTCATGCTGAAGGCAGCTGAGATCCTTCGTAATAAAAAGCCTGACTTCGCCGCAGCTAAGGCTGCTGCAAAGGCATACAGCCAGGAAGCTTGGGAAGAGACTATGCGCAATGTGTACGGCACTGCCGCTGACGGCGTTATCGCTATGGAGGCAAAGGCTAAGAAGAACGACACCGCAGACCGTCTTGCCCGCCTGGATGTAATCGAGGAGAAGTGGGACGCTATCTGCCAGCAGCTGGAGAACCTGCCCAGCGCTGAGTATGTCAAGGAGCTGCTGGAGGGTCTGGGCGCACCTTCTCTGCCTTCCCAGATCGACGTGGATCACGAGACACTGAAGAACACTATGATGTACTGCAAGGAAGTCCGTCCCAGATATACGCTGTTCCAGCTGATGTGGGATCTTGATCTGCTGGATACCATTTCCGACGAGGTTATGGCTGCTTTGGGTCTGTAATGGCCCCCTTATAAATGAAAAGGAGAATCTGCATTGGAAGCTATTTTTAATCAGATCGTAGCATTTGTTCAGAACCTGCACCAGCTCACCGGCATTTCTATGGTGCTTCGCCTGGTTGCCGCAACGCTGATCGGCTGCGCAATTGGTAGCGAGCGCGGTCGTCACGGACGCGCCGCAGGCATGCGTACCCATATGGTGGTATGCCTTGGTGCAAGCCTTTGTACTGTGCTTGGCATGTATATCGTTCAGCGGCTTGGCTTTACCGCCGATCCTATGCGTGTAGGTGCGCAGGTCATCTCCGGCGTGGGCTTTTTGGGCGCAGGCACGATCCTTGTCCGCCGTAGCTCCCAGATCGTTGGTCTGACTACCGCTGCGGGCCTGTGGGCGACTGCCACCATCGGCCTGGTGGTAGGCGCAGGTTACTTTGAGGCTGCGTTCCTGGCAACGGTCCTTGTGCTGTTTGCAAACCTGGTTCTGCCTCTTGCAGAGCGTGGTAAAGCCGACGAAAGACCTCATATCTATCTGGAGACCAATAAGACGGAAAATGTTTATGAACTGGTCTCTGTATTACATAGCAAATATGAAATGGTTCATTACGAGATCGTTCCCGCGCATAGCGGTCTTGTCAATACCCTGGGTATCGACGCCGAGCTCCAGAGCAACCGTATGGATTCCCAGAATGTTTGTAAAGAACTTCTCGAGTCCGGTCTTGTCACATTTGCGGTTGTAGTATTCTAAATAAAAAATCCGACGGGACCCGCCCAGGGGGCCGGGGGGTCTTTTTTTTAATTAATGT
>JAZSAB010000057.1:0-4161 GCA_045601675.1 Faecousia sp.
GAGGCTGCCAAGCAGTTTCGCACCAAGGCTGAACACTATGACCATGTTTCACGGGTGCTGGGACAGGATGAAATAGATAAGCTGCTGGCACAGCCAATCCCTGAAAAAGAACACACAATCCAACGACAGAAAGGAGCAAAAGTGTCTTTGCATAACTTCTAAAAAGGAGCGGTACGATGAACAACACTGAAATGCAGTCCATGGAAATTCCGTATCAGAAGGTTGGCGACTGCTATGTGAATGATTTGCAAGGGCGGCAGTCTGTTATTCCTTAACTCTCTTACAGCTGGAACGTTCTACAATACGATGCGGAACAATGATTTTCGTTGCCATCAGGTTTGGATTATCCGCATGATTGAGAATCTGATTGGCTGCCTCAAAGCCCAGTTGGAAAGAATTCACGTCCACGCTGGTCAACTGGGGATTGTTTAGTTGCGCAATGAGGGAATTGTTGAAGGAGATGATGGAAATGTCCTCAGGGATCCGCAGCCCAAGCGCAGAGCAGGTACGCTCAAGGCCTACAGCCAGCATATCATCGCTGACCACCAGGGCAGTGGGACGGTCAGGGCTGCTGAGCAATTCCCTGAGTGCGTCTGCCTTGTCGAAATTCGGACTTTCCATCTCGATGTAGTAATCCGGACGCAACGGCAGGTTGTGTTGAAGCAGCGCCAGCTGATAGCCGGAGAGGCGCTCAGCAGAGAAAACAAAGGAGCGTTCGCTGCCTAGATAGCCAATGTGGCGATGACCCAGCTGATAAAGATATTCTGTGGCTTCTTTGCCCGCCAGAAGATTATCATTGTCAATGCAGATGGTTTGCCCGGAGCCTTGCTCTTCCTTGCCAACAAGCACATACAGAAGGCCCTGCTCACACAGGTAGTCCACCACGGGGTCGTCCTTGCGGCTGTAGAGCAGGATGAAACCGTCGTTCTGCCGGCTTTGACTCATTGCCTGCAGCGCCTGAAGCATCTCTGCCGTATCCTTGCCGGTAATCACCGAACAGGCCACCTGGCGCTGGTTGCACACCTGGCTGATTCCGCGGATTACCTGGAGATAAAAAGAATTCTCGTAGGCTTCCTTTGGAGAGGGCGGGAGCAGCACACTGACCATACGCAGCCGCTGATCCGTCTGCTGGGCAGAGGCGCTGGGTTCATAGCCCAGCTTGCTCATGGCGTTGCGGACCCGCTCGCGGGTTTCGGAGCTGATGGATGGGTGATCGTTGCACACACGGGATACGGTGGAGGGGGAAACACCCGCAAGAGCGGCAACATCCTTGATTGTAACAGCCATGCTTTCTCTCCTTGAATCATCATTTCTGCACGCGTTTCATTGATACCATTGTATTCGCTTGCCTGGTTTTTGTCAAATCAAATTTGGAAACAAATCAAATTCAACACTTTCAAACGATTTCGAATCGGAAAGTTTTGTTAGCTTTGTATAAAAAGCAAAAACATTTTTGAATCCTATTGCAACTTTGTGCAAAGTGTGATACAAATATTGCAGAAAGTTTCTGAAATCAGATATGCGATATCCCATGATACGCATGGAAGGGAGCATCCCTATGACGAAAAAGCTTGCTGGTATCCTGCTGCCGATCACCAGCCTGCCATCTGAATACGGTGTGGGTTGCTTTTCCCAGAGTGCATACGACTTTGTGGATCAGCTCAAGGCAGCAGGCCAGTCCCTGTGGCAGATCCTTCCGATTCATCCCACCAGTTATGGCGATTCACCTTATCAGTCCTTCTCGACCTTTGCCGGCAACCCCTACTTTATCAGCCTGGAAGCGCTGGTGGAGGAAGGTGTGCTCACCCAGGAGGAGTGCGAGGCCGCAGACTGGGGCTCCGATCCTACCCGGGTGGATTACGAGAAGCTCTACCATAACCGCTACCCGTTGCTGCGCAAAGCCTATGAGCGGAGCAATGTATATCAGGATGAAGCGTACCAGCAGTTCATCGCTGAAAACGGGTGGTGGCTGAACGACTATGCGTTGTTCATGGCGCTGAAGAACTACTTCGGCGGCAAGAGCTGGAGCGAATGGCCGGAAGACATTCGCCTGCGCTGGAAAAATGCTTTGGACTATTATCGCAGGGAATTATACTTTGATGTCGAATTCCAACTGTACATGCAGTTCAAGTTCTTCCAGCAGTATAAGAAGCTCAGGGCTTATGCCAACAAGCAGGGCATCCGCATCGTGGGCGATATCCCGATCTATGTGTCGATGGACAGCGCCGATACATGGGCCAATCCGCAGCTTTTCCAGCTGGACGAGGAGAATAAGCCGATTGCTGTTGCGGGCTGCCCGCCGGATGGCTTCTCTGCCACCGGTCAGCTCTGGGGTAATCCGCTCTACCGTTGGGATTATCACAAGTCTACCGGCTATGAGTGGTGGTGCACCCGCCTGTGGTACAGCTTCCAGCTCTACGACGTGACCCGCATTGACCACTTCCGCGGCTTTGACGCCTATTACGCCATCCCTTACGGCGAGGATACCGCCATGAACGGCTGGTGGGAAAAGGGTCCCGGGATGGACCTGTTCCGTACGGTCCGGGAAAAGCTGGGAGATGCGGAAGTGATCGCCGAGGATCTGGGCTACATGACCGATTCCGTCCGCGAAATGGTGAAGGAAAGCGGTTTCCCGAACATGAAGGTGCTCGAGTTTGCCTTCGACGCCCGGGATACTGGCTCTGCCAGCGATTATCTGCCCCATAATTATGGGGAGAACTGCGTTGCCTACACCGGCACCCACGACAATGAGACCCTGGTGAGCTGGCTGGATGCCATCACCCGGGCCGAAATGAAGCTGGTGCGCGACTATCTGAGCGATCATCACACCCCCAAGCGGCTGCTGAACAAATCCCTCATTGCTCTGGTGATGCGCAGCGCTGC
The DNA here is from genome assembly GCA_045601675.1 of Faecousia sp. Classification (GTDB taxonomy): domain Bacteria; phylum Bacillota; class Clostridia; order Oscillospirales; family Oscillospiraceae; genus Faecousia. Next base: position 2,884 of record JAZSAB010000057.1, read on the forward strand.
AAAATACTGCATCATTCCCATGCAGGATTATCTGGGGCTTGATGATTCTGCCCGCATGAATCATCCCTCCACCCTTGGCGGCAACTGGCAGTGGCGGCTGACACCCGGCCAGCTGGATGAGAAGATGCTGGAGGAGATCACTGCGACCTGCATCCGCTATGGCCGCTCTGCCCTGACCGAAAGGGCGGCCACGGAGGAAAATGCTCTGCCCGAAGCGGCAGAATAACCCTGGTGCAAAGCGCTGCGGCGCTTTACATAGAAAAACATAAAGGAGTACCTAACCATGAAGAAGATCGTTTCTCTGGTCCTGTCTCTGGCGCTGGTTCTGTCCTGCCTGAGCTTCGCCGCCGCAGAGTCCACCGGCTCTGTGTACTACCTCAACTTCAAGCCCGAACAGGCTCAGCAGTGGGAAGACCTGGCCAAGGCCTATACCGCTGAGACCGGCGTTCAGGTCACCGTCGTGACCGCTGCTTCCGGCACCTATGAGCAGACCCTGGCTTCCGAGATCGTCAAGGAACACGCTCCCACCCTGTTCCAGGTCAACGGCCCCAAGGGTCTGGCTACCTGGAAGGAGTATTGCGCTGATCTGTCCGGCACCGAGCTGTACAAGAACGTCAAGTCCGACGACTTCGTCCTGAAGCAGGGCGACGCCGTTGTGGGTATTGCCTACGTCATCGAGACCTACGGCATCATCTACAACAAGGACCTGATGGCCAAGTACATCGGCCTGGAGAATGCCAAGATCGCTGACGTTGCCGAGATCAACAACTTCGAAACCTTCAAGGCTGTTGTCGAAGATATGCAGGCCCGCAAGGACGAGATGGGCATCATGGGTGCCTTCACCTCCGCCGGCATGGATTCTTCCTCCGACTGGCGCTTCAAGACCCACCTGGCCAACATGCCCATCTACTATGAGTACCAGGCTGACGGCATCGGCGATACCGACGCCATCAAGGGCACCTATCTGGACAACTACAAGAAGATCTGGGATCTGTACATCAACAACGCCACCTGCGAGCCCTCCATGATCGGCGCCAAGACCGGCTCCGACGCGCTGGCTGACTTCGTGCTGGGCGACGCTGTGTCCTATCAGAATGGTACCTGGGAGTACGGCAACTGCATCAACGAGGGCATGACCGACGAGCAGCTGGGCATGCTGCCCATCTTCATCGGCGTTGAGGGTGAAGAGAATCAGGGCCTGTGCACCGGTTCCGAGAACTACTGGTGCGTCAATGGCAAGGCTTCTGCGGAAGATCAGGCTGCCACCATCGCCTTCCT
>JAZSAB010000058.1:0-3681 GCA_045601675.1 Faecousia sp.
CTCCGGTAATTAAAATAATCATCTCCATCATCCCTACAAATTCTTATTCATTGAACTAATTATATCATAAAGTTTCAAACTTTTCCACTGGTATTGCTTTAAGATTTAGTTCAAGTCCTTCCCAAAGGTCGTTTTGGGGAAATGATATCTTTTGAATTCCACCTTGAAAAATGCCACGAAAAAACCCAGAATCCGTTGTGGTTTCTGGGTTTTCCGAACCCATATCTTTTTCGGTTCGCAATGTTGGTTGCGGGAGGAGGACTCGAACCTCCGTCCTGTTGCGGTGCCCGGCAGAAGCTACGCCCGGCGAAGCGGGCTTGCTTCTTGCCGACCGCTGCCACTCGCTCAGGTCGCTCCTCCCGCCCCCCGCGGCGCTCCCATCGCCCCCCTCCGGGAACCCTCCGGTCGGAGGTTGCTATCCATTCTCATAACAAAAAAGACAGCCACCCGGATGGGTGACTGTCTTTTCTGGTTGCGGGAGGAGGACTCGAACCTCCGACCTCCGGGTTATGAGCCCGACGAGCTTCCAACTGCTCTATCCCGCGATATCTCGCTTAAGTGCTCCGCTATTATAGCACGGCAGATACGCCTTGTCAAGACCCTATTTTCTGTCGAAACACCGCTGCGTCAAAGGTTTTTGCCGCTAATAATATAGCATACCACTTATTATGTCCGGCTTATCGTACCGTTATACCGGTAAACTTGCCGTAGAAGCAAAAGTCCATACTAAGGGTTGACAAGTACGCGACCAAGTACTAAAATAGAAATAGATAGATAGAAATGTACCTGTCTATGTACGTGCCGACCGGTTTTCCGGGCCGCACATCAAAACGGAACGGGAATCCCCCGGTTTCGAGGCTGGAGGCTGCGATATGGGCAGTTTATACGACAACATCCTGGAGCTGTGCAAGAGAAAGAACATTCGCCCCGGTCGTCTTTGCGACGAGCTGGAGCTGAGCCGCGGGCTGATCACGGACCTGAAAATGGGTCGCAAGAAAAGCGTCAGCGCCCAAACCGCCCAGAAGATCGCTACGTATTTCGGCGTATCTGTGGGATATCTTTTGGGGACTGAGTCCGCCCCCGATGAACTGGAGCAAGTGGATCTGGCTTTCTACGGCGAATACAAGGCTCTGGATGAAGAGGAAAAGGAGGCCGTTCGGGATATGGTGCGCCTTATGCGCAAGCGCCGGACGGAGAATTCGAAGGAGTAGCCGTGTTTGAGATTTCGGATTTTTATGCGTACTGCAAGCAAAACCGCGTGGATGTGATCCCTTATAAGAATTGCCCCCAGCCTGCCGCCACGGTGCGGGACGACGGCTGGTACGCGGTATTTCTGGACTTTACGAAAATCAAATCCACCCGGCTCCTGCGGGGGATCTGTTTCCATGAAATGGGACATCTTGCCACCGGAGCGCTGCACAAGGTGGACAGCCCCTACGAGCTTGTGGAGCGCAGCGAGCACCGGGCGAAGCGTTGGTCTGCGGAAAATTTTCTCACGGAAGAGGACTTCCGGGAGGCGTTCCATTACGGCTACACCGAGCTTTGGCAGCTTGCGGAGTTTTTTGATCTTCCGGAGGCGGATGTGTCTGCCGCCCTCCACTACTGGACCGAATGCAGAGGCATTGATTTTAATAAATAACACCCTTCCGAGGAAGGGTGTTTTTCTTGACTTTTTTTGGCGGCTGACCTATACTTTTATCGGTTAGTCCTTCTTATAAGGAGGATCTGCCGGGTGGATACCCTCCAGCTTCTGCATGGTGCGGGAGAGGGCGTCCTTGGAATTTTTCCAATCGGCGCCGGCGTTGCGGTAGTCGAACTTGGCAATGAGCCAGTCTAAGTCCTCCTTGACCCGGAGGAGGTTTTCCTCCATGGTCTTCACCACATTTTCGTAGAACCATTCCCGGTGCGCGTTGGGAAGCTGGCAGGCAGCCTCCTGCATAAGCCGAGCAAAATGCTTCATGCAAAAGCCCTTGGAGGAAGCTACCATATTGCGAAATTCCTCTTCCTTCAGCATGGCAAAGAAAGTATTATAGTAGCGCTGCATGTGGTACTCTACGCGCTTACAGATAAAGCACTCCTCCACATCCGCGGTCATCTTGTCCCAATAGGGATTCTCCGCCACCGGCTTCTTGCCGCTGAGCAGCGACCGCTTGGGTGGGACTTCAAACTCCGCCATCCGGCTCCGGAACTCCTCGATAACGAGTCCGAACCGGGACTGGAGGATCAGGGCATTACCCAGGGTATTGCCGTAATCGTACATTTTTTTCGTATGCTCCGGGCAGAAGCCGGTAACGGCGGTCGCCTCCCGGACCTCCGGCTCCATATAGCTGGCGCCGGGACCGATCACATAATTTATGGTACTTCTCTCCGCCATCCGCTCCAGATAGCAGAAGGGACATTCGTCCCCGGAGGAAAACGCGTCATTTACCGGTATGGTATCGATATGTTCTTTCATAGCCTTACCTCCCTGTTTTTCACCATTATACTGTCTTTTCCCTATCTTTGCAACAGAAAGGATCACATATTATGTTCGCCAATTACCATAACCACACATACCGCTGCGGTCACGGAAAAGTGAATGTGACCGACGAAGATTATGTCCTTGCTGCCATCGAGGCCGGCTTTAAGATCATGGGCTTTTCCGACCACAACCCCATGCCCGCCGGCACCTATGATCCCCAGCCCGGCGTGCGGATGACCATCGAGGAGTTTCCCCAGTATATCGCCTCCATCGAGCATCTGCAGGAAAAGTACCAGGATCAGATCCGCATTTATAAGGCCCTGGAGTGCGAGTATTCCTCGGAGCTGCTGCCCTGGCTCAAGGAGATCCGCCCCCAGTTTGACTACTTGATCACCGGCACCCACTGGCACTTGGGTGACCATCAGTACAAGCACTTCTTCCAGGAGAGCCTGTACCCCGAGCAGATCCGCACCTACACGGACATCACCATCGAGGCTATGGAAACGGGACTTTTCATCTACCTTGCCCACCCGGATGTGGTGCTGGCGGACTACCCCAAGTTCGATAATGCCTGCATCGACAGCGCCTACGCCATCTGCCGCAAGGCAAAGGAGTTGGGCATGCCCATGGGCTATAACCAGTACGGCATGATGAAAAAGCAGACCGCCTACAACCACGGTCTTTGCTACCCTTATCAGGGCTTCTGGGAGATCGCCGCGGAGGTAGGCGCTACCGCCATCATTGAGCTGGATGCCCACCGCCCCAGCCAGTACCTGAACAAGGCGCTGCTGGACCAGGCAGCAGAAGAGCTTGCACAGCTTGGCGTTTCCGTCGTAGACACCCTGCCGGGACTCGAATAAATTTATGTAGGGGCGAGTCTTCTAAAGAACTCTTGGAGCAAATGCGACTTAGAGTTCTTAGTGCATAGCTGACTCGCCCTTTTTAGGGAGGGTCAAGACCCTCCCCTACATCAGATTACCACACCACTCTGTTGACCGGCTCGCAATGACAAAAACACCCCGATCGGATGATCCGATCGGGGTGATCTTTTTTACTTAGAACTCGCACTTCTTGGCGATGTACTCCTTCAGCTCACTGATGGGGATACGAACCTGCTCCATGGTATCACGGTCACGGACGGTGACGCAGTTATCCGCAGGGGTATTCTCGTCGCCCACGGTCTGGAAGTCCACGGTGATGCACAGAGGTGTGCCGATTTC
>JAZSAB010000059.1:0-18142 GCA_045601675.1 Faecousia sp.
TGAACCAGCTGCCGGACTTCTGAACAATGTCCATCTCCACAGCCAGGTCCACCAATTCGCCCCATTTACTGATGCCCTGTCCGTACATGATATCGAAATAGGCCTCACGGAAAGGAGGCGCAACCTTGTTCTTGACAACCTTAACGCGGGTCTTGTTGCCGATGACGTTGCCGCCTTCCTTGATTGATTCGGTACGGCGCACATCCAAACGGACAGAAGAGTAGAACTTCAGAGCGTTGCCGCCGGTGGTGGTCTCAGGGTTACCGTACATGACGCCGATCTTCATACGCAACTGGTTGATGAAAATGACAACGCAGTTTGTCTTGGCAATGGTGCCGGCCAGCTTGCGCAGTGCCTGGGACATGAGTCTTGCCTGGAGGCCGACGAAAGTATCGCCCATTTCACCCTCGATTTCCTGCTTGGGAACCAGCGCCGCAACAGAGTCCACAACCACTGCATCCACAGCGCCGGAACGGACCAGGGCATCGGTAATTTCCAATGCCTGTTCGCCGGTATCAGGCTGGGAGACCAGCATGCTGTCGGTATCAACGCCCAGGGCTGCTGCGTAGTCAGGATCCAGTGCATGCTCAGCATCAACAAACGCTACTTCGCCACCCATCTTCTGTGCCTCTGCCAGAATGTGCAGAGCCAGAGTGGTCTTACCGGAAGATTCCGGTCCGTAGATCTCAATGATACGACCCTTGGGGACACCGCCCATACCCAGCGCAGCGTCCAGCGCCAGAGAACCGGTAGGAATGGCATCAATGTTCATATCCGGGCGGTCGCCAAGGCGCATAACCGTACCCTTGCCAAAGTTCTTCTCAATCTGCGCAAGAGCAGTCTGCAGAGCCTTCTTCTTATCGTATGCGGGAGTGGGAGCTTCATAAGCTGTCTTTTTTGTTGCCATAATTAGTCTTCCTTCCTGTCATAGCGGGCGATGACCGCCCGTTCTCTTTCGTTATAATCACTGGAACGCTCCAGTACGGTATACCCATTCATTTCGAGGATCCGGCAAACATCGTCGCCCTGACCCATGCCAAACTCAAAGCATAAAAGACCTTTCGGTTTGAGTACGGTTGCGTAATTTTTACTGATTGCCCGGTAGAAATCAAGCCCGTCTCCGCCGCCGTGGAGCGCCAAATGGGGCTCATAATCACGGACCGAGTTCGGTAGCTCCTCCATCTCCTGGGAGGTGATGTAAGGGGGATTAGAGACGATCATATCAAATTTCCCCAGGAATGAGGACGGTTTTCCCAGGGCGTCGGACTGCAGGCAGGAGACTCTGCCGGACAGTTTCTGCAAGGTAATGTTCTTCTTTGCAACTGACAAAGCTTCTTTGGAAATATCCGCAAGTGTAACTCTTGCATCCGGAATCCGGCTTGCAACAGCAAGACCGATGCAGCCGCTGCCGGTGCACAGGTCCAAGATTCTGGGACTACTGCCAAGAAACATCGCGTTTTCAATAGCAAGAGCCGTCACGGCGCAGGTGTCATCACGGGGAATAAGCACATTCTTATCCACGATCAGATCCAGTCCGTAGAAATTCCAGGTGCCGAGCACATAGGCAAGGGGCTCACCGGTAAGCACCCGGTTTACCGCCTCTTGCAGCGCCACACACTGCTGCTGATTTGCGTACATCTCACCGTGGGAGAGGATCTCCTCCTGAGTCTTCCCGGTGACATGACACACAAGGTTTCTCGCAAGCAAGGACGCATCCTGTGGAGTTTCCTGGGACATAAATGCCCGCCGTGCCTCGAGATAAAGTTCTGAGATCTTCTTTACCACAGATCTGCGCCCTCCTGCTCCGGAAGCACCGCGGTCAGCGCAGCAATGGCGACCTCCAACATCTCATCGTCCGGCTCATTGGTAGTAAAGTTTTGGAACCACATACCAGGTGCTGTGAGAATACGAGTGAAGGCATTATCGTATCTGCCTACAAGCCGGTTGATCTCATAGCCGAGGGATACGACTACGGGGATCAGCAGCAGCTTAAAAACGATCATAATGAGCTTAAAGAGAAATGTGCCCCGCATTGCTTCCAGCCCGGGAAACGCCACCAGGAGGCCGGAAGATGCCACCGAGAACAAGAGTATAGAGAGAATCAAGATCACAAGCAAGAAGCTCGTACCGCAACGGGGGTGAAGTCTTGTTTGGATTCGTGCATTATCCACGGTCAAGGGAAGCTTTGCCTCGTAGCAGCGGATTGTCTTATGCTCCGCACCGTGGTAGGCAAATACCCGCTTCATCTCCCCCATTCTGGAAACCAAGAGCATATAGCCAAAGAAGATTCCTATACGGACAAGACCTTCAATGAGATTGCGGATCAAATTGCTCTTTATGACGCCATCAAAAAAGCTGCCGACCACCATGGGAAGCAGGAAGAAAAGACCCACCACCATAGCAAAAGCAAGCACAGATGCGAGTCCGACGGTAACACTGCGGAATTTTTCCGTACCAAGCTTCTTTTCCAGCCAAATATCGAATTTTGAAGGTGCGTCTGCCTCATCGGGAGACAAGTCCGCAGAGCGCATGATTGCCTTGACGCCCACAATCTGCGCGTCAAAGAAATTCACAACGCCGCGGATCAGCGGCCATTTGAGGGGTGAATTACCCTGGCGCTGCACCCGGGGAGTCACTTCGGTTTTTAGTCCATCGGCAGTTCGGACCACCACGGCGTCCTTATCCGGTCCACGCATAAGGATGCCTTCGATAAGGGCCTGTCCGCCGATCATTGTTTTCATTTTTTCGCCGGTTGTCATAGGATTCCTCTTTCTTACTGGGATGCAGGAAGCCGCACGGTTACCACAGTGCCGCCGCCTTCAGCGTTCTCCAAAATCAGCTGACCGCCGTGCATCTGCACGATCTCGTCACAGACCGCAAGTCCGATGCCGGAGCCTCTTGCCTTGGAGCTTCCCTTATAGAATTTCTTTTTCACGAGGGGCAGTTCGTCCTCCGGGATACCGGGACCGTAGTCACGAATACGGATCACAACATCCGTACCATCCAGGAGAATCTCCGCTTCAATGGTTTTACCCTCACCGCCGTGCTTGGCGGCATTGTCCAAAATATTCAGGTACACCTGGCGCAAACGCTTAGCGTCACAGGGGATCTCCGGTATATCGTCGTCATTTTCCTTATAGTCAAGGAAGATGCCGTCCAGCTCCAATCTGCTGCCGTACATGAACACCGTGTCTTCAAATTCTGCGCGGATATCGGTCATCTCCACATTCAGGGTCATTCTGCCTTCCTGGATGCGGTTAAAGTCTAAAAGTTCCAGGACCATATCCGTAAGGCGTCCAGCCTCTCTGTGGATAATCTTCACACCGCGGCGGGTTGCGATATCCAGAACTCTGCTGCTAAGCAATGTTTCACTCCAGCCGGTGATGGCTGTCAGAGGTGTACGCAGTTCGTGAGAAAGAGAGGAAATAAATTCCGTCTGCAGTTTCTCGTTTTCGCTGATCTTTATGGACATCTCGTTTATGGTCTTTGCCAGTTCGCCGATCTCGTCATCGTACTGGGTCTCGATCTGGATGCCGTAGCTTCCGTTGGCGATCTTCTGCGCCTTTTCTACGATGGACTCCATAGGCACGAGAATGGAGCGGATATAGTAGTTACTACTGATAAGGACTACCGCAACCACCACAAGCATAGCTGCAAATGCCGTAAGGGCAATGGTGATGATCTGCATATCCACGATCCGCGTGGATGTCACATAACGCAGCGTGCCGATCACTTCGCCGTTACTGTAAATCATAGGGCTGGAAACGGCAATAATACGCTCTCCCGTTGTAGCATCCTTGCCCACATAGGAGGCGATTCCCCGGGTGTTCATCGCCTCCTGGATCTCCGGGGTGCTTGGGGACTGACCGGTCCAGTTACTGTAAGAAGTGGCGACGATCCGTCCCTGGGCGCTGATAAACTGCAGCTCGATGGTGTTTTTGTCCTCAAAGGTCTGGGCATAGGTAATGCAGGACTGGTAGTATTCGTTATAGTTTTGATTGAGGTAGTCAGCAAAGAATTCCGTGGTGGTACGGGCGCGGTAACGCATATCCGACTCTATGGTCGCGTAATAATACGCAGAAAATGCAGCTGTTACCGCCAGTACGCACACAAGGCCCAAAATGGCCACGATGCCTACTGTATTGATAAGCCACCGACGGCGCAGACCCTTAATTCGAAACACCTTGCATACCTCTTTCCGCACTTAAGCGTGCCACATATAGCCAAATCCCCACACGGTTGTAATAAAGGTAGGATTGTTTGCGTTATCTTCAATCTTCAAGCGAAGACGGCGGATGTTGACATCCACGATCTTCAGTTCTCCATCATAATCCCGACCCCAAACGGCCGCCAGAATATCATCTCTGGAGAGCGCTCTGCCGGGATTCTGCATAAAGAGCTTCATAATGGAATACTCCACTTGGGTAAGCCGGATGGGTGTGCCGGACTTTTCCAGAGTGTGATTGCGCACATTGAGCACAAAAGGACCGCGGCACAGGGAATCGTTCTCTGTGGACTTCTCGCCGCCGATGCGGCGGTAGAGCGCGTCGATACGGGCAGTCAGCTCCGCGGGAGAGAACGGTTTTGTAACGTAATCGTCCGCGCCGGTCATAAGGCCGGTGATCTTGTCCATCTCCTGGGTACGGGCAGTGAGCATAATGATACCCATCTGCTTATTGTTGGCACGAATACGGCGGCAGACTTCAAAGCCGTCGATATCCGGCAGCATAATATCCAGGATCGCCACGCCGATATCGGGATAGCGGGCAAGCATATCCAAAGCTTCCTGACCCGTACCAGCCTCCACGACCTCGTAGCCTGCCCGTCTGAGGTTAATGACCACAAAACTACGGATATTCAGTTCATCTTCTAAAATCAGTACTCTTTTCATATTCGTCCTCTTATATCTCTCCGGTCTTCCAATCCCGCTGGATCAAATGGAAGCTTCGGATCAGTGTTTCTTCGTCAAGACCGATCTGCCTGCCCGCATCTTCTAAAGTTGCGGCATAAATGACAGAGTCGGTTTTCAGCAGAACGGTGTAATTGCCTTCTCGAACAAGCTCTTCCCGGTTCTTTGCGGAAATTGCGTGGATGGTCAGTATCTTTTCCGACTCCTTGTAGGATTTATCCCACAGGAAAAGCTCATCGGTACTTCCCTGCCGTGTTACGGACAATAGGGACGCCCATTCGTTGCCAAGCTCCAAATACCAGCCGCCAACAAAATTGTGGTAGGTATAGAGCTTGTCCACCTCTTCACCGTTAAGGGTCATAGCATACCAACGGATCAGCTCATAGCTCTGCTCTCCGTCCTCTTTTTGGGTGGAAACGAGGGAGCTGACATCCGGGAGTTCAACGATTCCGTCGTTGTCGATATCGTCCGCATAGACATAGTAGTTACGCAGCGTATTGACGCTGGTGCCGGACTCGTTGGAGAAGCTGATGTTGGAGAGCTTGTCCTCATACACGGTATAGACATCGGTGATGAGGGCGTTATCTCCCACTGCGCTGGCAGCGTAGACCGCCGGGAACTGTCCCATCAGCTTACCGACTACGATACGCTTTAGTTGGTCCGCAGGACCGGACATACTGACCTCGTTATACCGTTCGATGCTGCCATTTTGCATGCGGTATAGCTCGGCGATGCCGTTATCCGTTTCCGCCTGACCGGGGCGGAGCACAAACAGCTCGTTATATGTGTCGGAATTGAGGTCCACCATCAAAAACTTTGTGTAGTTTACAGATAGGATCTGGGAGAATTTCTCATCGCCATAGGCATACACAGACACACTGCGGAGCATCTTGTCACTAAGCTGGCGTCCAACGACGATTTCCGTACTTCCACTGTCATCCATCTGGACATACTCGACCTGGTCAAAGGCCGTACCGGTGTTCTCGATGGTATCGACGAGGACAAATTCCTCCTCTTTTTCCTTAAAGATCAGGATGCGCAGAGGGCGATCCGAAGTGCCTTTGGCAAACACAAGGTACTCCGGGACTGTATCTCCATCCAGGTCAGCCATTTGCACGGACTGCTGATGCTCACCGGAAAGGGGCGCGCAGTACTCAAGACCGTTCATTGCGGCCTCGATGGCAACCTGCAGTTTTTGATCGTCTACCGACCGCTTGGGCAGGCAGTACATTTCGTCTACTGTGCGCATATTGCAGCCTGCAAATGCAAGCAAGCTGAGCAATATAGCGCCCAATATCAATTTTCGTTTCATAGAAGGACCTCGCTTCTTTTATGATAGCATAAAAAGCAGGAAAAGAAAAGTTATTTCAGCACCACATTGTCCTGCCCAAGCACCCGGGAAAGCTCTGTAAGCATCTCATTATAGATGCTGCAGCGGGTGCCTCTTCTCTGCTTGGTATCCGCAAAATAGAGAACGACCTGGCTGTCGCCGGGGAACATATTGAGGATTGCTTTCACTTTGGGATACAAAGTATCGTCCTCTGTGGGAAGCCGCAGATAGAGCGTTCCCTCCTGCTTCTTCACAGGCTCTGTTTCGGGAAGTCGGTTCTGGGGTTCAAAGTCGGACATGGGTCTTGCCCGGTTAATGACGATCTGAGGTTCCTTGTCGTCCCGCAGAGAGAGTCTGCCGGTGATCACAACGGGGACATTCTCCCTGATGTATCCGCCGTACTGGCTGAGGACGCTGGAAAAGGCCAGCATTTCCATAGAGGCGGTATCATCTTCAATGGTGACATAGGCCATCATGGAGTTATTGCGGGTGGTTTTCATCTTGATGTTCTGCACCACACCTGCAACACTGACGATCTGATCGTCACGGTAAGCGCTCTCTTCATCCATAAGCGCAGCAATAGGGACAACCTTAGTGTTTTTCAAGATAGCGCGATAATCGTCCATAGGGTGACCCGAGAGGTAGATGCCGGTGGTCTCTTTCTCCATCAGCATCAGCTCTGCCCGGCTCATTTCCGAAAGCTTGGGAATGGGGATATCTACCGCCTTGTCTTCTCCGGCAAACATGGAAAACAGCTCCATCTGTCCGTCCACATTCTTTTTGCGGGAAGCGGCGACGCTGTCCATCATTACATCGTAGACTGCCAGCAGCTCACTGCGGTGGTAACCGAAGCAATCCATAGCGCCGCATTTGATGAAGTTTTCCACCGCTCTGCGGTTCAGCTCGCCCTCATCCATTCTGCGAAGGAAGTCCTCCAGGCTGCGGAAAGGTCCGCCCTCTTCCCGCTTGGCAACCATGCTGCGGATAAGTCCTCTGCCCACATTCTTAACTGCACCCAAGCCGAATCGGATGGAATCGCCCTCAACGGAGAACTGGTCCTGGGAATGATTGATATCCGGTGGCAGCGTGGCGATCCCCAGGTCCTTACACTCGGCGATATAGCCGGAGACCTTCATAGAATCATTCAGCACTGAGGTCATCAGCGCCGCCATATACTGCCGGGGATAATGGCACTTAAGATATGCGGTTTGGTAAGAAACCACCGCGTAACAAACAGCGTGGGCCTTGTTAAAGGCGTAGTTTGCAAACGCAACGATCTCATCGTAGATCGACTGGGCATCCCGTTCGGAAACACCGTTTTTCATGCAACCGGGGATTCCCTGGGACTCGTCGCCGTAAACGAAAACTTTCCGTTCTTCCTCGATGACTTTCTGCTTCTTCTTGGAGATGGCGCGGCGAATATTATCTGCCTGTCCCATGGTATAGCCTGCCAGAGAACGGGAGATCTCGATGACCTGCTCCTGATAGACGTTGCAGCCGTAGGTAACACGCAGGATCGGCTCCAAAAGTGGGGTCTTATAAGTGATCTTGCGGTGATCCAGCTTATTGGCGATAAAGGTGGGAATGGAATCCATAGGACCTGGACGGTAAAGCGCCACAATTGCCGTCATATCTTCGATAGATGTGGGCTTCATGTTCATACACACGCCGGTAATGCCCGCGGATTCCAGCTGGAACACGCCCTGAGTCTTGCCCTCTGCCAGCATACGGAAGGTTTCCGGGTCGTTGTCAGGAACTTTATCGATATTGAAATCCGGATTGATCTTTCGGATCTGCTTCTCAGCATCCTCGATGACCGTAAGGTTACGCAGGCCCAAGAAGTCCATTTTGAGAAGACCCAGCTCCTCAATGGTGGTCATGGTGTACTGGGTGACGATGGTATCATCATTGCGGGAAAGGGGCACATAATTGCACACCGGCTCTGCGGTGATCACAACACCTGCCGCATGGGTGGAGGTATTGCGGGGCATGCCCTCCAGCTGGCGGGCGGTATCGATCAGCAGCCGCACACGCTCGTCAGTATCGTACATCTCCTTTAACTTGGGAGATGCAGAAAGTGCCTCATTTAGGGTAATGTGGGGTGCCTGAGGAACCAGCTTTGCCACTGCGTCGGTCTCCGCATAACTGAAGTTCAAGGTCCGACCAACATCACGGATAGCGCCCCTTGCTGCCATAGTACCGAAGGTTGCGATCTGGGCAACATGGTCCGCGCCATATTTACGCATAACATATTCGATCACTTCACCTCTGCGTTCTTGGCAGAAGTCTGTATCGAAATCGGGCATACTGACACGTTCAGGATTCAGGAATCGCTCGAAAATCAGCGCATACTTCATGGGATCTACTTCCGTAATGTGCATACAGTACGCAACAATGGAAGCGGCGCCGCTGCCACGTCCAGGTCCAACGGGGATGCCGGATTCCTTGGCAAAGCGGATAAAGTCCCAAACGATCAGGTAGTAATTTACGTAGCCCATGCGGCTGATCACATCGATCTCGTATTCCAGCCGGTCTACATAGCTTTTGGGGGGATCGGTGTATCTTTCACGAAAACCATCCATACAGATCTTACGGAAGTACTCTTCGTTGGTGTAGCCTTCCGGAACTGGGAAAGACGGCAGATGGTATTGATTGAAAACAAATTCCACATTGCAGCGCTCTGCGATCTTTGCGGTGTTCTCAATTGCCTCCGGGTAATTGGGAAACAGAGAAAGCATCTCTTCCTCGCTCTTGAGGTAGAACTCCTCCGTCTGAAATTTCATTCTGTTGGTATCTTCCACCAGCTTGCCCATCTGGATACACATAAGGATATCCTGGACCTTAGCGTCTTCCTTGCGCAGGTAGTGGGCATCGTTGGTGGCAACCAGCGGCAAACCAGTCTCTCTTGCAAGCCGGATCACGCCCTGGTTTACAGGTGCCTGCTCCGGGATGCCATGATCCTGGAGTTCTAAGTAGAAATGGTCTTCGCCGAAAATATCGGCAAGTCTGCAGGTGTACTTAAGAGCCGCGTCAAAGTCCTCTTCCATCAACCGTCTGGGGATCGCGCCCGCAAGACAGGCTGAAAGAGCAATGAGACCCTCGTGGTATTTTTCAAGCAGTGCAAGGTCCACTCTGGGTTTTCCATAAAAGCCGTGCATAAAGGCTTCGGAAACAAGCATGCAGAGATTCTCATATCCCTTGCGGTTTTCACACAGAAGGACGAGATGATAGGGGTCGTTATCGATGCCGTGGATCATATCGTCCATATTCCGGGGCGCCACATAGACCTCGCAGCCGATGATCGGCTTAATGCCGGCGGCTTTGGCGGCTTTATAGAAATCAATGCAGCCATACATAACGCCGTGATCGGTAATGGCAATGGCGGTCTGACCCAGTTCCTTCACCCGGTCCATCATATCGCGGATGCGGCAGGCGCCGTCCAGGAGGCTATATTCGGTATGGACATGCAGATGTACAAAGCTCATAGCGTTACCTCCTGTGCCATTTCAATGAGTTTCTTCAGCCGGTGGTTCATCGCCGGCTTGGTGATGGGAGGTTCCATCATGGAGGCAAGCTCCGTCAGTGTGGACTCGGGATTCGTCTCTCTGGCGATAGCAGCCTGCTGCAGCTTTTGGGGCAGGTTATCAAAAACACCTGCCTGGCGCAGCTTTTTGATAGCCGCAAACTGATTCTGCGCCGCCTCCACCACCTTGGAGGTGTTTGCTTCATCGCAGTTGCAGCGGCGGTTTACATCGTTATTTAGTCCCTTCTCGAGCTTTGCTTCAATAATGCCCATTGCGGACACAGGCGCGCCCAAAAAGGTAAGAAAATCGGAAATAATGTCACTTTGCTTGAGATACAGGACGTTTCCTCCGCCGCGCTTCGTAAGCTTAGGAACAAATCCCAACACCTCCTGCATCAGCGCATAGCACTCCCGCGCCACGCTCTGATGGGTGGTGGTCATCTCGATGTGATAGCCCTTGCTGGGATCGGTCACGGAGCCGCCAGCCAAAAACGCGCCCCGCAGGAAGGACGCCTTGCAGCAATCCTCCTCCACCAAAGGCAGGTTGATGTGCAATGACAATGTATCCCGGCGGTCAAAGCCATATGCTTCCATGATCTCCTCGATCTTATCGGGATCGCTGATTTGAAAACAAAGCTTTCCGGGATTTTCCATGGAAGGAAAACTGTCAAATTCAAGGGAAAATGCTTTCCAGAACAGTCTGGGAAGAATCAGCGCAAACTCACGGCTCTCCGTAATGATCTTGATACCGTCGCCGTTAAAGCTGTTACAGTAAAGCAAAATACCAAAGCACTGGGCAAGTGCGCAGCACTTCTTCTGAGGGATCTCACGGCAGATCTCTGCCTTTGCCCCAGCGGAAAAGGATATTGCCATGGAATCCCTCCTTTCATTTACCAGAGCCGTACTTCCGGCTCTAACTTAATACCTGTTCGGTCAAATACTTTCTGCGAAACCGCGGAAAGAAGCTCTTTCACATCTTTTGCCGTAGCGCTGCCGAGATTGACAACGAAACCGGCATGCTTTTCGGAAACCGCCGCATCGCCGATGCGGAAACCCTTAAGTCCCGTTTCATCGATCAGCGCCGCGGCATAGCCGGTGGCGGGTCGCTTGAATGCGGAGCCTGCGGAGGGTTTCTCAAGCGGTTGGGAGTTCTTGCGCCGGGTCATTAGATCCTGCATCACCGCGCGGACCTCCTGCTCCGGTTTCTCGGAAAGCGTAAATACTGCGCTGAGTACGATACCGCCTTCATCCTCCAGGCGGCTGTGGCGATAAGAAAATGCCATTTCCTCAGCAGTGTATGTTTTCTGCTTACCGTCCATGGTCATTACATCCACGCTTTTGCATACGGTGCTGATATCGCCGCCGTATGCGCCGGCATTCATATACACGCCGCCGCCAACCGTACCGGGAATGCCGTGGGCAAACTCAAGTCCGCCCAGGTTATGACTTGCGGCAAATACAGCCGCGCGTGCCATGGTCACGCCAGCGCCCACGCGGATGCAGTGATCCGGCAGAACCTCCATACCTTCAAGACCGTCTTTCAGGCAGATCACAAGACCCTTTACGCCCTCATCGGGAGCAAGGATGTTTGTTCCTGCGCCAAGGATAGCGCATTTACAGTCCAAATGAGCGGACACTTTCAGGATTTTACCAAGCTCTTCCACGCTTTTCGGAAATGCCATTACTTCTGCGGGACCGCCAATACGGAAGGAAGTGTGCTTGGAAAGCAGTTCGTTATTTCGTAATTCAATATCCGGCAAATGTGCCGCAATATTCATTTGAAATGCAGTAATTTCCATCATAAACGCCTCCGGGTGTATGATATGTTACAGTATAGCATATCAACACGGAATATACAACATTTAACCTTGGGTTTTGGGTATATTTTTCATAGTAAGGCTGATTCTCTTACGTTTTTCATCCACTTCCAAAACTGCCACTTCCACGACCTGACCAACCTTTACGATTTCAGAGGGATGGCGGATCTTTCTGTTGCATACCTGGGAGATGTGGACAAGTCCATCCTGGTGGACGCCGATATCCACAAAGACACCGAAATCGATCACATTTCTTACCGTTCCGGAAAGGACCATACCGGGTTTCAGGTCCTTCATTTCCAGCACATCCGTACGGAGTACGTGAGGCGGCAGTTCATCACGGGGATCTCTGCCGGGCTTGAGAAGCTCTTTTACGACATCCTGGAGGGTGGGAACACCGACTCCACATTCCTCCGCGGCTTTTTCAATGCCGTAGTCGGCAAAACGGTCACTAAGTTCTGTGATGTTACCGGTTGCCACATCCTTCTTAGTATAGCCGCAAAGGCTCAGAAGCTTTTCCGCCGCATCGTAGGACTCGGGGTGCACACCGGTGTTGTCCAGGATCTCCTTACTCTCGGGAACGCGGAGGAATCCGGCACTTTGCTGGTATGCCTTAGGACCCAATTTGGAGACTTTCTTCAGCTGGTTTCTCGCGGTGAAAACACCGTTTTCGTTTCTATAAGTGACAATGTTCTGGGCGATGGTGTTATTAAGTCCGGAGACCTTCTGCAGCAGGCTTGCGGACGCAGTATTAATATCCACACCTACAGCATTAACGCAGTCTTCCACAACGCCCTGGAGGCTCTCATCCAGCCGTTTCTGGGGGCAGTCGTGCTGGTACTGACCAACGCCGATTGCCTTTGGATCGATCTTCACAAGCTCTGCAAGTGGATCCTGCAAACGACGTGCGATAGACACAGCAGAACGCAGATTTACATCGTAGTCCGGAAATTCTTCCGCAGCAAGTTTGGATGCGGAATACACGGAAGCGCCGGCTTCGTTGACGATCATATAGCTGACACCGGGGAGATTGCGGATCATCTCCACGGTCATGGCTTCCGTTTCACGGGAAGCAGTACCGTTACCGATGGCGATGTGCTTAACGCCGTGCTTACGGATCATATTGGAAAGCGCAAGAATCGCCTCTTCTTTCTTTCTCTGGGAGAAAGTGGGATACACAACAGTGGTGTCCAGTACACTGCCCGTTGCGTCCACAACCGCCACCTTACAGCCATTCTTATATCCGGGATCAAGACCCATAGTGACAAATCCCTTAACAGGAGGCTGCATCAAAAGGGGCTTTAGGTTGAGAGCAAAGTTTGCGATGGCAGAGTCTGCCGCACGCTCCGTAAGGATACTGCGCATTTCGCGCTCAGCGCTTGGCTCGATCAGACGCTGGAACGCGTCCTCAGCGGCTGCGCGGACAAAAGTAGAGATGTTAAGGGTCGGCTTCAGTGCGCCGCGGCAGACAAGCGCCTGACCTTCCGCGCCGGGCAGCGCCACACTTACCTTCAAAAAGCCTTCCTTTTCGCCACGGTTGATGGCAAGGATCTGGTGATTCTGGATACGGGAAACGGGGGCGCTGAAGTTATAGTACAGGCGGTATACGCTGTCTTGTTCTTCATCGGTTGCCTGGACGGTCACCACTGCGCTGCGCTCCATCTTCTCGCGAAGCGCCTTGCGGATATTCGCGTCATCAGAGATCATCTCCGCAATGATGTCAGAAGCGCCTGCAAGGGCATCTTCAACGGTCTCAACACCCAGTTCCGCATTGATATATTCCTGAGCAAGGACAGCGGGATCTTCCCCATTCTGGGCATAGATCGCAAGTGCCAAAGGCTCCAAGCCCTTTTCTTTCGCAACGGTAGCGCGGGTGCGGCGCGTCTGCTTATAGGGGCGGTAAAGATCCTCCACCTCAGAAAGGGTCGCTGCATTGGTGATTGCTGTCGCAAGCTCCTCTGTAAGCTTTCCCTGCTCCTCAATGGACGCCAGGACAACGCCTTTGCGCTCCTCCAAATTTCGGAGGCTTGTAAGGCGAGTCTCCAGGGTGCGCAGCGCAGTATCATCCATAGCACCGTGCATTTCCTTGCGGTAACGGGCAATAAAGGGAATAGTATTACCCTCATCCAAAAGGGCTACAACATTTGCAATATACTCCCTCTTTTGACCCAGCTCTTCTGCCAGTTTTTCAATAATTTTTTCCATAAATTTCTCCTGAATTGAAGCAAAAATTTAACTAATAAATTATAACACAATTCAATTAAAATAGCAACGAAAGGTTACGATTATTTACAAAATAATTATGCCGCAATTTACTTGCATAGCGCCATTTGTGGTGGTATAATAAAGAAAAAATTTTTGGGAGGTTACATACAGATGCTCTCCATACTTTCTGCTGCATTGGATGCACACGAATCCATGAAACCGGCGCTGATTCTTCTGTTTGCGATTTTCGCAGTTATGCTGATCGTGACCATTCTATTCACCGCGCTCAGAACAAAGGGTAAAGGCAAGGGGCTGCTTGTGTTTATGTATCTTGCAACCGTGCTTGTACTGATTGCTACCCTTCTGTGTCTCAGCCGTTATATTTCTATCGGCAAGTCTCTGGAGCAGCCCGGTGGCAACACGGAACAGACCACCACCGCTCCCGCGCCCTCTACTGAGGAGACCACGGAAGCTCCCACGGACGAAACCACGGAGCCTACCGACCCCAAACCCACCTTCTCTCCCGTGCATACCGATAACAGCAATCCCGAAAATTGGGGCGTAAACTGGGAGATCATTGCAGGAGAATCCATCGCCGATTCTTTCCAGCGTCCGGATAAGATCTCCTTCTCCGACGGAAGCGAGTATTTTAGTCTTCCCGGTATTGCCACATTCCGCGGTAATAACTACCGAAACGGCGCGTCCTACGGCACCGCAACCGTAACCGAGGAAACCATCACCGCGGATTGGAAATTCCAGATTGGCGGACTTAGCTGCTGGACCGGCAGCGGCTGGACCGGTCAGCCCTTGATGGCACAGTGGGATGCTGAGACCAAAGCCATCATGAATATGTATGAGAGCAAGAAGGCTAAGGAAGGTCTTGTGGAAGTGATTCACGCCACTCTGGACGGTCACATCTATTTCTACGATTTGGATGACGGCTCCTACACCCGCGACCCCATCAACATCGGTATGCCCTTTAAGGGCGCCGGCGCTTTGGATCCCCGTGGCTATCCTCTGATGTATGTGGGTTCCGGTGACTCCATGAACGGAAACTCCCCCAGAATGTATATCATCAGCCTCATTGACGGCAGTATTCTTTGGGAGCGCAGCGGTAACGACAGCTTCTCCAAGCGTGGTTGGTGCGCTTTTGACTCCTCTCCCCTGGTAGACGCGGAAACCGATACCCTGATCTGGCCCGGTGAGAGCGGCATTCTCTACACTATGAAGCTCAATTCCAGCTATGACAAGTCCGCAGGCACAATTTCCATCTCTCCGGAGATGGTGGCTCGCGCCCGTTATGACACTTCCCGCTCCAATAACGGCACATACTGGATCGGCTTTGAGCCCAGCGCCGTGATCGTAGACAGATATCTCTATATCTCCGAAAACGGCGGTATGTTCTTCTGCATCGACCTGGATACCATGGAGCTTGTTTGGTCCCAGGATACAAAGGATGACTCCAACTCCACCCCGGTCTTCCAGTGGGAAAACGGTAAGGGCTATATCTACACCGCGCCTTCCCTGCACTGGACGAATGTAAATAGCCGCGGCCCTATCTCCGTTTACAAGCTGGATGCGGCTACCGGCGAGATCGTTTGGGAGCGTCCCTTTGATTGCTTCACCGTGCAGGATGTTTCCGGCGGCATTCAGTCCTCTCCCCTGCTGGGCAAACCCGGCACTGACCTTGAGGGACTCATCATCTACACTGTCGCCCGTACTCCCAGCATTGGTGACGGCAAGCTGGTAGCTATCGACACTGAGACCGGCGAGATCGTTTGGGAAGTATATATGGAGGCTTACTCATGGAGCTCCCCCGTTGCGGTCTATACGGAAGAGGGAAAATCTTACATCGTGGTGTGTGACTCTGCCGGCTATGTCCGCCTTCTTGACGGCAAGGGCAACAAACTCGACTCCATCAGCCTCGGCAGCAACATCGAAGCATCCCCCGCAGCATTCAACAATACCATTGTGGTCGGCACCCGCGGTCAGCAGATCTTCGGTCTGAAAATATCCTAAGCATCATGCAGCCGCTTTACGCGGCTGCATTTGCTTTATCATTGACAAAACAATATATGCGGTGGTATAATTTTCTTAGAAACCCAAGCAAAAGGAGGATTACAAAATGGAAAAGAAGATCATCACAATCAGCCGTGAATTTGGCAGTGGCGGACGCACCATCGGCAAAATGGTTGCCGACAAACTCGGCATCCCCTTCTATGACAAGGAGCTTGTAGACCAGGTCGCTGTGGAATCCGGTTTCTCCCCCAATTATGTGGAAGAACACGGCGAGCATGCACCCGGTAAAACTCTGTTTTCCTATGCTTTTACCTCCCAGGGCGTCCCCGGAATGCTCAACGGAATGTCCGCATCGGATTTTCTTTGGAACATTCAGTGTAATGTGATCCTGCAGCTTGCCGACAAGGGTCCCTGCGTCATCGTAGGTCGTAACGCTGACTACATTCTCAAAGACCGGGACGATTGCCTCCATACATTCATTCACGCAGATATGGATTACCGCGCAGACCGCATTGTCCGCCTTTACGGTGAAAGCGAAAAGAGCCCTCAGGCTCGTCTGCAAGAAAAGGATAAGCGCCGTAAAGTAAATTATCAGCACTACACCGGCGGCACCTGGGGTCTTGCACAGAATTACGACATCTGCCTCAGCACCAGCCTTCTCGGTGAGGAGCGCTGTGTGGACATCATCGTGGATGCCTATAAAAACTCTAAATAAAGCATTAAGGCTGTCTCTTTCGAGACAGCCTTAATTTTTTAAAACAGGCTCACCTGGCTTGTATCGGGCATATCCCGGAACGCACCGGCCTCCTTGAGCATTTGAATGTGGGTCTTGGAGACCTTAGGACAAGCCGCAGCCACTTCCTCAATGGAAAGGAACTGCTTTCCCTCTCTGCCGTTCATAAGATCCCAGGCGGCACTTTCGCCAAGTCCGGGAACAGAAACAAAGGGCGGCAGGAGTTTTCCATCCACCACCAAGAACTTTGTCGCATGGCTCTTATAAAGGTCGATGGGCAGGAACTCAAACCCACGGAGGTAGTACTCATAAGCAACCTCCAGGGTCGTTAAAAGTTCTTCGTCCTTATTGGTTGCATCCTCGTTGTCGGAAATCGCCTTGATATTTGCCTTAACCGCCTCTAAACCGTGGGTCATCAGCACTACATCAAAGCCGCCCTTCTGACTTCTGCGGTAGAAGTACGCCGCATAGAACGCAAGGGGATGATGAACTTTAAACCAGGCAATACGGAACGCAAGCATAACATAGGCCGCCGCATGCGCCTTGGGGAACAGATACTTACATTTCTTACAGGAGCCGATGTACCACTGAGGCACATTGGCAGCAACCATTTCCTCCTCCGCGCCGTCGGGAAGACCCTTGCCCTTACGAACCGATTCCATGATCTTAAACGCTCGCTTTTCGGGGATGCCGCAAGAAATGAGGTAGATCATAATATCGTCACGACAGCCAATGGTCTGATCCACCTGGGCAGTACCGGAGAGGATCAGATCCTTCGCGTTACCCAGCCACACATCGGTACCGTGGGTATAGCCGGAAATTCGAACCAGGAAATCAAATTTGGTGGGCTGCGTATCTACAAGCACCTGGCGGGTAAAGCGAGTGTTAAACTCGGGCACCGCCACCGCTCCCGTAGGTCCAAGGATTGGATCGTCCTCGTAGCCAAGGACCTTGGAGGAGGTAAAGATAGACATGGTCTCTTTATCATCCAGGGGGATGGTCTTGGCGTCAACACCAGTTAAGTCCTCCATCATACGGATCATGGTGGGGTCGTCGTGACCAAGCATATCCAGCTTCAGGAGGTTTTCTTCCATAGAGTGATACTCAAAATGGGTGGTGATCTGATCGGAATTGGGGTCATCTGCCGGATGCTGGACAGGACAGAAGTCCCAGATCTCATTTTCCTGGGGAATGACCACCAGACCGCCGGGATGCTGGCCCGTGGTTCTTCGCACACCGACACAGCCGGCAGCAAGTCTCGCTTCCTCTGCCTTGCCGGCAGCAAGTCCACGCTCGGAGAGGTACTTTTTTACATAACCGAATGCAGTCTTTTCCGCCACCGTTCCCACGGTTCCCGCCCGGAAAACATGGGATTTTCCGAACATTTCCACACAATATGCATGAGCCTTCGCCTGGTACTCACCAGAGAAGTTCAGGTCGATATCGGGAACTTTGTCACCTCCGAAACCAAGAAACGTTTCGAAAGGAATGTTAAAGCCGTCCTTGGCAAGGGCCGTACCACACTTGGGACACACCGCGTCAGGAAGGTCTGCGCCGCAGCCAAACTCGGTGGGTACATCGAAGGTGGTATACTTACACTCCGGAT
>JAZSAB010000060.1:0-3586 GCA_045601675.1 Faecousia sp.
CTTCCTGCCAATACCGATTTTGTTGGTATTTTTTCCCAAAAAGGGGGGAAAAAAAAAAAACCGGCTCCCGCAGATGCGACAGCCGCGGGGAATACTTAACCTGCCAGGATCTCCACACGGATCACACCGGTGGTCTGACGGAGCTGACGGAGGAACTCCTCCAGTTCAACAGACAAATCCGTTGCCTCCGCAGAAATGGTCACGATGGCGCAGCCATTGGTGGGGACGATGGAGTTGATGGTCATAATATTTGCCTTGCAATCCGCAAACTCATTGAGAATGTTGGAAAGCACGCCGGGCTCATCATGGAGCAGGAGCTGGAATGTGATCACTCTGCCTGTCAGCATATTCTGGAAAGGCATGACCGCATCCCGATACTTATAGAACGCGCTGCGGCTGATACCGGTCACCCGGGTCGCCTCGTTGACGGTGGTCGCCTCACCGGTGGTAAGCAGACGCTTCGCATCCGCCACCTTCAGGAAAACTTCCGGAAGCGCAGATGCTTCCACAATGTAGTATTTAGAACCTTTCGCCATAAGTGTCACCTCTTCAAAATGCACGCATGTGCGCAGTTTTATTTCCTCGTCATTGTATCACACAATTTTCCAAAAGGCAACGACTATTTTTCAAGGAGGGACAAATGTCCTCGAAATTTCTCAAGAAACTGGCGGTCTTTGGCGGATTCTTTGCCGCTGCCTGGATTGCTTTTCGCTATCTTCTTCCCCTCTTTCTTCCCTTTCTACTGGGGATATTGATCGCGCTTACAGCAGAGCCGGCGGTATCCTTCGGCACAAAACGGCTGCATCTGCCCCGGAGTGCAAGCGTAGGGATCGGTGTTACCTTGACGCTTTTGCTGCTGATAAGCCTTCTGTCCCTCATCGGTTCCTTTGCCGTCAAGGAGATCGGCAGGCTTTCCGATGTGCTTCCTAAAGTGGAAAACACCGCAAAAGAGGGCATCGTCCAGCTGCAAGGCTGGCTAAGCGAGGTTGCCAGCCGCTCTCCGGAGGGAATACGACCTATAGTAAGCCGGAGTGTAAATGCCCTGTTTTCCGGTCAGTCCGGTCTTTTGAACCAGGCCTCCGGCAAGGCGCTGAAAGTGGTCACGGGCGTTCTGGGGCGGATCCCGGACGGAGCATTGGGCATCGGCACGACCCTTTTGTCCGGCTTTATGATCTCCGCCCGGCTGCCCCAACTGAAAGACAGCATAAATAAAATCACCGCCGGAAAGCTGCAGGAGAAATATCTCCCGGCTCTCCGGCGGATGCGAAGCGTTCTCGGAAAGTGGCTTCTGGCGCAGCTGAAGCTGACCTCCGTCACCTTTTCCATTGTAATTATCGGTTTTTTCCTGCTGAAGATCCCCTATGCTCCGGTTTGGGCGTTGGCGGTGGTCCTTGTGGACGCCCTGCCTATCTTAGGAACCGGCACAATCCTGCTCCCCTGGGCGCTGATCAGCCTTCTGCAAGGAGCGCATCTGCAGGCCATCGGTCTTTTGGTGATCTACGGCGCAGCAGCAATGACCCGGACGGTTTTGGAGCCACGGCTCGTTGGCAGTCAGATCGGTCTCGACCCACTGGTCACACTGCTGTTTTTGTATCTTGGCTATCGTTTTTGGGGCATTTGGGGGATGCTTCTGGCTCCTCTGCTTGCCGCCGCGGTCAAAAGCGCAACAGAAGGCGGTCTCACATAATTTAGCCGCAGAAACGGCAGAAATACTCGTAAAGCGGAATCAGCTTTTCAAGGGTATCCTTTGCCCGCAAGCCGAGCTCCGGTCCGAACATCTCCGGACCCACATCCACATCTACGACGCAGCCGATATTGCTCTTCCAGGCAAAGTAGGGTTCCAGTTCTTTACTGGGAGCCGGCTGGGGCGGGCGCTTATAAAGGTCCGCGGAAATGGTAAGTCCCGTTTCCTTTTCCGTCTTTTTGATGAGCTTCAAGAAAGTCTTGGGATCTCTTGCGATCTCCTGTCGGAACGCCTTCATGGCAGCTACCTTGGGTCTCCAAAGCACGAAGCCGTAGCTGATGCCCTCCGGGCGGATCTCAAAATAAAGGCAGGGGTTTTCCGCCCACCACTCC
This sequence comes from Faecousia sp., assembly GCA_045601675.1. Lineage (GTDB taxonomy): Bacteria > Bacillota > Clostridia > Oscillospirales > Oscillospiraceae > Faecousia. The sequence goes on from JAZSAB010000060.1 coordinate 2,077, forward strand.
ACATCCCGGCGGATGCAGATCCAAAGGCTCTCTTTATACGGCAGCGGATGGTGAAGCCGGGCGTCCCGGTAGATCCGGCTGACCTTCACCAGGTTTCCGGGTTTTTCCACAAAAAGTTCGGAAAAATCCCGTCCCAAGTCCTTCATCGGCTCATACAGAGTGGAAACATAGTCTTTTTTATGCTCCATAAACCATTCCCGGTTATTGTTCATACGGATTCCCCAAAGGAAATCCACGGTTTCCGGTGTAAACCCCTGAAACATTCTATCACCTGCTTTTTTCTTTTATCATAACTCTTTTTAAGAGCGTATGCAAGTTTGGAAAATGAAAACAAACCGTTAATTTTCCCCTTATACGGTTGCAATCCCGTAACTTTGCAATATAATAGAGCTATACTCATTTGCAAAGGTGATCGCTTATGAACGGATTTTCCCGGTGGCTGCGCAACTTTGGCGCAAAGCTCTCCTACGGCATGCGCCGGTTTATGGAGGGTCGCTACGGCACAGACAAACTCAATACGGCGCTTTTGGTGGCAGGTGTGGTGACAAGTCTTTTGTCCGCATTCATCCAGATTCCGGTGCTGAATCTTCTGCTGACCCTTGTTTCCTATGCGCTTTTGGGCATCGTCATTTTCCGCTCCCTGTCCCGCAATACCTATAAGCGCTACCAGGAGAACCGGAAATATCTGAACTTCCTGCAGCAGGTAAAGGACCGGGATCACCGGTACTTCCGCTGTCCCAAATGCCGCCAGCAGGTCCGCGTTCCCAAGGGAAAGGGAAAGATCTCCATCAGTTGCCCCAAATGCAGAGAAAAATTTATCAGGAAAACATAAAAAAGCTGCTACCTTTCGGTAGCAGCTTTTCTTAATTTTGCATTACATCAGCTGACGGATCAGGCCCTTGATGTCTTCCACGGAAGCTTCCTTGGGGTTGCCGGGAGCGCAGGCATCTGCGTAAGCAGACTGCGCCAGGAACTCCAGGTCCTCTTCCTTGATGGCGGGGAGCTTGGTGGGGATGCCTACATCCACGCTAAGCTTCCGGACAGCGTCCACAGCTGCCTTGCGGTAAGCCGCCTGGTCCATGCCGGTGGTGTCCACGCCCATAGCCTCTGCGATGGCCTTATACTTGTCGCCGGTGACATCGGCATTGTAAGCCATAACGATGGGCAGCATCATTGCGCAGGCAACACCGTGGGGGGTATCGTAAACAGCGCCCAGGGTATGTGCGATGGAGTGGGCGATGCCCAGACCCACATTGGAAAATGCCATACCGGTGACGAACTGACCCAGAGCCATACCCTCACGACCCTCTGCCTCATTTTCCACAGCGCCACGCAGGCTCTTGCCGATGAGCCGGATAGCCTCCAGGTTCAGGCAGTCGGGCAGCGCCCAGGCACCCTTGGTGGTGTAGCCTTCGATGGCGTGGGTCAGCGCGTCCATACCGGTGGAAGCGGTCAGACCCTTGGGCATGGATGCCATCATATCGGGGTCAACGATGGCGATGTCGGGAAT
>JAZSAB010000061.1:0-6400 GCA_045601675.1 Faecousia sp.
GATCGTTGGTCTGCGTGAGGAGAAGAAGGAGACCACCGTTACCGATATCGAAATGTTCCACAAGCTGCTGGATTACGCAGAAGCTGGCGACAACATCGGCGCTCTGCTGCGTGGTATCGACAAGAAGAACATCGAGCGTGGCCAGGTTCTCTGCAAGCCCGGCTCCATCAAGCCTCTGACCAAGTTCGCTGGCCAGGTTTACGTCCTGTCCAAGGAAGAAGGCGGCCGTCATACTCCCTTCTTCAACAACTACCGTCCTCAGTTCTACTTCCGTACCACCGACGTTACCGGCATCATCTCCCTGCCCGAGGGCGTTGAGATGTGCATGCCCGGCGACAACGTTGTTATGAACGTTGAGCTGATCACCCCCATCGCTATCGAGAAGGGTCTGCGTTTCGCTATCCGTGAGGGTGGCCGTACCGTTGGTTCCGGTGTTGTTACCGAGATCTTCGAGTAAGATTAACGCTTAATTGCACACAAATCCCCCAGCCACCAGGCTGGGGGATTTTTTGCTGTGCGAATCGCTTTCGTTCGTTTATCTTGACATAAAACCCAATTTTTATTATACTATTTATTGGTAATATCACCAAATAGAAAAGGATGGCGATTACTTATGAATGAAAAATACGAAGCCTTATTTACCCCCTGGAAGATCGGCAATGTGGAAATTAAGAACCGCATTGTTATGTGTCCCATGGGTGGCACAAGCCTGTTCGGCTGGTTCGAGCTTACCGGCTGTAAGTTCGACAAGGAGGCTGCAAAGCTTTTCCTGGAGCGCGCACAGAACAATGTAGGTCTGATCATCCCCGGCATTGCGCCTCTGCGTGATACCTTCTGGGGCAGATGGCTCTGGCAGAATCCCAAGATGTTTGAGGATCTGAAGGAGTTTATGGATGAGATCCATAAGACCGGCGCAAAGCTCTTTGTGCAGCTGACTGCCGGTATGGGCAGAAGCTGGGCAATCACCGAGTTGGTCGCCCCCTTGCATAAGAATAAATTTACCCGGGCGATTCTGAAGCCCATTCTTGATACGAGCCACGAGCTGGCAAGCCCCAGTCCGTTGCCCTCCCGTTGGGATCCGGAGATCACCACGCCCGAAATGACCAAAAAGCAGATACACGAGATCATTGAGGCATTTGCAAAGACCGCTAAGCTCTGCAAGGATGCAGGTGTTGACGGTGTGGAAGTCCATGCGGTCCACGAAGGCTACCTGCTGGACCAGTTCACTATGGAGTGGACCAATAAGCGTACCGATGAGTACGGCGGCTCCTTCGAGAACCGTTACCGCTTCCCCGTAGAGGTTGTCCGTGCCATCAAGGAAGCCTGCGGCGAAGATTTCCCCGTATCTCTGCGTTACTCCGTCGAGTCCAAGGTCAAGGGCTTCCGCCAGGGCGCCGTTCCCGGTGAAGAGTATACCGAGGTCGGTCGTAATATGGAAGAGTCCGAGAAGGCTGCCAAGTACCTGCAGGATGCTGGCTACGATATGCTCAACGCCGACAACGGTACATACGACTCCTGGTACTGGGCACATCCGCCTATGTATATGCCCCAGAACTGCAACTTGGAGAGCGTTGCGCACATTAAGCAGTTTGTAGATATCCCCGTGGTTTGCGCCGGTCGAATGGAGCCGGAGGAGGCTGCCAAGGCCATCGCCGAGGGTCGCATCGACGGTATGGGCGTCGCCCGTCAGTTCCTGGTAGACCCTGAGTGGATCACAAAGCTCATCGAGGACCGCCTGGAGGACATCAAGCCCTGTATCTGCTGCCATAGCGGCTGCTTTAACTTCTCCTCCTCCAAGGGTCACGCAAACACCCAGGATCTGACCGATACCATGGGTCTTGCCCGCTGCGCCCTGAACGCGGAGACCATGCAGTCCAAGAAGCACTACATCGCTCCCGCAAAGGTCAAGAAGAATGTTGCCGTCATCGGCGGCGGTATCGGCGGTATGGAATCTGCCATCGTCCTGGCAAAGCGTGGTCACGATGTAACACTTTATGGGAAGAACGGTGAACTGGGCGGTGTGTTCATTGCCGCTGCGGCACCTTCCTTCAAGGAAAAGGACAAGGCACTGATCGCCTGGTATAAGCGTGAAATCGCCAAGTATCCCAATATCCGGATCGAGCTCAACACCAATGTTACCGATGTAAATTCCCTGAATGCTGACGAAGTCATCGTCGCCACCGGCGCAGAGGCAAACCGCCTGCCTGTCCCCGGCTTTGCTTACGGCATCCAGGCTGTGGATTACCTGCTGGGTAACCGCGCTGTGGGTGAGGAAGTTGTGATCATCGGCGGCGGTCTTACCGGCTGCGAGATCGCATATGAGCTGTACCTCCAGGGCAAGAAGCCCACCATCGTGGAGATGCAGGACGACCTGATCACCACCAAGGGTGTCTGCCTTGCAAATACCAGCTATCTGCGTGACTTCTTTAACGCTAATAAAGTCCCCGTCCACCTGGAGACCCGTCTGTGCGAGATCCGCACTAACGGCGTTACCGTCCAGGATAAGTCCGGCAAGCAGTTTGACATCCACGCAGACGATGTGATCGTTTCTGTCGGCTACAAGCCCGCTCCCGTGGCTCCCAAGGCAAAGAATGTCCATATCGTCGGCGACGCAAGCGCCGTAGGCAATCTGCGTACCGTCATCTGGGGCGCTTGGGATGTATGCATGAAGATCTGATAGGAGGACCCTAAATGTTTTTAACTGACGAACAGCAAGCCATATTAAATGGCTCCAAGGGTGAGACCCTTGCCAAGGTTATGAAGACCCTCGTGATGTACGGCGAGGCATTTGGCGCAGATAAGATGGTGCCCGTAACCTCTAAGTACAACCACTTGGTTACTTCCTTTGGTCTTAAGATGATGAAGCCTGTTTTTGAGCTCATGCAGCAGCTCATCGATGCCGGCGCCATCTCCCAGCAGCAGTTTTCTGTGGACCCCAGACCCGTGGATAAGAATGTGCCTGCCAATTTCCTGCAGAACTTTATTTTTAACAAAATTATGTACGCCACTCAGGATAGCTATGAAAAGCAGCTTCAGGAGCTGGGCCTTATGAACGACGATGCCTTTACCTGCGCCTGCTATCTGGACCAGGTGGGCAATAAGCCGGAAAAGGGTGAGATCCTCAGCTGGGCAGAGTCCTCCGCGGTGGTTTATGCAAACTCCGTCCTGGGCGCCCGCTGCAACCGCAACTCCGGTATTATGGACATTATGGGCTCCATTGCCGGCTTTGTTCCCAACTTCGGTCTGCTGACCGATGAGGGTCGTAAGGCAACCTGGATCGTAAAGGTGGAGACCACCAAGAAGCCGGAGGCGCAGCTTTTGGGTAGCGCCATCGGTATGAAGGTTATGGAGGACGTTCCTTACGTCACCGGTCTTTCCAAGTGGATCGGCACGGAGCTTACGGACGAAGCCTGCGCTTATCTGAAGGACTTCGGCGCAGCCACCGCCTCCACCGGCGCGGTGGGTCTGTATCACACTGAAAATCTCACTCCCGAGGCTGTCGAGCAGGGTGCGGGTCTCATCTGCGAAGGCGCGCAGGTCTATGTCATCGACGACGCGGAGCTGGAGCGGGTCCAGAGAGAGTACCCCGTCATGTGGAAGAAGGAAGACGCAAAGCCCAAGCTCTGCTTTGTTGGCTGCCCCCATATGAGCCTGCAGCAGCTGAAGGACTGGACCGTCCGTGTGGAAGAGGGACTTAAGACATCCGGAAACAAGAAAGTGCAGATCCCCACGGTCTTTACCACCGCTCCCGCAGTCAAGGCAGAGTTTGAAAAGACCGAGTACGCGGAGCGCCTGAAGAAAACCGGTGTGATCCTCAGCTATATCTGCCCTCTGATGTACATGAACAATCCCCTCTGCAAGGCAATGCCTGTGATCACTTCCTCCAATAAACTGCGCACCTATACCACTGCGCGTTATTACAGAGAAGAAGAGATCTTAGAGAAGATTACGAAAGGAGTGTAATGGGTATGAAGGAATTTAAGGGTCGTGTCATTGCCCCTGGCACCGTTACCGCGGAAGCGCTGGTTTCCCACGGCGGTCTTAATACCCTGGCTTCTTTCCAGGGCGCTCTGCAGTTTGGCGATAAGAAGGCAACCTGCGGCGATCAGAATAACCCCGATCTGTACAACAAGGAAATGGCAGGAAAAGCGCTTTGCCTGCCCCAGACCATCGGCTCTACAACCGGCGGTTTGGTGCTCTACTGCGCCTGCGCCATGCAGCGTCAGCCGGCTTGTATGCTGTTCAGTAAGCCCATCGACTCTCTGGCAGCGGCGGGCTCGATCCTGGCATCTGTTTGGCTGCCGGATGTGAAGATGCCTGTTATCGACTCCCTGGGCGACGAGTTCCTGGACTACGTCAAGGAAGGTATGACCATTACCATTCAGGAAGACGGCACTGTCTGCGTAGACTAAGATAAAGAAAGAACCCCCGAAACTTTCGTTTCGGGGGTTTCTTGTAGGGCACATACCTGCTTCTGCCAAAAGCCAAGCATCACAGACATTGAAACCCTGCGCTATTCGTGGTATAATCGGTTCGACAAATTGGAATTTGACAAAGGAGGTATCTTATGAAAAAAGTATTATGTATTTTGTTGTCCATACTCCTGCTAATGGGGTGTACGGGTTGTGCTGCTGTTATTTCCCATCCAGAAGGGACACCAGTACAGATTGTTTATGACCGTGAGAATATTTCCTTTGATTTGGAATTATCACAGGAAGAGGCAAATGTTGTATTATCTGTTCTTAACGGGAAGAAGCGTGACTTGGACATGACCGTGACTGGAGCAGCTTGCGGTTTTGGACGGGAACAAGCGTTTATCATTAATGATAGCGTTTATTGCTTAGCCCAAGACATGTGCGAGGTTCTATGGGAAGAAGGAACAGAAAACTATTATATTGTTTCCACGCAAGAGAGGGAACAACTAGAAGAAATCTTTAAAACGCATAGTGCAGAAATCTATAACAAAAAGTAAGCACCTAAACGCATGTCTTTGTCGCTAAAACAAATTCTATTTTTGTGAATAGTTTACCGCAGCATCCGTCATGGGTGCTGCGGTTGTTTGTTAAGAAAAAAGGCGGGAGCAAGCCCCCGCCCTACGATTAGATAATCGATTTATTAAGGATATGAGGCAAAGCCCCGGGGACTTTTGTTACAGCAGGGGAACGCCGGCTTCTTCGCAGGCGCGGCAGGTATCGTTATCCCAAACGCTGGACTGCACTTCGCCGATGTGGCAGCAGCCAAGCACCAGCATACAAAGACGGCTCTGTCCGATACCGCCGCCGATGGTGAGCGGCAGCTCGTCGTTTAAGAGCATCTGGTGGAAGGGAAGATTTCTTCGGTCATCACAACCGGAGATGGTCAGCTGGCGGTCAAGTGCCTCCGCGTCTACGCGGATACCCATGGAGGAAAGCTCCAGGGCTCTGCCCAGGACCTCGTCCCAGAAGAAGATGTCGCAGTTTAAGCTCCAGTCGTCGTAGTCGGGAGCGCGACCGTCGTGGGGCTTGCCGGAGCGCAGCTTTCCGCCAATCTGCATAATGCAGGCAGTGTGGTGCTCCTTGAGATATGCCTTTTCCCGCTCCGAGCCGGAAAGGTCAGGGTAAAGATCTTCCAGTTCCTGGGAGGTGATGAAAGAAACTTCGGAATCAAGCTGCACCTGCAGCTGAGGAAAGCGGACATGAAGCCGGTCGTTTGTGTTGCAGATGGCACGGACGATTGCCCGGACGATGAGCTTTAAGTACTCTAAATTCCGGTTATCCTTGGTGATGATTTTCTCCCAGTCCCACTGGTCCACATAGATAGAGTGGACGTTGTCCAGCTCCTCATCCCGGCGGATGGCGTTCATATCGGTGTAAAGACCGTTGCCCATAGAAAAACCATAACGCTTCAGCGCAAGACGCTTCCACTTCGCAAGAGAGTGGACGACCTCCGCTTCTTTGCCAACGGCGGGAATATCGAAATTAACAGGGCGCTCCTTACCGGAAAGGTTGTCGTTAAGACCCGAATCTTCCGTAACAAACAGGGGAGCGGACACGCGCTTTAAGTTCAGCGCGGCGGAAAACTCCTCCTGGAAATTCTGCTTAATATAGGCGATGGCGCGCTGGGTATCATAGGCATCCAGGATAGGACGGTAGCCATCAGGAATATAGACTTTGTTCATACTTACGCCTTCTTTCATAGCTGCGATGTTATCATTTTATTCTATTTTTGGGAAAAAGCAAGTATTCATTTGATTTTTCTATGGAATTTGGGTGAATACCTAAAAATATCTCCTATAACCATAGGAAATTGTCTACTTTTTTGGAGAGAAATGTCCGCAATGGAAAGATTTCTGTGCGCCTATGCTTGACTTTTGGGGTCGCGATATGGTATAATCCCATAAACCGTTGAGGAAGAGTGAGTA
>JAZSAB010000062.1:0-3121 GCA_045601675.1 Faecousia sp.
TATGTCAGCCCCAGCCTGAAGCGTAAGCAGAAGTCTGAAGCTGCCCGTAAGAACAAGAGAAAGTTCTATTAATTTTCCCTCGTATTAAGTGCGCAAACCGCCCTACGAAAGTAGGGCGGTTTTTATTTTATTTCCCGGTAGAGTCCAACGCAGCAGGAAACATTAAGCGTTTGCGCCTCTTCCCGGAGCAGGAGTACATCTTCCTTAGTCCGCCTCAGCAAAAACCGGATAGAGTCTTTCTCCACCTTTGTCTGATAGTGGCATTTAAGCGTTTCGTCGAAGAAGACAGGACTGTCCCAATCCTCCTCGATTTCCCGGAACGTTGTTCCGCTTTCTGTCACGGTGGCGCAAGTGACAAGTGGCGCCATCTCCAACCATATTTCGTAACCGCTGTAAGGTTTCAGATGATCTTCAAGGGCCGTTTGGGTCGGTACGGGTGGCAGGAGTACCGGAAACCCTTTCTGGGCGTAGGGGAGCGCTACACTCACAGGGCAGGGGAGTGTTTCGAGAACCCTTTCCACAATGGCGACAGTTTCCTTGTTTCCTGCTCTTTGAAGATCCAGCAACACACGGGAAACTGCAAGCCGCTCAACGGTGTCTTTCAGTTGCTGCGCGATTCTTTCCGGACTGTGCCCCTGCACCGGCAGCCAATCGTTTACCATTAGCATACTGCCCTCCGGAAGATCATTTGGAATGTTGGATAGCCCATCCCCGTAAGGGGAAAAGTGGCAAGCCATCCATGCGGCATTCGGCGGTAATTGCGGCATATGCTGAAATTCTGCCGCTGTCAGCGCAAGATATAAGGGGCAGACCATAGACAAATGCCGCCTTTCGTGTTATAATACGGTTTAATCTATGAAGGGAAAGGACCGCTTATGCCATTTTCACTTCTGCCAAAACTGATCACCCATTCGGTGACAGATCTGACACCGGAGATCTTGAGCGAAAAGGGCATCCGCCTTTTGATGCTGGATTTTGACAATACCATCGTGCCCTATACCACCAACGACCCAACGGAGCAAATGCACGATTGGCTCAAAGCTATGCAAGACTCGGAGATCGAGATTTGCGTGGTGTCCAACAGCAAACGGGACCGGGTAAAGATCTTCTGCGAAAAGTACGGTATCCAGTGCATCACCCACGCGAAAAAGCCGTTCCCAAACGGCATCCGCCGCTGTCTGACCGCCTACGGCTTGCCGGCAGATGCCTGCGCGCTGGCTGGAGATCAGATATTCACGGACACCTTGGGCGCAAACGGCTGCGGCGTTACCTCCATCCTGGTAACCGCCATCGACAATCATAACATCTGGCTGAAACTTCGCCATGTGGCGGAGATGCCATTTATATTAGCTGCAGGAAAAAGGAGAATGAGACTATGAAAAACATTGAAAAGTATCTGTCCATTTTAAACGATGAGGTGGACGGTCTTCTGCTGACCAGCCGCTTTAGCCGCCACTACGGCGCGCAGAGCGACATCGACGAAGGCGTTGCCATCGTTACCGCAAAGGGCTGCCGTTACTTTACCGACAGCCGTTATATTGAAGTTGCCGAGAACACTGTCCAGGGCTTCGAGGTGCTGGAAGTCAACCGGGAGAATCCCTACTCCAAGCGTCTGAACGATGCCATTGCGGACTTTGGTGTACACACCCTGGGCTATGAAGAGACCTACCTCACCGTTGAGGAGCTCATGGGTTATGAAAAGCGCGTCAATGCCAAGTTTGTTCCCTATAACGAGAAGATCTCCGGCTTCCGTACCGTAAAAGAAGAGTGGGAGCTGGAAAAGCTCAAGAAGGCACAGGAGATCACCGATATCGCATTTTCTCAGGTGCTGGACCGTATCCGCCCCGGTATGACCGAAAAGCAGCTCCAGGCAGAGCTCATCTACTGCCTGCTGAAGAACGGCTCCGACGGTCTTTCCTTTGATCCCATCGTCGTCTCCGGTCCCAACACCAGCCTGCCCCACGGCGTGGCAAGCGACCGTGTGATCTGCGAAGGCGACTTCATTACTATGGACTTTGGCGCAATGTATGAGGGCTATCACGCGGATATGACCCGTACGGTTGCGGTTGCATTTGCTACCGATGAGATGCGTAAGGTCTACGATACTGTCCTGCAGGCGCAGCTGGCAGGTCTTGCTGCCTCCAAGGCAGGCGTCACCGGCGGCGACATCGACGGCGCTGCCCGTAAGGTCATCACCGATGCTGGCTACGGCGAGTTCTTCGGTCATGGCTACGGTCATGGCGTGGGTCTTGAGGTCCATGAGATGCCCGGCTGCGGACCCACCAGCAAGATGGTCATGGAACCCAATATGATCGCATCCGCTGAACCTGGCATCTACCTGCCCGGCAAATTCGGCGTCCGTATCGAGGATGTGGTGATTTTCACTGAGGACGGTCACGAAAACATTACAAAGAGCCCCAAAAACTTGATTATCGTGTAAAAATATTTCGTTTCCCCCTTGAAAAACAGCGCTGTATCGGTTAGAATATATCGGTAAAGCTATGAAATTTTTTCATTACGAAATATTTAGGAGGACAAAGAAATGATTTCTGTCAGCGATTTTAGAAACGGCATTACTTTCGACATGGACGGCAAGGTAATGCAGATCATTGAGTTCCAGCACGTTAAGCCCGGCAAGGGCGCTGCATTCGTTCGCGTGAAGATGAAGAACGTCATCACCGGCGGCGTGACTGAGACCACCTTCAACCCCAGCGACAAGTACCCCACTGCTTATGTTGAGCGCAAGAAGATGGAGTACTCCTACAGCGATGGCGAGCTGTACTACTTCATGAACCCCGAGACCTACGAGCTGGAGCCCATCGAGGCTTCCGCCCTGGACGACTCCTTCAAGTTCGTGAAGGAGAACGATGTTTGCACCATCATGAGCTACAAAGGCAAGGTCTTCGGCGTGGAAGTTCCCAACTTTGTTGACCTGGTGGTCACCGCTACCGAGCCCGGCTTCGCCGGCAACACCGCCACCAACACCCTGAAGCCCGCAACTCTGGAGACCGGTGCTGAGGTCAAGGTGCCCCTGTTCATCAACGAGGGCGCCAAGATCCAGATCGACACCCGTAGCGGTGAGTATCTGGGCCGCTCCAAGGCTTAATTCTTGGGATTAAGG
>JAZSAB010000063.1:0-5851 GCA_045601675.1 Faecousia sp.
CCAACCGGAGGGGGTTTATTTTTATTCTCTTATTCCCACTCGATGGTGCCGATAGGCTTGGGGGTCAAGTCCATAACGACGCGGTTGATGCCCTCTACCTCGTGGGTAATGCGGTCAGTGATGTAGTGCAGCACCGCGTAGGGGATCTCCTCGATAGTAGCGGTCATAGCGTCGGTGGTGTTCACTGCGCACAGGATAGCGGGCCAGCCTTCGTAGCGCTTGCCGTCACGGACGCCGACGCTCTTGAAATCGGGCACGGCGATAAAGTACTGCCAAACGTGGTTCAGACCGTTCTTGTCAAACTCCTCACGGAGGATGGCGTCAGCCTCCCGGAGCGCGTGGAGACGGTCACGGGTGATAGCGCCCAGGCATCTTACGCCCAGACCGGGACCGGGGAAGGGCTGGCGGTAGACCATTGCGTGGGGAAGACCCAGCGCCTCGCCGACCACGCGGACCTCGTCCTTATACAGCAGAGCCAGGGGCTCCACCAGCTGCATCTCCATCTCCTCAGGCAGACCGCCAACATTGTGGTGGGCCTTAACACCCTTAGATTCGATGATGTCGGGGTAAATGGTGCCCTGTGCCAGGAAGGAAATACCTTCCAGCTTGGAGGACTCCTCATCGAAGACCTTAATGAACTCCTCACCGATGATCTTACGCTTGCGCTCGGGTTCGGCAACACCGGCCAGCTTGTCGAGGAAGCGGTCGGTAGCGTCAACATAGATGAGGTTTGCGTCCAACTCCTGACCGAAAACCTTAATAACATCTTCACTTTCGCCCTTACGCATCAGACCGTGGTTAACATGGACACAGACCAGCTGCTTGCCAATGGCCTTAATGAGCAGCGCGGCAACTACGGAAGAGTCCACACCGCCGGAAAGAGCCAGCAGGACCTTCTTGTCACCCACCTGCTTGCGCACCAAAGCTACCTGCTCCTCAATGAAAGCAGCAGCAAGGGCGGGAGTGGTGATACGTTCCATAGATTCGGGACGAACGAGCATTTCCATAAAAATCCCTCCGAAATTAGTATAAAAAAGATGGAATTATTATAACGGTATTTTTTTCGATATGCAAGAAAAAAATACGAACTTTCGTCATTTTTTTCGTCAGTCCAGGGGAAAGCCCAGATAACCGGGAACGGTTGCCTCCTGGCGGAATTTCAGATACATTCCGCAGGGGTCGTTTCCGCCCGATGTGCGGAATTTTCCCTTGCTTGCGCCCAGTGTCCGGAGAACTCCGGGAAGACGGGCTTCGTCACCGAAAAACTCCTGGGCGTAGAAGAAGTCTCCATCCAGTCCACCTGCCAAAAGCCAGCAGTCACCCCGGTAGAAATCGCCCCATCCCCTATAAAATTCATAGACCCCCCGCTGATCCAGGCTATGCGCCGGAAGATAAGCGCCGCGGAGCGCGCTATAGGTGTCCGGGTCCACAGTTTCGACTTTTTCCGTGGAATCGCCTGCCAAAATTTCAAAAGAGCGGTTGCCCCCAAAGGCAGTATAGCCAAGCTTTTTATAGTAGCTCCAAAGGTGTGGCTTTGCCGGCATCAACACGGCGCCGGCGTAGCCGTTTTCCGCCAAATGCCGGTGGGTCTGCGCCATTAAAGCAGCGCAAAGTCCCTTGCCCCGGTAATTTTCTTCTGTTGCGACGGCGTAGAGGTACGCCCACTTTTCGCCATCCATACAGCAATCGAACCAGTAAAGGGCGGAGAGGATCTTGCCATTCTCCTCCAAATAGCGGCAGCGGTCCGGGGCATAAGCGATCTCAAAAAAACGGTCCACAAACCAGTCCGTATCTCCAAAAGCCTGCTGCCACAGAGCTTTTAAGCCGGGGATCTTATCAGTACTCATAACCATCCTCCCGCAGCGCCGCCCAAGACTTTTCGATGAGCCGGACAGGGTTGTAGGAAAGCTTTGCCTTCCGCAGACCCTCGATGCCCAGGTCATCCTCCCGGTTCAGGCTCTCCACTTCCGGGTATTTCTCCCGCAGATACCGGGCAAAGGCCCGGTTGATGGCGGCATATGCGCCGTCCACAGAGGAGAGCGCCTTCTCAAAATGCACATCGAAGGTGCAATCGCAAAGACGGGAACCCATAGTCACCGCCAAAGGCTTTCCGCCCTCCACCAGCACCAAGCCCTCCATTTTCAGCTCCTGCCAGTGCTCCAGCGCCTTTTTCACCGCCACCTGCTCCATATAAATGTCGCTGTCCGCGTGGTCCGCAAACCAAAGATCGAACATCTCCCGGAACAGGGGCAGATTCTCCTCCGAAAGAGGCAGAAAAGCGCAGTCCGGATGCTCGGCATCAAATCGGTTCGCATGGTTGCGCTTTTTTTGGAATTTTCGGCCCTTCAGGTCCGCAAGGTCGTTGATGTCGTAAATATAGTCGAAGTTATCCCGGCTGATATGGAAATGGAATCTTCCCGGATACCAATGCTCCAAAAGAGCCCGCTCCGCATCAGAAACGCAGGTCAGCCGGAAGGCAATGCCACGCTTTTTCGCATCCTCCATAAGGCGGTCCAGGGTGGCTTTGATGTCGTTGTCGCCCACGGGGAAAAGGTACAGACTCTTCCCGGAAAAATGGGAGAAAAACGCAAGATTTCCCTCCACCACGGCGGCATTCTGCCGACCCCACATATAGAGGTTTGCGAAGTTATATTCGCAGCCGCGGCAGCCGTGCCGCAGCAAAAATGCGTCATAGAATTCTTTTTTCTCTAAGGAAAACCGCTGAAAGTCGATCACGGCGCCACATCCTTACCTTTTTCTTTCATAATATCACAGTTTCCCCGGATTTTAAAGTGGTTATTCCACAAAACCCGCCGCTACAAAAGCTACTGTCCGATTCGAATAAGAAAGAATAATTGACAATTGTCCATTGTCAATTGTCAATTAAAAAGAGAGGTCTTCCGACCTCTCTTTTCTTAGTTTTTAAGGCTCTGCAGGGGGGCGGGAATGCGACCGCCGCGGGCGATGAAGTTGAAGCTTCCCTCGCCGTGGACGGGCATAACGGGAGCGCTGCCCAGCAGACCGCCCATCTCCACCCGGTCGCCCACCACCTTGCCGGGGGCGGGGATGATACGGACAGCAGTGGTCTTGCTGTTTACCATACCGATGGCGGCTTCGTCCGCAATGATGGCGGAAATGGTAGCGGCGGAGGTGTCGCCGGGAACGGCGATCATATCCAGACCCACGGAGCAAACGCAGGTCATTGCCTCCAATTTATCCAGGCACAGTGTACCGCTTTCTGCGGCAGCAATCATACCCTCGTCCTCGGACACAGGGATGAATGCGCCGGAAAGACCACCCACGTGGTTACTTGCCATAACGCCGCCCTTTTTCACCGCGTCATTGAGAAGCGCCAGGGCCGCAGTGGTGCCGTGGGTGCCGCAGACCTCAAGACCCATCTCTTCTAAGATTCGGGCAACGCTGTCACCCACCGCGGGGGTAGGCGCCAAACTCAAATCCACGATGCCGAAGGGAACGCCCAGCCGGCGGGATGCCTCTTCACCCACGATCTGACCCATACGGGTGATCCGGAAGGCGGTCTTCTTAATGGTCTCTGCCACCACATCAAAGGGCTGGCCCTTTACGCTCTGCAGAGCGTGGTACACAACGCCGGGACCGGAAACGCCCACATTGAGCGCGCATTCCGGCTCGCCTACGCCGTGGAACGCGCCTGCCATAAAGGGGTTGTCCTCCACAGCGTTGGCAAAAACAACCAACTTTGCGCAGCCTAAACCATCGTTTTCCTTGGTAATATCAGCTGTTTTCTTAATAATTTCACCCATTTTTGCGACAGCATCCATATTGATGCCCGCACGGGTGGAACCCACATTGACGCTGGAGCAGACCCGCTCGGTGCGCAGCATAGCCTCGGGAATGGAGTCCATCAAGATCCAGTCGCTGCGGGTAGCGCCCTTCTGCACCAGGGCGGAAAAACCGCCGATGAAATTGACGCCGCATGTCTTCGCCGCCTCGTCCAAGGCGATGGCCAGGGGGACATAGGAATCGGTCACGCAGCTTGCGCCCACCAGGGAAATGGGGGTCACGGAGATGCGCTTGTTGACGATGGGAATACCGAATTCCTTTTCGATCTCCTGACCTACCTTTACAAGGTCCTTGGCGCAGCGGGTGATCTTATCGTAGATCTTCCGGGCGCAGTCATTGACATCGGTGTCGGTGCAGTCCAGGAGATTGATACCCATGGTAATGGTGCGGATATCTAAGTGACGCTTGTCGATCATATCCTGGGTAGCCAAAATATCCTTTACATTCAGCATATTTTCTCCTTATACCCGGTGCATAGCCTGGAAAATTTCCTCCCGCTGCAGGCGGATGGCGAGGTTCATTTCCTTGCCCTTTTCCTCAAGAGTAACAGCCAGCTCTGCCAGGGGCAGAGTGCTCAGGGAGGTGTCCACCGCCATCATCATGGTAAAGTAACCCTGCATAACGGTCTGGCTGATGTCCAGGATGTTGATTTGATAGGCGGCAAGATGGGTGCAAACATCGGCGATGATGCCCACACGGTCCTTACCCACAACTGTAACGATCGCTTTCATATCTCTTTCCTCACACTTCGTAGTCTGCGCAGACGCGGCTGTCCAGCATGTGCCAGAAATGCTCCTTGGCTGCCAGATGGGCGGGGTGGTTTACATAATTCGCAAGAGCTTCCCGGCTTTCAAACTCGGAGTACAGCGCGTAGTCCATGCCGCCCTGGTACGCGGCGCGGATCTCCAGGTGACGAAGACCGGGGACCACACCCACCAGGGGCTCCAGCACGCTGCGGATCAGCTCCACAGCCTCTTGCTTATTGACACCCTCCTTGAGGGTATAGATCACAATGTGCTTTACCATAGTTTCATCCTCCAAAGAAAATACCGGAGCCATAGTGGCTCCGGTATGTAGGTTTTCTTACTCAGCAGCCTCTTCAGCCTCAGCCTCTACCTCAGCTTCTGCCTCGGGAGCCTCTTCCTCCAGCAGAGCGCGGATGGACAGGGAGATGCGCTTGTTCTCAGCGTCAACATCGGTGATCATGACCTGAACTTCCTGACCCTCAGCCAGTACGTCCTCGGGCTTGCCGATGCGCTTGTTAGCGATCTGAGAAATGTGGATCAGACCGTCAACGCCGGGCAGGATCTCTGCGAATGCGCCGAAGGTCATCAGCTTCACGACCTTAGCGGTGACAACATCGCCAACATGGTAGCCGGTCATGAACTGATTCCAGGGGTTCATCTCGTCGGTCTTGTAGCCCAGGGAGATCTTGTGCTTCTCGGGGTCGAAGGAGATGACGAAAACGTCGATCTCGTCGCCGATGGACAGGACCTCAGCGGGGTTCTTGATGCGGTTCCAGCTCAGCTCGGAAACGTGGACCATGCCGTCAACGCCGCCGATGTCCACGAATGCGCCGTAAGAAGTCATGGACTTAACGGTGCCGCGGAACTTAGCGCCGACTTCGATCTCGCTCCAGATCTTCTCCTGAGCAGCCTTGCGAGCCTCAGCGTTTACGGCGCGGATGGAGCCGATGACGCGGCGGCGAGCGCGGTTGACCTCAGTGACCTTCAGCTCGACGGTCTTGCCGACCATACCGGTCATGTCGCCGCCCTTGGCGATGCCGGACTGGGAAGCGGGAATAAAGACGCGGATGCCCTTATGAGTAGCAACCAGGCCGCCCTTGTTCTCTTCGGTGATGACGCCTTCGATAGTGGTCTTCTCTTCCACGTAAGTAGCCATGTCGTCCCAAATCTTCATGCCGTCCAGCTTCTTCTTGGACAGCTGGCAGGTGCCTTCCTGGTCGTTAACACGAACAACGAAAACCTCGATCTCGTCGCCAACCTTCAGAATATCTTCAGGCTTTACA
>JAZSAB010000064.1:0-3176 GCA_045601675.1 Faecousia sp.
GCCTTTCTGCTGCCATTATAGCAACAAAAAGGCGGATTTGCAATACTGTGAGAGAATCCTTAACCGTTGTCGGTAAGGAAGTATACGGTGCAGTCCCGGCGACCAAACTGGAAGCATTCTGCAACTGTCTCCATATACAGGTCAAGACGGTGGTCCTGAATTGCGCCGCCGCAGTCCTCTGCGCGGCTCAGACCGTACACATAAGCACCATCGTTGGAAACGATGTACATTTCGGTGAAGTAGGGGATCAGCTTGGGGTCGACGGCAACAGTACCGACCCGGACGGTGGTGCCGGTGGCGGTGATCTCATCGCAGCCCTCGTCCGCCATGTTGTAGGCGGTGGCCAGGAACTGGTCGGAGTGGGAGTAGGTGAGAACCTCGCCCTCGGGGGTGACGATGAAGCCGTCGCCGATGATGGGCTGGGTGCGGACGGCGCCCACATTTTCGCCGGTGCCCTTCAGTACATACTGGTTGACAGGCTGCTTCAGCACGGTTTCGCTGAGGCAGGTGCGGCTGACTTCTTCATGGTTTTTGAAGATGACCGCATCGGTGCGGGTGGCGGTGCCGGGAACGCCCTCGGTAATGATGATCTCCTCGCCTGCAGCTAAGGTGTCGTCGTAGCCGTAGGTGGTCTTAAAGGGGATCTCCACATTGTAGGTCTGGTTCTCGTCGGAGTTCTGCTCAACGGCAATCTCCATACCGTCGAAGGTCTCGTCGCCAAGGGCGACGGAAACGCTGTACTCGCCGTAAGCGGGGATGCCCAGGCGGTTTAAGAGCTCCGCCACGGTCTCGCCGTAGCTTTCAGCCTGCACCTCGGTGCCGCAGTTCATAACGGTAATGTTCTGTACACGGGAAATAGCAATTTCTGGGATGCCGTCTTCGGTTTCCTGGGTAGTGTAGTAATCGCCTTCGTCTAAGGTAAGACCGGCTTCCAGCAGAATATCATCGGGGTTGGAACGGTAAGTAGAAAAAACCGTTGTCTGGTCGCCGTCGGTGATCACATATGTCGTCTGAGCAAAAGCGGTGCTTGTAAGCGCACTGATCAGACCAACCACTGCCATGCAGATCGCAAGTGTCTTAATAAGTCGCTTTTGATGCATGCAATCGGTCTCCTTTCGAAAAAGTTACAAAATTTTGCCTCGATTTGGGCAAGTTGATTGATGGCATAGAAAAGCAATCCTCAAAGGGATTGCAGGCTCATTATAACAAATTTTCAGAAAAAGTCAAGCTTTTACTGCAAAAAGCCATAAATCAACAACTTTTTTGAAAATTATGCCTAAAATATTATGTAAACCACACATCAAAATATACACATATCCACCTCTGTTACCCACGATATCTTGTGCAAATAGTTACATTTGTTTACATAAGTTTCGTAATTATGTAACCTATTGGGAATTTTATGCAAATCCTGATTATGGTAAACCAAAATGGAAGAATTTTGTGGATTTTCCTCCCTTTGACCGGGGAATATCCGGTCAAAACAGACCCGTTTGCTCCACCGGAGCCGGGGTGTTGACAGAATCGGGGAATTGTGTTATATTTTCCTTGTTAATGGCTTCGACGAAGACACGCGTGGAAAGTAAGATTCCCAGAGAGGGGCTCACCCGGTGAAAGAGCTCCGTACCCCTGCTTTTTGCGTACCGCTTCTGAGCTGCCGGGAGGAAATTCCCGGACGGGTGCGCCCGTTACAGTGCCAATGAGTGGCGGACTTGTCCGCAACCAGGGTGGAACCGTGGAGTACATTATTATTGTATTGTATCCCACCCCTGATTATGTCATCAGGGGCGGGTTTTTTATTTTGCCTCCTCTGAAATCATCTTTCCCACGCAGCAGTTGTTCTTTTGCTCCGGTACTGCCTTTTGCTCCCTTGAAATACACAAAGTATTTCCGCGGTCTCAAAAGTTGTTCCGAAACAAAATTCCTGCCTGCTGACGGGAAAATCTGTTTTTGCGAGGAGGCATGGCGCCTCAATAGAAATGGAGGAAAAAGTATGTCCGAAGAAAATCTGTACACCTTTGAAAACCCCGAGTACCGCAAGACCTACTGGCACACCTGCTCCCACATTATGGCACAGGCTGTCAAGCGCCTTTGGCCGGAAGTGAAACTTGCCATCGGACCTGCCACCCAGGAGGGCTGGTACTATGACTTTGACGCACCCTTTACCTTCACCCCCGACGATCTTACCAAGATCGAGGCGGAGATGAAGAAGATCTGCAAGGCCCGCATCCGCCTGGAGCGCTCCGAAAAGAGCCGGGAAGATGCCATTGCCTGGGCGGAGGAGAACGGCGAGATCTACAAGAAGGAGCTGATCGAAGATCTGCCCCAGGACGCCGTGATCTCTTTCTACACCCAGGAGGACTTTACCGACCTGTGCGCCGGTCCTCACCTGGATCACACCGGCAGAGTCAAGCACAACGGCTTCAAGCTGACCAAGAACTGCGGCGCTTACTGGCGTGGCGACAGCAACCGTAAGATGCTGCAGCGTATCTACGGCGTGGGTTACCCCTCCAAGGAGGAGCTGGAAGAGTACCTGACCGCCCAGGAAGAGGCGCTGAAGCGTGACCACAATAAGATCGGCCGTGAGCTGGAGTTCTTCACCACCGTGGAGTCCATCGGTCAGGGTCTGCCCATCCTGCTTCCCAAGGGCGCAAGAGTCATCCAGACCCTGCAGCGCTGGGTGGAGGACGAGGAGCAGAAGCGCGGCTATCTGCTGACCAAGACCCCCCTTATGGCAAAGCGGGATCTGTACCGGATCTCCGGTCACTGGGATCATTACCTGGACGGCATGTTCATCCTGGGCGATCCCTATGACGAGGAGAAGGAGTGCTTTGCCCTGCGTCCCATGACCTGCCCCTTCCAGTATCAGGTCTATCTGAACCGCGCCCGTTCCTACAGAGACCTGCCCATGCGTTTGGGTGGGACCTCTACCCTGTTCCGTAACGAGGACTCCGGCGAGATGCACGGTCTGATCCGCGTCCGTCAGTTCACCATCTCCGAAGGCCATCTGGTGCTCCGCCCCGATCAGTTGGAGGAGGAATTCAAGGGCTGCCTGGAGCTGGCCAAGCACATGCTGGGCACCGTCGGCATGCTGGAGAACTGCTCCTTCCGCTTCAGCCAGTGGGATCCTGCCCGCGCCGGCATCAAGTACGAAGGCACGGCGGAGCAGTGGGAGG
>JAZSAB010000065.1:0-15183 GCA_045601675.1 Faecousia sp.
CCTGCTGCTTATCGTCTACGGTGTAGAAGCTTGTGAAAGCACCGATGACCACCAGAAGACCCAGCAGGCTGAACAAAATAATGTTGCGGATCTTCTTGGAAGATGAGGGCGTTTTTTGGGTATAGGAATAATTATACTGACTGTTTTCCATATTATTCTCCTTTCGAAATTTTGAGGGCGTCTGCCATGGATACTGCCTGCTGACGAAGCAGCGCTGCCGCCCAGGCGGTGAGCATGACCTTCAAGACTTTTTCTACCCGCTCCCGGGCGCCGGGAATGGGCTCCTCATAATTGGCAAGTGCCTCCCGGATGTATTTGTCCCGGCCTGCGGGGTCGTTCATTTGGCGGTGATACGCTGCCAGACGCAGGAACAGGAAATACAACTGGCTGTCGTCGATGAGGTCGTCGCTCTCATCGTCTAAGTGACCATTTATGTAGGTCATCAGACCGCAGATCTTTTCCATAGGCAGCGCATCCTTCAGCATATTGATGTTGAGAATGCGGCAGAGCTGGCGCAGGGTGTATTTCTTTCCGATGGGCTTGGTCAAAAAGCCCCGTTTGACCCAGTTTTGAATGGTGTAGGGCTCCAGTCCGGTGACGGCTGCCACCTGGCTGAGCACCATACCGCCGCCCAAAAACATGGACGCAAACTTTTCCGGGATGTTTTCCGTTTCCTCCACGGGGACGGTCAGCACTGTACCGGGAATATTCCACTCCATTGGGGGGTACCTCCTTCTTTTATGTGGTGATATGATAATATCATATGGTCATATGATTGTCAATAGCAATTATGAAATTATTTTCAAATAATGAAAGCATTCCTTCGGAGGAAGGCTTTTGCTTTGATGAATTCCCTGCGTGAGAGCAATTCCATTTAAACAAAAATTTTTGGTTTCCCACACTTTTTACGGGGCGGGGTGGGGACATCCGCGGGAGTTTATACTAAAATTATCTTGACGGAATATAAAACACTTGAAAGGAGCGGTATTCCATGAAGAAAATAATTGTAGCCATTGTGATCCTGACCCTGTTACTGATCCCCTTGGTCACACCGGTCAGCGCCGCGACCCAGATCGATAGCGTTGCTGTGCGGGTAGTAACCCCCGCTGCGGGAAGATATCCCAATTACGACGCGGACCTGGATACAAAAGGTATTGTTCTAGATGTGGAGGATGATGTCTACGGCGAAAGCCAGGAAAACGGCGTCATCTGGTTCTGCGGCGATCAGCCCTTGCTGCCCACCGACATGTTTGAGGTAGGCAAGGTATACACCGTTCGCACATTAATTTTGCGGGAGAGCACCGACTATGAATTCGCAACGAGCCCCCGGCCCGCGGTTACCGTAAACGGAATGACCGCAACCATTCAGTACGGTAACAATATGTATCTGTCCGTAGAGTACACCTTCCCGGCGCTCCAGGGCTATACCGTTTCCTTTGCAGCCGGCAACGGCTCCGGTACTATGGCGCCGGCAGAAGGCCTTGCGGGGCAATACGCCCTGCCCGCCTGCACCTTCACCCCGCCCTCCGGAAAAGTGTTTAAGGCCTGGAGCGTAAATGGTGAGGAATTCCTCCCCGGCGAAAAGATCTCCGTGTACGGCAATGTTACCGCCACCGCTTTGTGGAAGACCAAGAGCACAAAGACCCAGATCTACGATGTGGTCGCCACCTCCGAGGATTTTAAGACCATCCCTACCTTATACGGCTATAAGCATCTGCCCCACTTTACCGTTACCCAGGGTGCCCCGGCCTATGTCAATTCTACCACCGCCAACGGCCGCTGGCAGAGAAAGATCGACGGTGTCTGGGTAAATGACGATGCAGGACGCTTTGTCCCCGGCGAGTGGAGTTATTTTGTTTCCATCCGCATTGACGGCACCGCCGGCACGACCCACGAGCTGGGAGACCCCGTTACCCTGACGGTCAACGGCCAGCAGTGGATCCCGGAAAACGGCACGGGAAGACCCTATGTATACACCGGTTATTCTATGCTTTTCTTCCGCTCCCCGGTTATCACCATCCTGGACGATCCCAGTATTCCTGCGCCCGTTGCGGTGGAAAAGGTGGCATTTGGCTTGGAGGGCTACAAGCTGGGAGCTGATCCCGCTGCCGTAACCGTCAAAACGGCTGACCCGGTAGTCGTAAAGCAGTACGCGTTTGCTGAAATAAAGGACACCAATAACGACGGAGAGTTTGATTCTCTGGAAGAGACGACCGGCACCTTCTCCCTGGAGAAAAACTATGCGATGATGATCCGCTTTGCCCCGAAACCGGGCTATGACCTGACTAATTTGCTCAGGGAAGATGTTACTTTAGATACCGGCGTCCTGATACTTGGTCAATACAGTTGGGAGGAAGACGAATATAACAGCGTCTATATTCTGCATTCTGCCACGGGCCATACCGTTTCCTTTGCAGCCGGCGGCGGCAAGGGTACGATGGATGCGCTGGAAAACCTATACGGCAAGCAAGCGCTGCCCGAGTGCGTCTTTACCGCCCCCACCTGCAAGAAGTTCAAGGCCTGGAGCGTAAACGGCACAGAGAAGAAAGTGGGAGACACTATCACCGTATCTGCGGACACCACCGTCACCGCCCTCTGGACCGATGCCCATACCTATACCAACAGCTGCGACGCCACCTGTAATGTCTGCTCCGCAAAGCGAAATGCCGGACATAAGTACGCCAACAGCTGCGACACCACCTGCAACACCTGCTCCGCAAAGCGTACCATCACCCACACGTACACCAATAGCTGCGACAAGACCTGCAATGTCTGCAAGGCGACCCGGACGATCGCCCACAGCTACACCAAGTCTTCCCTCAAAGCTACCCTTAAGGAAAACGGTAAGCTCTTGAGTATCTGTAAGGTCTGCGGCTATGTTTCCTCCAAGACCACTACGATCTATAAGCCCACCACCTTTAAGCTTTCCACCACCGAGTATACCTACAACGGCAAGGTAAAGACCCCTGCCGTCACTGTTAAGGACAGCAAGGGCAACACCCTCAAAAAGGACACGGACTACACCGTCAAGTACGAAAGCGGCAGAAAGATGCCGGGCAAGTACACGGTAACCATCACCCTGAAGGGCAATTACAGCGGCACAAAGAAGCTGACCTTTACCATCAAACCCCGGGCGACCTCCCAGGTATCCGCCACTCAGACCACGACCACCATTACCTTAAAGTGGAAGAAGGTCACCGGCGCAGACGGATACAGAGTCTATCAGTATAACGCCAAGACCAAGAAGTACGAAAAGCTGAAGGATGTCACCGGTACGACCCTGAAGATCAGCAAGCTGAAGGCAGGTACTACCTATAAATATAAGGTAAGAGCCTTCACAAAGGACAACGGCACCATCATGGG
Organism: Faecousia sp.; assembly: GCA_045601675.1. Lineage (GTDB taxonomy): Bacteria > Bacillota > Clostridia > Oscillospirales > Oscillospiraceae > Faecousia. The sequence goes on from JAZSAB010000065.1 coordinate 3,364, forward strand.
CGCCTACTCCGATGTATTTGCCACCGCCACCAAACCCGCAACCCCCAAGATCACCAAGCTTAGCTCCACCAAGGGAAAGGCAAGCCTTACCTGGTCCAATGTCAGCGGGGAAAGCGGCTACCAGGTCTACTACTCCGCAAAGAAAGACAGCGGCTTCAAGAAAGCTGCCTCCTACAAGGTAAATGTTCTTAAGGGCGCAAAGACCAAGCTCACCTCCGGAAAGAACTACTACTTTAAGGTTCGCGCTTATAAGAAGACCGACAGCGGCACAGTTTACTCCGCCTGGAGCGCCGTAAAACGCGTTAAGATCAAATAAACCACAAGCGCCCCTGCGGAAAAAACCGCAGGGGTGCTTTTTTGTTGCTTTTGCGCAGCGGCTGTAATATAATGGAAGAAACAATCTAAAAAGCAGGTGTATCTATGGAAACCATTCGAAATCAAACCTTCGACCAGGAACGGGCGCTCTACGGAAAAACCGGTCTTCAGGTGGAAAGCTGCGCCTTTGACGGTCCGGCAGACGGCGAAAGCGCCTTTAAGGAATGCCGGGATGTCCGGGTAAAGGATTGCTTCTTTAATCTGCGCTATCCCTTTTGGCACGATAATGGACTTAGCATCCAGGGCAGCCGGATGACCGAGCTTTGCCGGGCGGCCCTCTGGTACAGCGAAAATATTACGATTTCCGACAGCAAGCTCCATGGCATTAAGGCGCTCCGGGAGTGCGGGAGCGTAACGATGGATGGCTGCGATGTAATTTCCGCGGAATTCGGCTGGTCCACCCGGGGCATTACCATGACCGATTGCTCTGTCCAGGGCGAGTACTTTATGATGCGCTCCGATCACCTGCGCTTTGAAAATGTGAAGCTGAAAGGCAAGTATTCCTTCCAGTATATCGAGGATGCCCTGCTTGAAAACTGCAATTTTGACACCAAAGACGCATTTTGGCACGCCAAAAATGTCACCGTGAAAAACAGCGTAGTTAAGGGTGAGTATCTTGCCTGGTACAGCGAAAATGTGACCTTCGAAAACTGCACCATCATCGGCACCCAGCCTCTGTGCTACTGCAAGAACCTAAAGCTCATCGACTGCCAAATGGTGGATACAGACCTGTGCTTCGAGCGCTCCCAGGTGGAGGCAACGGTGACGACCCCGGTGGTGAGCATCAAGAATCCCTGGGAAGGTCACATCCGCGTCCCTGCCGTGGGCGAGCTGATCTTCGACGAGGAAGACGCAAAAGGCATCGTCACCGTCCAATAATAAAACAAGAACCCCCTCAGATGAGGGGGTTCTTTTTATCAATCGAACAGAAATACCTGCTTCATCAGGGGCTGAGCGCCGGTGACCGGGTCCATCTCCATGACCATAACATCCTTCATATACTCGTTCCACTTGTCCACCACGGGGCTGTCCGCCTGGACCTTTGCGGCGTATTCTACGCTGTCGCACTCATAGTAGCCGAAGAGCTCGTTGCCCACATTCCAGATGGTGTAGTTGCGGATGCCGGCATCTTTCAGCACCTGCTTCATTTCCGGCCAGATGTTGTCGTGACGGTAGATGTACTCTTCTAATTTTCCGGGCAAGACCGTTGCTTTCCATGCGTAGCGTTCCATATTCGTTTCCTCCAGATCGTTTTTTGAAATTGCAAAAGAAAGATAAAAAGTTTCCATCTTTTCCTATAAAAAAGATTGCTTTTTTCTCTGCTTGGTGATATTATACAAACAAGCGGCGTGATTGGAAAGCGAATCTAACCACAATCGACAAATTTTGTTCGTTTTTCACAACGCTGTTGGCTTTTACTTGTGCGGTTTGCATAAGGGAGCCTGTTTTTTATTCTGTATAAACCTGCTGAGAAAGGGGGAATATGCTGTGTCTGAGCCCATTCTGGAGCTTCGCGGCATAACCAAAATCTTTCCCGGTGTAAAGGCTCTGGACAAGGTCCAGTTTTCCCTGCGGCCCGGAGAAATCCACGCGCTGATGGGTGAAAATGGTGCCGGCAAATCCACGTTCATCAAGGTGATCATGGGTGTGCACCAGGCTGAGGAAGGCGAAATGCTTCTGGACGGTCAGCCCGTCCACTTCAAGAGCACCAGGGATGCACAGAAAGCCGGTATCGCTGCTATTTATCAGCATGTTACCGCATATCCGCATCTGTCCGTTGCGGAAAACATCTTCACCGGTCACCTGAAAAAGCGTTTCGGTATGGTCCAGTGGAAGGAAATGTACCAGGAAGCCGACCGGCTTCTGGGTGAGCTGAACGCAGACTTTAACTCCAAAGCACTGATGGGCAACCTCTCCGTTGCGCAGCAGCAGATGGTTGAGATCGCCAAGGCCCTTTCCCTGAACGCCCGGATCATCATTATGGACGAGCCCACCGCCGCTCTTACCAAGCGGGAATCCGAGGAGCTGTACCGCATTACCCGGAAGCTCCGGGACGAAGGCAAGTGCATCATCTTCACCTCCCACCGTTTTGAAGATATGTACGCCCTGGCAAGCAAGGTCACCGTGTTCCGAGACGCTAAGTACATCGGTACATATGATGTAGACGGCATCACCAACGCAGACCTCATTAAGGCCATGGTCGGTCGTGAGATCAACGACCTGTTCCCTAAGCCCGATGTGACTCCGGGCGAAGAGATCCTCCGGGTGGAGAACCTCTGCCGCACCGGTTACTTTAAAGATGTTTCCTTCTCTGTCCGCAAGGGCGAGATCCTGGGTCTTACGGGTCTGGTTGGCGCCCGCCGTACGGAAGTGGTGCAGACCATCTTCGGCGCGGAGAAGCTTACCTCCGGTAAGATCTTCTTTGAGGGCAAGGAAGTCAAGATCAAGAACCCCACCGAGGCCATGGAGCTTGGCATCGGTCTGCTCCCCGAAAACCGGCAGATCGAAGGTCTGATCCTGGATTGGGGCATCGGCAGAAACATCACCCTGACAGAGCTTAAGAAGCATGTTAAGGGTCTGTTCCTCAATGAAAAGCACGAAAATATTACCTCCAAGGACCTGGCAGAGCAGGTGGATACCAAGGCAGTTTCCGTCTTCGACAAGGCAAGCTCCCTGTCCGGCGGCAACCAGCAGAAGGTGGTTGTTGCCAAGGCTCTGGGTTCCGACTTTAAGGTGCTGATCCTGGACGAGCCCACCAAGGGCGTGGACGTTGGCGCGAAAGCCGCGATCTACGAGATCATGGGCGAGCTTGCCCAGGAAGGCTATGCGATTATTATGATCTCCTCGGAAATGCCCGAGATCCTCGGTATGTCCGACCGGATCATCGTTATGTGCGAGGGCCGTGTTACCGGCGAGCTGCAGCGCGGTGAGGCCACCCAGGAGAAGATCCTGGAGCTGGCTATGACCAAGCTGACCGCAACGGAAGGGAGTGTGTAAAGTGAAAACGAAAACACTTCAAAAAGACGGCTTCCTCCGTAGTCTCCTGCGCAGCCGTGAATCCAGCCTCCTGCTGGTCATGGTGCTGCTGGTGGCTGTGATCCAGTGGCGCAGCGGCGGTAAGTTCCTGTCCGGCACGGTTATCAGCCAGCTGACTCAGAACTACGCCTACACCATGGTGCTGTCCTTCGGTATGCTGCTGGTGCTGCTCATCGGCGGTATCGACATCTCCATCGGCGCAACTTTGGCGCTGAGCGGTATGTCCACGAGCCTCTTAATGCGTGACGGCGTGATCACCGATCCCTTCGTTGCTTACGGCTTCAGCATTCTTGTGGGCCTTGTTTGCGGCCTGGTCATCGGTCTCATCGTATCCAAGGGCAAGGTCATCCCCATCATCGCCACCTTGGGTATGCAGTACATTTTCAGAGGTCTTACCTACTTCGTTTCCGAGACCAAGTGGGTGCCCTCCGACCAGATGCTTGCCGGTTACAAGAGCTTCGCTCAGGGCAGCTTCTTAGGACTGAACAATCTGTTCTGGATCGTTCTGGTGCTGTTCGTGGTTATGATCGTGTTCCTGAAATGGACCGGCTTCGGCCGTCAGATCTATGCCGTCGGCTCCAATGCGGATGCTGCCAAGATCTCCGGTATCAATATCGACCGTGTCAAGATCATCGTCTACTCCATCAACGGCGCAATCGCCGGTCTTGCCGGCGCAATGTACACCAGTATGTACGCCACCGCCCAGGGCAATATGGCCACCGGCGCGGAAATGGATGTTATCGCCGCCTGCGTTATCGGCGGTGTCAGCCTCAACGGCGGTCAGGGCAACGCTTTCGGCGTGCTTTTGGGCGCAATTACCATCGCAATCATCAGTAAGTCTTTGTCCCTGGTGGGCATTGATCCCTTCTGGCAGCAGGCTCTGAAGGGTGCGGTCATTGCCATTGCCGTGCTGATCAACGTGATCGTGCAGCGCAACGCAGCCCGCAAAGCTCTGGAAGGGAGGGATATCTGATGGCAACCAAATCCGGAAGAACCATATCCCATCTGCGCAAGTTCTCTGTTAAGGACCTGTTGGTCCGTTGGGAGTTTTTGCTCATCGTTATCTTCCTGGGCGTGAACATCATGAACGCATCCCTTTCTCCCTATTATCTGGATGCCTACAATCTGTTCACCAACATCAACGGCTTCTTAGTTAAGGGCATCATCGCCCTGCCCATGGCCTATGTCCTGCTTTTGGGCGATATCGACCTGTCTGTGGGCGGCAATGTCTGCCTTTCCGCTACCGTGCTTGGTATCGTTTACAACGCTACCGGAAGCATCTGGCTGGGTATTCTTGCCTGCCTGCTCACCGGCACCATCTGCGGCGCTCTGAACGGCATCATCATGACCAAGTTCACCGAGCTTGCCCCCATGATCGTCACCCTGGCTACCAACATCGTCTTCCGCGGTCTTTCCGAGCGCATCCTTGGCGACGGCGCAACCGGCGGTATGCAGAAGGTGGAGTGGTTCGGTCAGCTGTTCTACGGCAGAATCGGCGGCATCGTCCCCTATCCCTTCATTATCTTCTCTGTGCTGGCAGTGATCTTCGGACTTGTGATGCATAAGACCATCTTCGGTCGCCACATGTTCGCCATCGGCGAGAACAAGAAGGCAGCCGCTTACGCCGGCGTGAAGGTAGAAAAGATCCGTATGATCGTTTTCACTCTTACCGGTTTTATCTGCGGCTTCGCAGCGGTGATCTATTGCGCAAACCTGGGCAGCGTGAAGAGTAACGTGGCGGAAGGCTTCGATCTGGAAGCCATCTCCATGTGCGTGCTGGGCGGCATCTCCACCGCCGGCGGCAAGGGCACTATGGTGGGCGCTGTGATCGCGGTGTTCGTCATCGGTCTGCTGCGTTACGGTCTGGGTCTTATCAACCTCAGCGGTCAGACCATCCGTATCATTCTGGGTGCTCTGCTGATCGCAGTCGTTCTGTTCCCCACCATCCGGGACGCCATCAAGAATCGCAAAAAGGCGGTCAAGTAATTTCTGGTATGTACGCGCTTGCGTTCATATAAATCAAAAATCGAAAGGAAAAAAGAAGTATGAAAAAGTTTATCGCACTGTTCCTGGCACTGATCATGGTCGTGGGCCTGGTAGCTTGCGGCGGCGGCAAGACTCCCGCAGCTGACGGCAAGGCAACCTACGCTATCGTCTGCAAGGACGCATCCAACCCCTACATGCTGAAGATGATCGAAGGCTTCAAGGCTGGCTGTGAGGCTGTCGGCGTTGAGTTCCTGACCAAGTCCCCCGAGACCACCTCTGTTGACGATCAGATCAGCATCGTGAACGACCTGGTCGCTCAGGGCGTTAAGGGCATCGCAATCGCTGCTAACGACGCAGCTGCTCTGGAATCCACCATCAAGGCTGCTCGTGAAAAGGGCGTCATCGTTGTCACTCTGGACTCCGACACTGCTGGTTCCCAGATGTTCGTCAACCAGGCTGGCGTTGAGCAGGTTGCTCAGGTCCTGGTCGACTCCGTTGCCGACATGACCGGCGGCGAAGGCGAATTCGCTATCCTGTCCGCTTCCTCCACTGCTACCAACCAGAACGCTTGGATCGCAGCTATGGAAGAGATCCTGAAGGACCCCAAGTATGCTGGCCTGAAGCTGGTCGAGACCGTTTACGGCGACGACGAGTCCCAGAAGTCCACCGACGAAATGCAGAACCTGATGACCAAGTACCCCAACCTGGAAGTCGTCTGCTGCCCCACCACCGTTGGCATCCTGGCTGCTGCTCAGGTCGTTACCAACACTGCTGACTGCAAGATCAAGATCGCTGGCCTGGGTCTGCCCTCCGAAATGAAGGACTACACCGGCGACGACAAGGCTTGCCCCTACATGTACCTGTGGAACCCCATCGACGTGGGCAACTGCGCAGTATACATGATCAAGGCTATCGCTGACGGCAAGGTTGGCGAGGCTGGCACCGAGTTCGCAGCTGACAACGGCAAGACCTACGCTGTTACCGCTGGCGATCCCGCTGAGAAGCAGATCATCGTTGGCCCTCCCTTCGCATTCACTGGCGAAAACATTGCTGAGTGGGCAAACGTTTACTAAGATCTAAACGAACATAAAAAAAGAGGTTAGGGCTTCGGCCCTAACCTTTTTTGTTTGTATTATTATTTACCTAGCTTACCGATCTCGGAAATGAAGCTGCTCACATCCTGGAAACGGCGGTAGACGGAAGCAAAGCGGATGTATGCCACTTCGTCCAAAGGTTTGATGCGTTCCATAACCATCTCGCCGATGTGGTCGGTGCTGACCTCCCGCTCCAGGGTGTTTTGGATGGTCTGCTCGATCTCGGTGGTGATCCGGTCCAGGTCGGCAACATCCACCTGCCGCTTATCAAAAGCACGGACCATGGAGTTGAGGATCTTGTTGCGGTCAAAAGTCTGGCGGGAGCCATCCCGCTTGACCACGATGATGGGCAGACTTTCCACCATCTCATAAGTGGTAAAGCGCCGCTGGCAGGCTAAACATTCCCGGCGGCGGCGGATGCTGGCACCGTCCTCGCTGTGGCGGGAATCGACGACCTTGCTCTCCTGGTCACCGCAAAACGGACATTTCATAGGGTTACACGCCCTTTCCTTAGTTTTCTATATTATACCAGCCAAACGCCCCTCTGTCCAGCATTTTTTCTTTCCTTGCTATGTCCGGACAAAAGTGGTAAAATAGCGTTAGAATATGTAGGGGCGACCATGGATTGCCCGCGGGCGGCAGATTGCCGCCCCTACAAGCATTCCGCGAAAAGGAGAATGTTATGAAGAATAAATATCTTTGGGGCATTTGGGCGGTTCTATATGTGACCTGCGTTGCGCTGGGCACGATTGAGCACGCAGAAGGTTTTCTGCGGGGATTCCTGGTTGCGATGGGCGTCATTTTCTTCCTGCCGGGCGCGATCCTCTTGTGGCGTGGCATCCTGAACGGGGATAAAAAGACCGTTCTTACTATCCGCTGCCTCGCCATCGGCTCTCTTGCGCTGACGGTTTTGACCCTCCTTATGACCTTCCTGTCCGCGGAGGGCAGCGCTGCCTGGGGCATGGTGCTGCAGGGACTGCTGACCCTGGTGTCTGCGCCGATGCTGTGTAGCCAGTATTGGGTGGTTAGCTTATTTCTTTGGTCTTGCCTGCTCTTTGGTAGCTTATCCAAGAAAAACGAGGCAAAATAGTTATAAAAACCAAAACTCTACTGCCGGTAGAGAGCGGAATTCTACTGTCGCTCCACCCTAAAAATGGGATTCCCCGCCGTGGAGGTGGCAAAGTACAGCGATTTTGGGTAAGATAGGGGTATGCAAAACGCAAAAGGAGAAATACTATGAATTTCAAGATCATTACCGATAACGGCTGCGACTTTCCCGAAACTATGTATGGGGAGCTGGGTTTGGAAGTGGTAAACCTGACCCTCAATTTCCGTGGTCAGGAGCACAGAGCCTTCCCGGAAAGCCTGATCAAAGAGCTTTACCAGGGTATGCGTGACGGCGAGTCCGGCAGCACCGCTGCCGCAAACCCCCAGAATTGGGAGTGTGTTATGGAACCGGTGCTGCAGGCAGGTCAGGATATTTTGGTCATTACCTTCTCCTCCGGTCTTTCTACTACCTACCAGTCCGCTGTGATCGCCGCAACCGAACTGCAGGAAAAGTACCCGGAGCGAAAGGTCATCGTCATTGATTCCCTCTGCGCGTCCCTGGGTCAAGGTCTTCTGGTGTGGTATGCCTGCAAGAAGCGGGATGAAGGCATGAGCCTTACCGAAGTTGCCCAGTGGGTCGAGAGCCATAAGCTGAACCTGTGCCATTGGTTTACGGTGGATGATCTTGTGTACCTCAAGCGCGGCGGTCGTGTCAGCGCCGCAACCGCTCTGGTTGGCACTATGCTGCAGATCAAGCCCGTCATGCACGTGGATAATGAAGGTCACCTGATTAAGGTAACTACTGCCCGGGGCCGTAAGGCATCCATCTCCGCCATCGCGAAGAAAATGGGCGAGACCGGTCTTCCCGGCGAGAACGACACGGTGTTCATTTGCCACGGCGATTGCTGGGACGATGCCGCGTACCTGGAGAAACTGGTCCGCGAGCAGTACGGCGTAAAGGATGTATTTACCTACTACACCGGCGCGGTCATTGGTTCTCACTCCGGTCCCGGCACACTGGCGCTGTTCTATCTCGGCGAGCACCGCTAAAATTTAATAAAAAAATAAGGCAGAGGATAAATGTCCTCTGCCTTATTTCTTTCAGATCTCTTTGTAAAGGGCGCAGGCATCGTCTTTGCGGACACTGTCCGCCACTTGTAGAACCTCCACCGCCACAGTCCTGGGGCCCAGAGCGATCTCAATACGATCGCCGGGTTTGACGTCGTAGCCGGCTTTTGCTACCTTGCCGTTGACAATGATTCGGCCATTATCGCAAGCCTCATTGGCAATGGTCCTGCGCTTAATGAGACGGGATACCTTCAGGTATTTGTCCAGCCGCATGAATTACTTAGAAACGGCGTCCTTCAGAGTCTTGCTTGCCTTGAAGACGGGCAGGCGAGTAGCGGGGATCTGAATAGCTTCCTTGGTGCGGGGGTTGCGGCCAACGCGAGCTTCACGCTGCTTAGCCTCGAAGATGCCGAAGCCGGAGAGGGAAACCTTCTCGCCCTTGATCAGGTTGTCGGAAATGGTCTCCAGAGCTGCGTTCATAACACGCTCAGCGTCCTTCTTGGTCAGGCCGGTCTTTGCAGCAACAGCTGCTACGAGTTCAGTCTTGTTCATAAAAAATACCTCTTTTATATTTGGTTGGGATTTTAGCGTAACACATTTTTATGGGGAAATCAAGTGTTTTTTCGTAAAAAACCGAATTTTTTACAACTTTAGCAACTTTGCTAATTTTTCGCCCTTGGGAAGAAGCAGGCAGTCTTCGTAAGTGATCGCCTTGCACAAAACCACCGCAAGCAGATAAATCACTACGCCAACACCAATGGGAATACCGCAAAGCAGCAGCCGGCTTCCGTCTGCTCCCAGCAGGGAAATCAGACCCCGGTAGACGCCGAAAACGGCGATTCCCATTACAGCCGCAGGCACAATGGGACGCAGGATATTTTTAAGAAGCGCCGGCTTTTGGGGTACGACCCGGGAGATGGCGATGAGGTTCAAAACGGCGATACACAAGTAGCAAAGCGCTGCGCCGATGGGGGCGCCGGCGATGCCCAGAGTGGGATTGCCCACCAGAACATAAACAACCGCCAGCTTCATCACACCGCAAAGCAGCATATTCACCACGGGGATGGAAGCTTTGCCGTGGGACTGGAGCACCACATTGGTATATTGCACCATTGCGTAGAGAAAAATACCTGCGCCCAGCAGCGCCATGAGAGTTGCGGCCAGCTCTAATTTTTCTCCGGTGTATCCGCCAAGCAAGGACATAACCGGTCTTGCCAGCACGCACAGACCCACGCTGCAGGGAAGACTCAGCAGACCCGTGATCCGGGCAGCGGATTCTTCTGTTGCCTTCACGGCGCCATGGTCGCCCAGGGTCAGGTGGGAGGTAATCGCCGGGAGTATGCTGGTGGTGATAGGAATCATAAAGGAACAGGGCATATTGAAAATGGTCTGCGCCATGTTGTAGATGCCCTTCATGGTGTCTGCGGTATCCTGGCTGTGACCGCCGGCGGTGAGAAGCTGACCCATATAGAGATTTGTCTCCAGCACGGTCAGCAGCTGCAGACCCGCAGAGCCGATGGTGATAGGTACGGCGATGGCAAGCAGATCCTTTGCCGCCTGGGCGTAGGAGCTTGCTTCCTCGTCGGTTTTGGGCAGGTCACGGTAGGCAGGACGGAACTTGCCAAACAGATAAATAACGGAAATCAGGCAGCTTGTGGTGACACCTAAGATAGCGCCGCCGGCTGCGATGGCAACGGAATTTGTGTGCTGCATAATGAGGAAAGCCGCCAAAAGACCTACACCCAATTTGCAGACCGCCTCCAGCACCTGGCTGACCGAGGTGGGACGCATATCGCCCTGACCCTGGAAGAAGCCGCGGAAGGTGGAGATGATGCCCATCAGGAGGGCGCAGGGGGACAGGCAGACGATGGCAGCCACCGCGTCCGGCTGCTTCTGGAACAGCGCCAGTTCCTTGCAGAAAATAAACATCAGAGCGCTGCTGAGGGCGCCAAGACCCAGGAAGATGGCTCTGGCGGTCTTATAGACCTTTCGAACCTGGTTAAACCGCTGCAGAGAGCTTGCCTGGCTGATCATACGGCTCATGGCGATGGGCAGACCGGCGGTTGCCACCATCAGAAGCACCGAGTAGATATCGTAGGCGGTGACGAAGTAGCCGTAGCCCTGGTCGCCGATGATGGCTTTCAGCGGGATCTTATACAGCGCGCCGATGACCTTCACGATGGCGGTAGCTGCGGCAAGCAGCGCCGCTCCGTGGAGGAAATTTTGCTTTTTACCGGTTTCGGACATACTGTTACCCCTTTTCGTCGAACAATCGAGGGATTGCATAGTTGGTGATCTCCTCAATGACAGCGGGGAGGTCAATGGTGGTAAATTCACCGTTCTTATAGAGGATCTTGCCCCGGACCATGGTCAGCGCCACATCGCTGCCCTTTGCGGAGAAGACAAGGGAGCTGAGCACATTGTGGCAGGGCATCAGGTGAGGCTTTGTGAAGTCCAGGAGGATCAGATCCGCGTCCATACCCACTTTCAGCATGCCGCAGGAAGCGGCGCGACCCTGTGCCATTGCGCCGCAGACGGTAGCCATCATCAGCACTGCCTGGGAGGGCATAGCGATGGCATCACCGCCGTTAAGCCGCTGGGACAGGGCAGTATGGCGGAGCACTTCAAAGAGGTCTAAATTGCCGCTGTCGAGGGCGCTGCCGGTGCCGAGGGCCACATTGATACCGGCCTTTACGGTGTCGGTGATGGGAAGTAGGGGAAGACCGGCTTTTGCGTTTGCAATGGGCGTGGAAACGGCGGTTGCCTTCTTCTTACCTAAGATGCTGCGCTCGGTTTCGGAAAGGGCGGCACAGCCGGCTGCGCACACGGGGACATCAAATACCCGGTGGCAGGCAAGAAGCTCCGCGCTCTCCAAGCCGGTGCGATCCAGGCAGGAATCGGATTCTTCCTTTGCTTCGGAAAGATGGAGCTGGAAGCCCAGACCCTTTTCTCTCGCGAAGTCCGAAAGACCCTCCAAAAGAGGGTAGTTGCTGGTGTACTCGGCGTAGATGCCGGCGTCCACCTTAATCTGACCGTCGTTTTTGTTGTGCCACTTTTCGGTGATACGGACAACCTCTTTGCACTGCTCGTCGGTGTCGAAGTCAAATTCTTCGCTTTCATCGATAAATCGGTAGGCGGAGAGGGCAACATTTGCCTTGATGCCTGCCTCCTCTGCCGCTTCGGCAGTGGCATCGGGATAGTAGTAGAGGTCGGA